>JAGWBO010000024.1:0-31554 GCA_021295855.1 Pseudomonadales bacterium | reverse complement strand
GTCAGGCACAATTCCAACTAAAATCTGCGCAGCGTTTTTACGTTCCATGTATTGCGCTTCCGAAGGGAAGATTGGCTACGTTTGAGGAGCCGTTCGTGAGGCTGGATTTCGTCGTGTTTAGGACGTGCTCGTGAAGTCGCACGCAAGAGTTGTCGTGATCGGCGGCGGCGTGATGGGCGTAGCGCTTTTGTATCACTTGACCAAGGAAGGCTGGTCGGATGTGGTACTCGTCGAGAAGGGGGAACTAACCTCTGGCTCGACATGGCACGCTGCCGGTTTGATTCCCCATTTCATTGGCAGCCTCAATATGGCCAAGGTACACCTGCACGCGGCACAGCTGTACGGTAGTCTTGAGGCAGAGGTCGGTCAAACAACAGGCTGGCACGGCTGCGGTTCGATACGTCTTGCGACCAATCAGGACGAAGTCGACTGGTTTCATTACGTACAAGGTGTGCTGCACTGCGTTGGCGCCGAGTGCCACCTTATTGGCCCTTCCGAAATCTCCGAATTGCACCCGCTGCTAGATACACGCCGGGTGACGGGCACACAGATCCTGCTAGTAGCACCATGGCGATGGCAGCCGGCGCGCGCCAAGGCGGTGCCGAGATCTGCGTCCGCAACCGAGTCGTCGACATTGCTCGTCGCCACGGTGGAGATTGGGATGTGGTGACGGAACAAGGCACCATCGTCGCAGATCACGTTGTGAACGCCGCCGGTGGATTCGCACCTCAGATTGGTGCAATGGTCGGTGTCCAGGTTCCGATTGTCAACATGATTCATCAGTATCTGGTGACAGAAGACCTTGACGTCGTCAAGTCGCTGGAACGCGAAATCCCTGTGGTGCGAGACCCAAGAGCGTCTTGTTATTACCGTCAGGAGAGACAGGGATTAATCGTCGGTCCGTATGAGACCGGCGGTGCGCAACCGTGGGCTCTAGATGGCATTGATTGGTCGTTCGACGCGGAGCTGCTGCCACCGGATATAGATCGGTTGCTACCCTGGCTTGAAGCTGCTACCAAGCGCGTTCCAGCATTTGAGAGTGCTGGCATTAAGCGAGTTGTAAGTGGCCCGATTACCCACACGCCTGACGGTGGCTTTCTTATCGGACCCGTCGAAGGGCTGGAGAACTTCTGGTTGTGCTGTGGCGCAGGGATCGGTATCACGCAAGGACCCGGCGCTGGCAAGTACCTTGCGCAATGGATGACACATGGTCAGACAGAGATCAACGTTCGCGAGATGGAGTGTAGGCGCTTCGGTTCGTGGTCCATTGGTGACTACAGTGTGTCGAAAGCCGTGGACGAGTACCACCAAATGTACCAGGTCCATTACCCAGGCGAGTATCGCGAAGCAGGTCGACCCGTCCGAACCACACCCATTTATGAAAAGCTCGCTTCTCGTGGCGCTGTCTTCGCCGAGACGTTTGGCTGGGAACGACCAAAGTGGTTTGCGCCGCCAGGTGTGGAGGAAAGTTACGGCCATCGCCGGATGAACTGTTTTGACACTGTCGGTGAGGAATGCAAAGCTGTACGTGAGCGTGTTGGCGTGATCGATGTTTCCGCGTTCAGCAAGTTCGATGTCAGTGGTCCAGACGCAGAGGTTTTTCTTGATCGCATCCTTGCCAATCGCGTACCTCGTCGCGGGCGAGTCACTCTAGCGCACGCGCTAACTGAGTTAGGTGGTATCGAAAGTGAATTTACGGTATCTCGACTAGACGAGCAACGCTTCTATTTACTCTCAGCGGCGGTGGCTCGCATTCACGACCACGATTGGCTGGTGCAGCATCGTCACGAAGCTGAGCGAGTAGATGTCAAAGACGTTACAGAGGACTATGCAGCACTGTTAGTCACGGGTCCAAGCTCGAGAGAGCTACTCTCTAAACTCACCGATGCCGACCTAAATTCCACCGCGTTTCCTTGGCTGTCTGCACGAGAGATAGAGGTCGCTGGTGTACCAGTACGTGCACTTCGCGTGTCTTATGTGGGTGAGCTTGGTTGGGAACTTCACCACGCTATGCGTCATATGAATGAACTGTACGAAGCATTAATGACAGTAGGAAAGGACTTCGGCGTCGTTGATTTCGGCCTCTACGCCATGGACGCACTTCGAATGGAAAAAGGTTACCGAGCTTGGGGATCGGAATTGACCACCGAGCTCACGCCGATCGAGGCTGGATTGGAGCGATTCGTCGACTTCAACAGTCCGTTCATGGGGAAGGAAGCGGTGCTCAAGCGGAGCCGCGAGAGTAAAGAGAGCCGCTTGGTGTACCTGTCCGTGGAGGCGATCGACGCCGACGCCCACGGCAATGAACCAGTGTATGCCGATGGGCGCTTGGTCGGACTAACGACTAGCGGCGCTTTCGGTTATGTTGTTGGGCGAAGCATTGCTTTCGCCTTCGTGGAACCGGCGTACGCAGAGCTGGGTGCGGAACTTGAGATTTCGATCTTAGGCAATCGCTGTGCAGCGCAGGTAATCGCCGATCCACTTTACGATGCCCGCAACCAGAGGTTGCGAGCATAACCAACCACCGTGCTGTGAAGCTTAAAGGAGTTGAATGGCATGAACGAAATCTTGACTAAGGCCGAGTTCTATTTCGGTCCGCGTTATCGTAAATCACCGTTTTTCGAAGCCACGCGCCGAGACGGGTGCAAAGCGTGGGGCATATACAACCACATGTATATCCCAAATCACTATGACGATCCACTCGAAGAGTATCGTGCTCTTACGGAAGATGTGACGCTTTGGGATGTCAGCGTTGAGCGCATCGTTGAAATCACTGGACCAGACGCATCTGAGTTCACAAATCGATTGACGTGTCGCGATTTGACCAAATGTGCTGTGGGGCAAGGCAAGTATGTCTTGATCATGGCTGAGGACGGCGGCATCGTCAATGAGCCGGTGTTGTTGCGCATAGAGGAAAATCGATGGTGGCTTGCGTTGTCGGACTCCGACGCGGGTTTGTGGGCGCGAGGCTATTCGGTTGGCTGCGGTTTGGACGTTAAAGTGCGCGAGCCGGAAATTTACCCGGTTCAGGTGCAGGGGCCAAAGTCACTTGCCGTTATGACCACGTTGTTCGGCGACGCGGTTAAGAAGATTCGTTATTACTGGACGTTGCAGACGGACCTCGACGGCATCCCTGTGGTGATAAGTCGTACCGGCTGGAGCGCCGAGATTGGCTTTGAGATTTATTTATGTGATCCAAGTCGTGGCGAAGAGCTTTGGGATCGAATCATGGAAGCGGGAAAACCTCATCGAATTCGACCAATCGCACCATCGCAAATCCGCCGCGTTGAGGCTGGTATTTTTCGATACGGCGCGGATCTGACAATCGAGAACAACCCCTACGAAATCATGGGGCTTGAACGGCTGGTGGAAGAGCAGAGTGCAGACTACATCGGCAAGGAAGCGTTGATGCGGATCAAAGAGGAAGGCGTGAGTCAGAAGCTGGTCGGTGTCATACTGGACGAAGAGGAGGAAATACCTGGACGTCCGGACGTAGCGCCTATCTATCGCAACGGCGAAGAGATAGGGAAGGTCACGCTCATTCTCTGGTCCCCACGCATGGAACGAAACATCGGTTTTGTTTGGGTACCGATTGAGCTGTCTGCACCGGGCAATGAGATCGAAGTTACGACCTTACACGGAACAGCGCCCGGGAAGACCGCCGCAGTGCCGTTTTTCGATCCGAGGAAGTCGGTTCCTAGTCGGAAACTGTCTGCCTAAGAGGCTACATCAATTCGCGTGCAACCAGGAAATCTCGCTGCTGGTTGTACGCGAATGTCGCGTTCGTGTGAACGGAATTGCGATTAAATCAAGGA
This sequence comes from Pseudomonadales bacterium, assembly GCA_021295855.1. Classification (GTDB taxonomy): domain Bacteria; phylum Pseudomonadota; class Gammaproteobacteria; order Pseudomonadales; family Azotimanducaceae; genus Bin55. The sequence continues at coordinate 27,739 of JAGWBO010000024.1, read as the reverse complement.
CGACGGAGCCATGTGCGTTCGCGACAATGTTGTTGCATGATTTCTAACACGTCAGCAGTAGGTTTGAGCACGCTTTGGATTCGGAACGACACGCCCTCAAAATTTGATCAAATCGCAGTTATTGCGCTAGTGTCCTGTATCTATATCGTTGAGGAGGAAATGAAAAAGAAATAAAAGATTTTTAAATCAATAGGTTAAGTCACTTCAGACACTTTGGCACGATTTTTGCTTTGTGTCTGCCGTTAGTACATTGGGTTAGGTATGGTGATTCGTTTGCGATTGATTGTCGCGTTGCTTGCGTTGGTTCACGCTATAAGCACCCATGCGGATTACCTCGACGTTGAAAAGGATGAATTGACGCTTGGCTTCATCAAACTCACCGATATGGCACCGTTGGCGATCGCGTACGAGAAAGGATTCTTCGAAGACGAGGGGTTGTACGTCTCGCTTGAACCGCAGGCAAACTGGAAGGTATTACTAGACCGAGTTATCGATGGCGAACTCGACGGCGCACACATGTTGGCAGGTCAGCCAATCGCTTCGACGATCGGGTATGGAACTAGAGCGCACATCGTCACGCCGTTTTCAATGGACCTCAACGGAAACGGCATAACGGTATCCAACACGATCTGGGAACAAATGAAACCGTTTATCCCTGTCGTTGACGGGAAGGTTCAGCGCCCAATTTCCGCTTCTGCGCTTAAACCCGTTGTTGAACAGTACAAGGCTGACGGGAAACCTTTTAACTTGGGCATGGTGTTTCCGGTTTCAACGCATAACTATGAATTGCGGTACTGGCTAGCGGCCGGTGGAATCCATCCGGGTTTCTATAGCATGGATGACATCTCCGGCCAGATTGATGCAGATGTACTGCTGTCGGTTACGCCACCGCCCCAAATGCCCGCAACTATGGAGGCGGGAACCATCCATGGATATTGTGTCGGTGAACCCTGGAACCAGCAGGCAGTGTTTAAAGGGATCGGTGTACCTGTCATCACCGACTACGAAATTTGGAAGAACAATCCTGAGAAAGTCTTCGGCGTTACCGCTGAATTCGCGCAATCAAACCCGAATACGACGCTTGCGCTAACGAAAGCACTGATTCGCGCTGCGATTTGGTTAGACGAAAACGATAACGCGAATCGTCAAGAGGCTTCTGAAATTCTTGCCCGTTCGGAATACGTCGGTGCAGATGTCGACGTCATTGCGAATTCCATGACTGGTACTTTTGAGTACGAAAGAGGCGATGTTCGAGAGGTGCCGGACTTCAACGTTTTCTTTAGGTACTTCGCGACCTATCCGTACTACTCGGACGCAATTTGGTACTTGACGCAGATGAGACGTTGGGGACAGATCTCAGATTCTCGCGACGATAGCTGGTATTTTCAGATCGCTGAGGAGGTATACAAACCGTCGATTTATCTCGAAGCGGCTCGCCTGTTGGTAGATGAAGGCTTGGCATCGGAAGCGGATTTTCCCTGGGACGCGGATGGCTATCGGGGTCCACAGTCCGACTTCATTGACGATGTCACGTTCGACGGGCGGACTCCTAACGCTTATCTGGATTCCCTTGAGATAGGGCTGAAACAAAGGCAATCCGTGCGACGCGGTAACGTGGTGTTGATTGAGCAATAGGTTAACGAAGAGATAGTCATGGAAGACTCCCCCGTGATCGGTATTCAGCGGCGCGATTCCGCGTTGTTGCGAATTGATAAAGCAGATCGGGTCATCAGCGTCTTCGGGCTAGGGTGGCTTACACCTTTGTTCCGAATCGGTTTTGGCGAAGACCCGGTCGTGCAATTCCGCGAGTTTTGGCGCTTGCTTTGTGTACCTGTATTAGCCATATTGGGTTTCCTGTTTTTGTGGTCGCAGCTAGCCCAGCAAGTCGAAACCTCGCTCGGCACGATACCAGGACCGGCTAAGGTTTGGGAACAGGCGCTCGTGCTTCACGAGGATCACAAAACAGAACGTCTGAAGGCGGTCGCGTTTCAAGAAAGGCAAGAGATTCGAAATGCGGAACACATCGAACAAGGTCGTGACGACAGGGTAAAGTGGCGCGAATACACCGGACGACCTACCTATTACGATCAGATTTGGACATCGCTTAAAACCGTTTTCTTTGGCTTCCTACTTGCGACCGTGGTCGCGGTACCTATCGGCATCGCTTGTGGTTTGTCGCCGATCACGAACGTAGCAATCAACCCATTCGTCCAGGTATTTAAACCCGTCTCGCCACTTGCGTGGTTACCGATCGTCACGATGGTCGTGTCGGCGGTGTACACGACGAATGAAGGCTTGTTCGCCAAATCCTTCTTAAATTCCGCGATTACAGTCACGCTGTGCTCGATGTGGCCAACGTTGATCAATACGGCACTGGGTGTCGCAACGATCGACAAGGACCTTCTAAATGTGAGTAAGGTGCTGAAACTCCGCACGTGGACCAAGATCACCAAGCTTGTTCTGCCTTCTGCTTTACCTCTGATTTTCACCGGGCTCCGACTTTCGTTAGGGGTCGGTTGGATGGTCTTAATCGCGGCTGAAATGCTCGCACAGAATCCTGGTCTTGGGAAATTCGTGTGGGACGAGTTTCAGAACGGATCCTCACAATCCCTTGCCAAAATCATGGTAGCGGTGCTAACGATCGGCATCATCGGATTCCTCTTGGATCGCGTCATGCATACGCTGCAGTCAGTAATCGACACGAATACTAGATAAGCCTGCATCGTGTCGATTCTTGAATTAGAGAACGTAAGCGTCTCGTTTGGTGTTGGTTCTGAACGCGTTGACGTTTTACACGACGTGTCGCTTCAGATAGAACAAGGCGAATTCGTTGCCATACTTGGATTCGCTGGTACGGGCAAGACGACGTTGGTTAACCTGCTTGCGGGGCTTGAAAAACCTACAAAGGGTCAGGTGCTGTTTCGAGGTGAACGAGTTGAATCGCCAGGTCCTGAACGTAGTGTCGTGTTTCAGTCCTATTCGTTGCTGCCGTGGCTTACCGTCGCGGGAAACGTTGAACTAGCGGTGCGTGCTGCACATCGAAAGTTGTCAAGGTCGGCGTGTCGAGAACTCTCCCAACATTACATAGAAATGGTCGGATTAACGCATGCGCACGACCGGAAACCAGCAGCGCTGTCCGGTGGAATGCGGCAGCGAGTGGCACTTGCGCGCACGCTTGCAATGGAACCCGCGGTGCTTCTACTCGATGAACCACTCTCAGCACTGGATGCCCTTACGCGGACCAAACTGCAGGACGAATTGCAGGCAATCTGGCAGCGAGATCAACGAACGGTGTTGTTAGTCACCAACGATGTCGACGAAGCGCTTTACCTTGCAGACCGCGTCGTACTGCTCAATTCAGACGGCACGATCAGTGAACAAATCGGTGTACCGCTTCCGCGACCGCGGATTCGCAGCGCGGTCAATCACAGCTCTATTGCCATCAGATTAAAAACTCAGATTACGCGTTATCTCAACGATCAGCGGCAGGTAGAGACGGTCTCGAAACCGCGTTCACTTCCGGACGTTACTCCTTTACATGCCCTTCCGAAAGCGTACCGAGAAGCGTCGAAGACGCTATTGACGACGCGTTATCTGCAATTCTCTCAGCTCTGCAAGACCTTTCCCACCAATAGTGGGCCGTTGACTGTCGTAGAGGACTTTGAGCTTGTCATGGAGAAAGGCGAGTTCATTACGCTCATCGGACACTCCGGCTGCGGTAAGTCGACCGTGCTATCGATGACGGCCGGTCTTAGCGAGATTTCGAGTGGCGCGATCGTCTTGGATGCGAAGCACGTCGTCGATGCGGATCCCGAACGTGCGGTAGTTTTTCAAGCGCCAAGCGTATTCCCGTGGCTGTCCGCGAGACAAAACATTGCCATCGGCGTGAATCGGGTTTACCCGACCGCTACAAGACAAGAACGGGAAGAGGTCGTTGACTACTACCTGGAGCGTGTTGGACTCGGCGAATCTGCTGATCAGCCTGCGCGCGATCTTTCCAACGGTACGCGTCAGTTGATTGGCATTGCGCGCGCCTTTGCGTTATCACCAAAGCTTCTACTTCTCGACGAACCCTTCGGCATGCTCGACAGTTTGACGCGTTGGGAGTTACAGGACGTGTTAATGGAGGTGTGGTCGCAAGCGCAAGTCACCGCGATTTGTGTTACGCATGACGTTGATGAAGCGATTCTGCTCGCTGATCGTGTTGTCATGATGACGAATGGACCACAAGCACGTGTCGGACACGTCATGGAGGTTGACTTGGAACGGCCACGTACACGGAAGGCGATGCTCGAACATCCGTCATACATTCGCTACCGCGAAGAGCTTCTCTGCTTCCTCGAGGAAAACGAGAGTGGTCACCTGCTCAAAGCGAGCTAAGAAGAGCAGTTAGACAAGAACAACACATCGGAATAACAGTACGCAAGAAATGAAGCAAAAACTAGTCGTAATCGGCAATGGAATGACACCCGGTCGCGCGCTTGAACGCGTTTTTGATGCGGATCCTGACGCGTATGACGTGACCATCTTCAATGCGGAACCGCGTGTCAATTACGACCGAATCATGTTGTCGCCGCTTTTATCGGGCGAGAAGACGTATGAAGAAATCATCATTCATGGCGACGGTTGGTACATTGATCGCGGCATCATGTTGTATAAGGGTTTCAAGGTTGACCACATCGATCGCAAAGCTCGTATCGTGTATTCGGGTGACGACGAGAGCGCCGAATATGACAAGCTTCTGATCGCGACAGGATCAAACCCAATCGTCATCCCTGTACCAGGTCACGACAAGCAAGGTGTCGTTACTTACCGTGACTACGACGATGTTGAAGCCATGTTATGGGCGACCCAACGGGGGCAAAGCGCTGTCGTGATAGGTGGCGGATTGCTTGGACTTGAAGCAGCCGCTGGTTTAGCAATGCAAGGCATGAAAGTCACCGTCGTGCATTTGATGCCGACACTCATGGAACGCCAGCTTGATCCGGCCGCTGGCCATCTCTTGCAGAAAGCGGTCGAAGACCGTGGCATTACGGTTCTAACCGAGGCGAATACCAAGGAGATTCTTGGCGGTCCTTCCGTCGAAGGCGTCTTACTCGATGATGGAACGGAATTGGCCGCGGACCTTGTCGTGATGGCTGTCGGCATTCGACCCAGCGTCAGTGTCGCAGAAGAGGCCGGACTCGAAGTCAATCGCGGAGTTGTCGTCGACAACCGCATGCGTACGTCGGACCCAAACATCCTCGCAGTCGGCGAGTGTGCGGAATTCGAAAACGATGTATATGGATTAGTCGCGCCGTTGTATCAGATGGCGAACGTTGCTGCAGAGACGTTGCTCGGTGACCGTACTGGTAAGCCGTTTGAAAAGCAGGTTCTTGCGACGCAACTGAAAGTCACCGGCATCGACCTTTACTCAGCGGGAGACTTTGAGGGCGGCGATGATCGAGAGGAAATCGTCTTACGTGACGCGCGACGTAGCATCTACCGTCGCTTAGTCATCGCGGAAAACAAACTCATCGGGACGGTGTTGTATGGCGATACCGCGAATAACAGCTGGTACCTTCAGCTAATACGAGACGGCGATGACATCAGTGACTTCCGAGACACCATGATGTTTGGTCCGGGTTACGCGGATGGTCAGAGTGCTGACGTCGCTGTGGCTTCGCTACCGGATGAGGTTGAGATCTGCGGCTGTAACGGTGTATGCAAGGGAACGATCGTGAGTGCAATCAATGAGCACGATCTATCGACCGTCGACGAAGTGAGAACCTATACGAAAGCGTCCTCCTCGTGCGGTACATGCACGGGATTGGTCGAGCAATTGTTAACGTTGACGCTTGGCGACGACTACAAGCCAAAGGCTGCGGATGCAGTCTGCGCGTGTACGGATCTCGGTCACGACGATGTGCGCCGACTGATTGAGGTTCAACGATCGCAAACGATTCCCGATGTGATGCAAAGCCTGCATTGGAAGAGTTCAGAAGGTTGCGCCAAGTGTCGACCTGCGCTCAACTACTACTTGCTATCAACATGGCCGGGCGTTTACGAAGACGATCAACAATCCCGCTTCATTAACGAACGTGTTCACGCGAACATTCAAAAGGACGGTACTTATTCAGTCGTGCCGCGGATGTGGGGAGGCGTCACGTCGGCGGATGAGCTACGCGCCATCGCAGACGTCGTTGACAAATTCGAGATTCCGACCGTCAAACTCACGGGCGGACAACGGATCGACATGCTCGGTGTGCGGAAAGAAGATCTTCCCGCAGTCTGGGCTGATCTTGGTGACGCGGGTCTTGTTTCCGGGCACGCGTACGGGAAGGCACTTCGAACGGTCAAGACTTGCGTGGGTAGTGAGTGGTGTCGTTTTGGCACTCAGGACTCCACGGGGCTAGGTGTCCGAATTGAGAAGTTCATGTGGAGTTGTTGGACCCCGGCTAAGGTGAAGATGGCTGTTAGCGGCTGTCCACGCAACTGCGCTGAAGCGACATGCAAAGATGTAGGTGTGGTTTGCGTCGAATCGGGCTATGAAGTTCATATTGGCGGCGGATCGGGATTGACGGTTCGGCAAACCGAATTGCTCTGCAAAGTCGCGTCGGAGGACGAAGTCATGGAGATCGTCGCCGCCGTCGTTCAACTTTATCGATTACAAGGTCATTACCTTGAACGCATGTACAAGTGGTTGGTTCGAGTTGGATTCGAATCAATTAAAGAGTCCGTTGTCGACGATCCGGAGCGTCGCAAAGAGTTGTACGACGGTTTCGTGTATTCCCAATCGTTTTCGCAACGCAATCCCTGGTCCGAGCGAGTCAACGGCGTCGATGCGCACGAGTTTCAACCGCTCGCCGAATTAGATTTGGTCGAGGTGGTGTAGATGGGTGCTTCCGAGTGGCGTCTGATCGGCAATTTAGCTGATATTCCCAGATCCGGCGCGCGACGGGTTCGTATCGGTGAAGTAGAAGTTGGCGTTTTCCGCACAGCGAACGACCAGCTATTCGCGCTTGAAGATGTCTGTCCTCATCTAGGCGGTCCGCTCAGTGAAGGCATCGTGCACGGCAATTCGGTGACCTGCCCGTTGCACAACCTGGTGATCGACTTAGAGTCCGGTCAATCGGTGGATCCTAAACCGAAGTGTGTACGCTCGTGCATGATTCGCCTCGAGGGAGACCAGGTTTTCTTGAGCAATCCCGATCTGCACGAGCTAGCAAGTAAGCGGCTTAGTTGACCAGATGACGCTGCTCGCAACGTCGGTAAAAACCACATGTCCGTACTGTGGTGTCGGGTGCGGATTAGTCGCTCAGAGCGACCCGCAAGGCAACATCGAAATCACTGGAGACGTCGATCATCCGGCAAATTTTGGACGCGTCTGCTCGAAAGGCGCGGCACTCGCTGAGACTCTATCGTTAGACGATCGCCAACTACAGCCCGTCGTTGATGGGAAGAGCACGAGCTGGGAGATTGCGCTTCGTCGCATCGCTGATAAATTCAACGAGAGTATCGAAACCTACGGACCAGAATCCGTAGGGATGTATGTATCGGGGCAGCTACTTACCGAGGACTACTACGTCGCCAATAAATTTATGAAAGGCTTCGTGGGCTCCGCCAACATCGATACGAACTCGAGACTTTGCATGGCATCAACGGTGGCGGGTCATAAACGGGCGTTTGGATCTGACACAGTGCCGGGACGTTACGAAGATCTGGAACTGGCTGATGTTGTGGTACTCGTAGGGTCAAACTTGGCATGGTGCCACCCGGTCTTACATCAACGCTTGCTCGCTGCACGTGAGGAGCGCGGAACAGAGATCGTTGTGATCGATCCGCGCCACACGTCGACTTGCGACGAAGCAGATTTGCACTTGCCGATCAAACCCGGTACAGATGTTGTGCTTTGGAATGCACTTCTAGGTTATCTAGTCGAGAACGGTTTTGTCGATGAATGCTATGTCGCCTCGCACGTTAACGGGTTTGATACAACGATTGCCGCGTTAGACCAACCGTCAATCGACGATGTCGCAAAAATGACAGGGCTGTCCGCGACTGATATACGTTGTTTCTTCGCGATGTTTTCTGCCACAAACAACGTCGTCACGGTGTTTAGTCAAGGCGTAAATCAATCCACCGCTGGCACGGACAAGGTCAATGCGATCATTAATTGTCATCTGGCGACTGGTCGTTTAGGCAAACCAGGTATGGGTCCGTTTAGCGTCACTGGGCAGCCTAATGCCATGGGCGGTCGCGAAGTAGGTGGCATGGCAAATATGCTCGCGGCACATATGGAAATTCGTAATGAAACTCACCGCGAGATCGTTCAAGAACACTGGGATGCGTCGAATCTCGTTACCGATGACGGCTTGAAAGCGGTGGATATGTTCCAAGCGGTGCGTGACGGCAGGATTAAAGTGCTGTGGATCATGGCGACAAATCCTGCGGCCAGCATGCCCGAAGCACTAAGTGTGCGCGAAGCCCTTGAAATTTGTCCGTGTGTGATCGTATCGGACGTCGTTACCGAGAACGACACATTAGCATACGCCGACGTTCAGTTACCGTCGCAAGCTTGGGGTGAGAAAGACGGCACCGTCACGAATTCGGAACGTTGTGTTTCACGTCAACGAACATTTCTGGACCCGCCGGGGGAGACGCGACCGGACTGGTGGCAGATCGCAGAAGTCGCCAAGCTCATGGGACACGAACGTTCCTTTCAGTACGACTCGCCCGCGGATATATGGGCGGAGCACATTGAGCTTACTACGTTGAGAAACGACGGCCAACGCGATCTTGACTTGAGTTTTCTTCGTGACGCTGACTACGAATCATTGAGTCCTCAGGTATGGGGTTCGACTTGTGAGTCAGGCAACCGATTCTTCGGTAACGGCGGTTTTTACACGGCGAATCAAAAGGCCAATATGGTGCCAACACTGTATTGCCCTCCTGCTGATCAACCTACACAGGATCGTCCTTTTCAATTGATTACGGGTCGAGTGCGTGATCAATGGCACACCATGACACGAACCGCAAAGGCACCTCGCTTACTAACTCATGTCGGAGGTCCGACATTGACCATGCATTCCGCAGATATCAAGGCAATAGGTCTGGCAGACGGTCAAATCGCGCGGGTTTCAACAGATCACGGCACAGTTCATCTTCCCGTTGAATCTAGCACGCGTCTGCGCGAAGGTAATGTGTTTGCGAATATCCATTGGAACGACCAGTATTCCAGTCAAGCATGTATTGATACGTTGGTGCCAGCGAATCTAGATCCGATCTCAGGTCAACCTGAATTCAAAGCGGTGCCTGTCACAGTTGAACCTATAAAAAACCGTTGCTTCGGCTACTTTCTGTCCACCGAAAAACCGAATTTGGACGATCTGTTCTATTGGTCCGCTAATCGAACTGATGCAGGATGGCAAGTAGATTTCGCATTGACGTTTTTTCCAAGCGACTTCTCAGATTGGCTTGCTTCTACTTTTTCACGGTTACAAGGCGACGATATCGAAGCGTTCGACTATGTGGACAGTTCACGTGGTGACGCGAGGTGCATTCGAACGCGGGGCGATCAAGTACTCGAGATTGCGTTTATTTCTAGTTCGCCGGTAAGCGTGTCTCGAGATTGGCTGCGCGGACTGATAGCTGAGGAGTTTGATGACACGTTCGGCGTGCTGGCGGGAATACCGGCAGAGTCGAACAAGGACAAGGGAAAGATTGTCTGCGCATGCGAAAGCGTGGGTGAAAATGAAGTCATAAGTGCGCTGAGTGACACTGGATGCGCGACGGTTCACGATCTAGGCAAGGTTTTGGGCGCGGGTACGAACTGTGGCTCTTGCCGTCCTGAACTTCGTCGTCTAGTCGAGGAATTCGGCGTGGCGGCTTAAGCGGTAGAGTCTCTAACTCCCGCTACTAGCTCTCCGGCGTGTCAGAACGACGGCAGCTTATATTGGAACTATTTCGATATCGGTTTGAGAGAAGTCGTGACCCTTAAACAATAAAGGCTCATTTAGTGTTTTCGCCAAAGCGTATGAGAAACAGTCGCCGAAATTCAGTTTCGCTGGATGTTGACCTTTTCCATATATTCGAAACGCGCTTCGAGCGACAAAGGCTTGGTCTGTATCGCAAGCGATTAATTCAATGCCAGCTTTTGCGATTAATAAATCAAGGTCAAGTAGACCATCTATGCGATTTCGATGGTGGATTACGATCGATGCCTCAACGAAGGACACGACACTCATACAAACCGACTCCGCAGCTTCGATTCGCTCAATGATTGCGTCGCAATCTGGTTCGTCCTGCAGCACCGCAATGAGTGCGGATGGGTCTACTACCATTAGGTAGGTAACCCGCGTTCGTCATATCCGATGATTTCGTCAGCGGTCCGGTCGTCGAATACCGGTAATGCCGCACAGTGCACCGCAATTTCCTTCAGTTCTTCGGCGAGTCTTCGACTTCTGCGCTGACGTTGAAGCTTTGTGAGTCGTTCTTGTAGTGCTCTTGTCACTGCTTCAGTTTTGGTCTCTCCAGTCATTTCCGCTACTGTCGCGGCCAATTCCTCTGTTCGACTATTACGGATATTCAATGCCACGGAAGTGTACGCATGTGTAGATTGAAAACTACATTGTATCATGAAAGACGAAGGAGTTGGCTTCCATATGTTGTCGATTTGCTCGTGCGTTTGTGACCGCACAGTCGGTCGAGACTTTGAAAGGGAGGACCGGAAAAAACAAAAAAGAGTTTGGTTAAAAAGGCAGCATACAATACATTGCGTCAATAGTATGATATTTTCATACCCCTAGGAGGCTGTTTAATGAGCACCACACGCAAGACGATCACCGTAACCGACCAGCAAGACAACTGGATCAAAACCCAGATTGCGGCGGGGCAGTTCACAAACGACAGCGAATATATTCGCGATTTGATCCGCCGTGATCAGGCCAGTAAAGCGGAAATTGACGCGATCCGCGCTGCGCTCATCGAGGGTGAGGAAATAGAGGAGCCTCAACCATTCGATGGCGATTTATTCAAACAAGAAATGATTGCTAAGCATGGCGACAAACAAGGCTGAATATCGGCTTGCACCAAAAGCCAAAGACGATATGGAAGTCTTGTGGCTCTGGTCGCTCATGGAATGGGGCAGGGCGCGGACCGAACGCTATGTTGACACCTTGATAGCGGCTTTCGGTTTTCTAGCCGAAAGCCCCAACACCGGAACGCCCTGCGACCACATACGTGCTGGTTATCGACGGTATCCGGTCAACCGCCGTGTTTCTTACTACCGCACAACGGAGTACGGCATCGAAGTGATCCGTGTTTTACATGATCGCATGTTGGCAACGCGGCACTTGTAGGGGATCATTTGGGCAGCGCATGGATAACAAGCACAAAGGGGATTATTTACTTAGCTATTCATGAGGATAAAACAACGACACTTGTTCGTTCGATAGGATAAATTCGTCGGTCCTGATTGGACGAGATTGGACCAGGTACTGTTTAACAATAGATCGAGTTGCTTAGGCCGCTATCGAGTTCCGGATTTTGATCATGTGCGTTCACGAGGTACGACGAGTCTCAGAACCTCAACGATTTATGAAGTGGACATGTCATACCCATCATTGGCCAGGTCGGCACGGATATGATGATCTAGACCCCAATCGGATTTCTGACTGATCCCGATATCGCCGGCGAGCTTGGTACTCGCTACCTCCTTCAGGCTGGTCAGCATGAGATAGACCGCCGCCACCTAGACCCGACAACTCAACTGCGAACGATGCATGAACGAGCAGGTCTTCACCGAAACGTAACGGTGGCAATCATGACACCGGTAGGGCTGAGGTCGACGATTCTCGCGTGTCGCGATATATGTCGAGTCGCAATGTGCACAACCACCCCACACGGAATTTGCAGAAAATACTTGACATAATTTGGTAAGTCCAATCACATTATTGCGGCTGATTTAAAGTCCTTGCTGACATTCAACACGAGGTATGCCAAAATCGTACGTCGTCAACCCAATGACATTGTTACTGATCTTTGTCAAAGACGGTTCGGCGAAGAAAAGAGATCCATCAAATTTCATGCGCCTCGCTAGGACGAATTACTGATCCTCGTTCGATATAGGCAAAAAAGGGATCTCGCGTCCCTGATTGGATAATTGAAGTTCTAAAGGTACTGTGTGAAATCTCGGATTCCTTTCCGAAGCAGAGAGTTTCCCGCCAACACCCAAAATAGTGGCTGATAGACGCACTAAGCGCAAACCACAGTTTGCGAATGGTCAGAAATCGAAAACGACGCGCCTGTCGCAGACATTGATCCGTGAGCGCCGCGAAAGCGTCCCCAGGATTAAGTACGCGTCTGACCTTCCTATCGCGTCTCATATCAAACGCATCCAGCAGCTACTTCAATCTCACCAAGTCGTCATTGTGGCTGGCGAAACAGGGTCAGGTAAGACAACGCAACTCCCGCTTGCATGTCTTGAAGCAGGATATGGCGTCGAAGCGTCCATCGCGCACACTCAACCTCGCCGTCTCGCTGCGCGCGCAGTTGCACAGCGCGTCGCGGATCAGCTAGATGTAAAACTTGGCGAGCAGATTGGCTATGCGGTTCGGTTCGACGAGTCGTGGAGTCGCCATTCACTCGTGAAGGTCATGACCGACGGCATGCTTCTCGCGGAGATTAATCGCGATCGGGAGTTACGCCGATACGAAGTCGTGATCGTGGATGAAGCCCACGAGCGCACGCTTAACGTCGATTTCTTGTTGGGCTTCTTACGCCGTCTGATCGACAAACGTCCGGAACTCAAGGTGATCATCACGAGCGCGACGATTGATGTCGAAAGTTTCAGTCGACATTTCAACGATGCACCGGTGGTCGAAGTTGAGGGTCGCAGCTACCCGGTGTCGGTGGAATACCGACCGCCAGAGGACGATCTTGAGTCGACGGTTTTCGGTTGTCTTGAAGAAATCCGAAATTCGGGTGTAAAAGGCGCAAAGGACGTTCTCATGTTCCTTCCAACGGAACAGGAGATTCTTGAATGGTCGAACCGGATCCGTCGACGTATTCCTAAGGAATTAGAGGTATTGCCGCTATACGCACGATTGCCGCCGCGTGATCAGCAGCGCATCTTTCATCCGACTGGTAAGCAGCGCATCCTTTTATCGACTAATGTCGCCGAGACCAGCTTGACCGTGCCGAATATTCGATTCGTCATTGATCTTGGAAAGGCGCGAATCAGTCGGTACAGTGCTCGATCACGTGTGCAGCGATTACCGATCGAACAGATCTCTCAAGCGAGCGCTGACCAACGGAAGGGCCGTTGCGGTCGAGTAGCGCCGGGAGTCTGCTATCGCATCTACTCCGAAGCAGTCTATGACCGTGTTCCTCGTTACACTGATCCTGAACTGAAGCGAACGAACCTTGCGTCAGTCTTACTGCAGACCAAGCACTTCCGTCTTGGGGATATCCGAAAGTTCCCGTTCCTCGAACCACCGGACGAACGGAGCATCGCGCAAGCGGAACGGCTCTTGGACGAGCTCGGTGCGCTTGAAGACGGCAAACTGACTGCATGCCGATCGATCCTAGATTAGCTCGAGTATTAATCGATGCGGCACATCGCAACGCGTTGAAGGAAGCGTTAATCGTAGTATCGGCGTTAACCGCGCAAGACCCCAGACTAAGACCACACAACCAGCGCGAGGCGGCTGATACCGCTCAGGAACGATTCACGGATGAAAAATCTGATTTTCTGGCGCTGGTCAAGCTTTGGTTCTGGGCGGAACGTGAACGACAGGCGAACGCGAGCGCGGCCTTTAGACGGTTGCTGGAACGACACTTCATATCCCCGAATCGGTATTTTGAGTGGCGTTCCTTGCATCGGCAGCTGACGGGCTACTGTCAGCGACTAGGTCTACCGCTGAATACGAAACCGGCATCCTACAAGAACCTGCACACCGCAGTCTTGACGGGGTCCCTCGGGTTAATAGGGATTAAAGAAGAAAAGCAGAAATACACAGGTGTGCACGATCTGCATTTTCAGTTGTTGCCAGGCACGCGACTTGCTAAATCGTCGCCTAAATGGGTGGTCGCGGCAGAAATTGTGGAGACAGGTCGCGTGTATGCGCGCACCGTTGCATCGATCGAACGTAAATGGATCGAAGACGTCGCACGTCGGCTACTCAAAATGAGTTACTTCGATGAATATTGGGATGATCGTCGGGGCGAGGCGATGATCTTGAGTCGAGCAACTCTCTATGGATTAGCGGTGTACGAACGACGTCCGCTACGTCTAGCGCCACGCGATTCGGAACTTGCACGAGAGCTCTTTGTACGTCATGCGCTGGTCGAACCAAAGCAAGTTCGCCCCTGGTCTTTTCTCAAACACAATCGTCAGTTGCTCAATAAACTGCTGAAGATTCAAGCACGCGAACGCCGGACCGATCTGGTGGTTGCGCCTCGGGTGCAAGCGAGTTTCTACCTTGAACGGCTGCCGGACGAAGTCGTCAACGTGCGTAGCTTCGAAGCCTGGTTTAGCCAGGCTAGTACGGATGAACTCGAGCGTTTAAAAATGACGTCGCGTGACTTATTAAAACGTCCTGACGAAGACCTTACGAATTCAGCATTTCCCGGAGAACTCGTGATCGATGACCGACGCTGGCCATTGCGCTACCGTTTCGCTCCCGGCGATATTGCAGATGGGGTTTCCGTGCAAGTTAAGGCTGAGAATATCAGCGCACTGTCGCAGGATGCTGTGCAATGGTTGGTACCGGGACGGTTTGCGGAGAAACTGACAGAACTGCTGAAGAGTCTGCCAAAACAACATCGAAGACATTTGGTTCCGATCCCTGATCGGGTAGAGCAGCTATGCGACTATCTGTTACGTCCGTCACGCTATCGAATCGGAAATTTCTACGACGTGCTGAGTCGTACTCTCGCTGATTTCTATCGTGTGCAGGTACCGTCGGACGCGTGGGATGAGGCAAAACTGAGTCCGTTTTTAAGAATGAACGTTCAGTGGTTGAATCGTCGCGGCACAGTACTTGATCAGGATAGGGATTTAGTGGCTTTGAAGCGTCGCCACGAGGAGACGCTATCTGATGCACTTGACGTTGAGGCAACCGTAGGCTCTGATAAGCCTGAACGATTCGTTACGTTCCCGGATACAGGTATCGAAAAACAGAGGCGTCTGCGTCAAGGTCATACGGATTTCACGGTCTTTCCCGCGCTGGTTGATAAAGGCGATCATGTTGCGGTGGAGATCGCGGTCAATGCCTCGCAACAGCGAGTCTGGCATGAACGGGGATTGTGTCGTTTATTCGTTCTTGCAGAAAGTCAGTCGGTACGTTACTTGCGCAAGGAGTATCAGAAAGAGAGCACGATGCACATGCAGTTGGCGAAACTTGCTGATCCAAACGAGGTGTTCGACGCTTTGTTGATGAGCGTTGCGCGTCACGTGTACGTTACCCAAGCTGAGAAAATTGAGTCTCGGGCGGAGTTTGATGCCATGCTCGCCGAACACCGAGGTGAGTTCGTGTCATACGGGCTTGATTTGATCGAGACCTGTGTAGCCATTGCAGAGAAGCGGTTCGACGTATCGTTGGCTGTTGAGAACATCGACAGCGCGGTTCTGATGTCAGCAAAAGCTGATTTAGAGGCTCAGCTTTCTCACATTGTCCCGGCAGACTTCATGTGGCAAACGCCCTATGAGCGATTGGCGGACCTGCCGAGGTACCTTGAGGCGATGCTATACCGCGTCAACCATTTCCAGGGGCGCGTGTCGAAAGATGAGGAATTGATGGGTCAGGTACGGGCGTGGGAACAGCGTCTTCAAGCATTGGTCACGCGGGTCGGTGAGATGCCTGATTTAATTGAAGCCAAGTTTCTGTTGGCGGAGTTGCGAGTCGCATTGTTTCATCAAAAACTTGGAACCAAGGAAAAGGTTTCGCAGAAAAAACTGAAGCAGACCTTTGAACGACTAGAACGTACCTACATTAATGATTGATGCGATGAAAACTGCTGACGAATGTCTTGCGGCGCGGAATGTTCGACGCCTATGAAGAGCAATCCTCAGCGATGGCAAAGCATGTGAACTTTGTCGAATGCGCGCCGGAGAACTGGATCGGTGTAGGCGGACGATGGGCGAAGCGATTTCGCGCCATGGTTGAGCGGTATCCGGTGGTATGTCATGGATTGTCTCTCTCGATCGGCGGACCCGCGCCGTTCGACATGGAATACCTAGCGCAACTTAAAGTGTTTCTCAATGAGATTGATGCTAAGTCCTACTCGGATCACCTCAGCTATTGTGGTGACTTCGGCCAGCTGTACGACTTGATGCCGATTCCCTTCACGGAAGAAGCCGTCCATTACGTCGCAGACCGCATCAGATTCGTGCAAGACGTACTCGAACGCCAGATTGCAGTCGAGAATGTCTCGTATTACGCAGCGCCAGGTCAGGAAATGCCCGAGGCAGATTTCATCAACTGCGTAGTTGAAGAAGCTGACTGCAAATTCTTGCTCGATGTCAACAACATTCATGTCAACAGCGTGAACCATCGATATGACCCAGTTGAGTTTCTGCACGCGATGCCAGCAGAGCGAGCTGATTACGTCCACATTGCCGGTCACAAGGTTGAAGCCGAAGATTTGCGCGTCGATACTCACGCCGCACCGATCATCGATCCTGTGTACGACTTGCTTACAGAAGCGTTCAAGACATTCGGCGTGATGCCGACCGTGCTGGAACGCGATTTCAATTTTCCGCCGTTAAGCGAATTGTTGGACGAAACGCAACAGATTCGCAGGATCCAGGGAAACACCCGTGCCTGAAGGAGTCGAAGGTCAGAATTTAACTGGATTTCAGGCGCTACAGCTGGATTTTGCAGCACATATTCGCAATCCTGAGCTCAACCCAATCCCGGACGGGATCGAACAGCGCCGAATGGCAATTTACGTTCGTCTGTTCTACAACAACATCGATTCGTTCTGCTCGAGTCGTTTCAAACGTGCCAAGGCGATTCTTGGTGAGGAAGCATGGCATCGCATGATGCGTGACTTTGTACATCGTCATCAGAGCAAGAGTCCCTATTTCGCACAAATCTCGGAGGAATTCATCGCCTATTTAGCGATGGAACGCTCAGAATCAACCGATCCGCCATATCTCCTCGAGCTCTGCCACTACGAGTGGTTGCCGTTGTATTTCGATCGGATGGTTGGCATCTTGCCCGCATATCGGCCTTGTTCGGATCCACTCGGTACGAAGCTGAAGACGTCCGAACTTTCGCTAGTACGACGGTACGTATGGCCGGTCCACAAGATTGCGGAAGATTTCCGACCGGATGAACCACCCGACAGTCCGACTTGGGCATTGGCATTTCGAAATCGAGCGGATAAGGTCGACATCAAGCTTGTCGATGCGTTTACGGCAAATCTCGTAGAGACCTTACGTACCCCGATCACGGGGTTAGATGCAGTTCAAGCAGTGCTTGGGGACTCGACCAAACTCGACGAAACGCGCTTGGAGCAACTAACATCAAGGTTAGACGATTTAGTCGAGCTGGATGTTCTACTTATCGAGGATTGAGCGTGTCGAGTGATTGTGTATCCGTTACGTTGGTTCGGGTCACTACGCGACTCGTGGGTTGAGGTATTTCGTTTCTAACCCAACTTGAGGCATCGCGTCTCCGGAAGGTGAAAACGGGAATTCGTGCCGGAGTCAGTTCGAATAAGTACTAGACTCGTGCGTCTATTCGGTGCAGCTGACCCTGCCAATGAAGAATTTTCCTGTCAGCGGTAAGTAACTTAAAGCCGCCAAGCGCCGTCGCAATAATGATCCGGTCTGCCGGGTCCTTGTAGAAATCTTCCAAAAGGACAGAACGGATCCCAATTTCTCCATCTATAGGAATTTCCTGAATTCCACGTTCTAGTGCACGAGAGCGCAAGTGTGCAACTGACAGAGGGATTGAGGTTTTGCCTTTTCGAATAAGCATCGCGATTTCCCAAAACGTTATCGCTGACAAATAGATTTGACGGGATAACGAAGCTTCTTCGATCAGATTTAGTGCGTTACTCCCCACTCTGTCTACAGCATCAGTTGACCAGAGAAATACATGTGTATCGAGAAGAAGCACTAGTAATAGTCCTCGTCGTTTTCGTCTTTCTGTGCATCCCATTCAACATCAATTGGTTCCATGATATCGCCGAGGATTTCGATTTCTCCCTTGAACATTCCGACGATACTCTGAGGTTTGAAATAGGGAACGAGCTTCGCAACCGGTTTGCCGTTTTTCGTAATGACAAGCTCCTCGCCAGATTCAGAGATCGCGTCCATGAGTTTGAGGCATTTGGCCTTGAACTCCGATGCTTTGATCACCTTTTGGTCCGTTTGGTCGTCTATAGCCATAGTCGTTCAGCTAGTTAATTCTCCGTCCAATTGTAATAAATGACTATAGTCATGACCATAGTTTTATATCAGATTGGAGCTGGTGACTTCCTATCGTGTCGATCTTCACGAATTGGGTGGGGAGTGCGCTGCAGTCGACGGGATTAGTGTTCACGCTCAAACTTCGGCAAGATTAATTTAGCGATCACGGACCGTCGTTTGAACTCTCAACAACTCATCGTGAATGAGGTTCTTCGCTGGTATCGGAGTCGCTCGATGACAGTTTTACTATGCAACTGACAACGTCTTTATTCCACGTCAGGTTTCTTTGCTTGGTTCTGCATCGCCTCCCACTCGACTCCAAGCGGTTCTACGATGTCGCCGAGAATCCGAACAGTCTCTTTATCGACTCCATAAATACCTTTCTGGGGTTCTTGATAAGGTACGAGACGTACGATTGGTTTTCCTCGCTTCGAAATGGTGATCTCACTTCCGCTAGATGCAACCTCGTCGATTAGGTTGAGACATCTGGCTTGAAACTCAGCCGCTGTGATCACGTATTCGTCGTGGTTAGAGGCATCGGTCACCGAAGCTAATCTCAATTCTGATGGAACATTAGCTTAAGTAACGTCGCGATTTTTGCCCAGATCGAATGATCGAAGCATTCAAAGCCATATATTCCGACAAAGCCAATCAAGGCGAAGAATCGAAATCTGATTCATAACCGCATGATCTGAGGCGGGAATTCGATGACCTGTGCACACCGCTGTGGCTGTGGACTACGCTCTGTTTCAACTCTTCGTCATATGGCTGAGTCCTTTGAGTCAGCGTATTTCCGCCGTTTGGTAGGCAAGTAGCGGTAGAGGTCGCTGGTTTTTAGTGGGCGTGGCTTGCTGAGATGACGTCGAATTGCTGACTCAGAAAGTGTCTCAAGCACGTGCGAGAGTTCATTGTGCGCGAATCTATTAACGGGAATGATTGCCGATTCGCTAACGCTCGCGTTTCATACTCGTTAAACCAATTGAGAGAGAAATGTCTTTGCCGGGACAATGATTGGACCTGTTTCGTCAAAACAGTCTCTATCGATGTAGTCTGCGTTTACAGCTACCTGAAAAGCATGTTGTGCTCCAGTGAGTCGTTGGAAATGGTGAAGACGCTTTGAGAGACTTGAATCTGCGCCTGACTTCACTTCCACGAGGATCCAAGGTCTCTCGTCTCGAACAACCACGAAATCCACTTCTCGTTTCTGTTTATCGCGAAGAAAGTGGAGCGCATATACACCGTGTCCTTGTTCCGTGCGCCAACGCGCAAATTTCAATAGTGCGGAGGCGATCAAATTCTCCGCCCTAGCACCTCGGTCATGCACCTGAGACCAGTCCCACAGGTAGTACTTCGGTTCCTTTCGAAGTAATCCAGCCACATTACGACGCCAAGGTGTAACCCGGAAACAGTAATACAGAGATTCGAGGATATCGATCCAGCGTTGTATCGTCGGCACGGTGCTTCTAATGTCGCGAGCGAAACTGGAATAACTCGTCAATTGACCAACTTGGCGTTGTATTCGAAGCGCTAGCATCTCGATCTGGCTCAATTCTTGGACGCGTGTAAGGTCCCGGATGTCTTCGCGAAGTAGCTGCTCATTGGACGTCATGCTCCAACGCCCATGAAAAGTCTGCGACGCTTTGGTAAACGGTTCTGGAAATCCACCAAACGTCATCAATGCGTGCCATTGGTCGTTCGGTAGTTCGGATGGATCAGAGAGGCCCGATTGGTTTGACGAAACTCTTCCGTCATGAGCAAGTTCCGCAACGGATAGCGGATGCATGTCATAGGTGAAATACCGCCCTCGGAGACTGTCGCCTCCGCGCGAAAACACTGAAAGACGTGCGCTACCGGTAACCATCATCTTTAGGTGCCGGTTTCCATCGAAGATCCCCTTCAAGAAATCCCGCCACTCGGTGTATTTGTGGAGTTCATCGAACGCGCAAATCTGCTGTTCTCCGCCGAGATTGGTCAATCCGATGTGCTCGCTGAACGATTCAAGTCCAGCTAGGATTCTGCGGCGATCCGAGAAATTGTCCCAATTGATGTAGGAGGTGTTCTCGTATCGGGAAAGTAGCTGCCGTGTCGTGGTAGTTTTTCCCACCTGTCGCGGACCTGAAAGAAACGCTATCTGGCGATACGTATCGAAATGGTGCTCTAACAAGATATCGAGATTTCGTCGTATTACCAATTTAAATGGAACGTTAAAATATTCCAAACTATTTTAATTAAGGCTTTAAAAATATCCAAATCTTAGAGGCGGAGGTAGATTTGAGTGAAGGGATCTGCGCGGATTAAATTCTGGTCGATAGTACTCCCTAGGATCAATTTCTCTCTCAATTGGCTGAGGTTAATTAGTGCTGATTTTGAAACTTAGCCTCAATCGCACTTCTAGACGAACTTGCCGGAGCCCGGTTAACGTCTCCGTCGGGAAGTCAATGATCGTGCGGGTGACTGTGAAAGATGAGTCGTAGAATGTTTGATGTTCCCGATTTACATTCTTCGTCATATTTGTTTTTGCGTATTCCTAACACACTTACTCCCTCTTGAGCGATATATATCACAGTTTTCACTCTCTAAAGTCGGCGATTAGTTTAAGTCGGCAGGAGGTCAACGACGGCGGTTTTTCCTTTAGCGAGTTCCGTTCCTTAATTCTCCGCACCTGGCCATACTTACGTCAGGAGTTACCGCACCTCATCCTGTGGGTAACACTTCGCATGCTGCTTGAGATTCTCTGGGTTTCCGCCACGCTATTCACTTTTGACCTCTTCAACAACAAGGTCCTTGTGGGGGAAAAGCTCGATCAAACGCAGGCCGCCGTTCTATTCGTCGACGAGAGCTACCAGTTTACTGCTGAGGAACTGGCAGTGAAAGCGCAGCTGCGTGAGTTAATCGAGACTGAAGTCGAAGATGGAGTCGAAGACGAAAACCTATCAATAGACGATGAGCGCAGATCCGAGCTAGAAGCGCAAATTACGAAACTCAACGAAGAACAACGGAAGACTGTGCGGAACAGGTTTTTCGTGGTTATTGCGTTTGTGGCTGTCTTGTTCTTTATGCTCGCGCCAGTTATTGACTACTACCGTACCTGGATTCTCCAACGCATCAATCAGTACCTTCGCGTCACCATGATAGAGCGAGCGGAACACCTCTCGTTGCGCTATCACGCCCACGCACAAACGGGTGATGCGATTTATCGCGTCTACCAGGACAGTGCGATGATCACGAACATCGTTGAGAAGATCCTGTTGCAACCCACCGTCGCGACATTTACTGCGACGTTCAGCTTCATCGTTCTGGTCAGCTTCAGCTTGGTACTGGGCGCCATGTTCCTTTGCGGCGTCATCCCAATCCTCCTGATCGTTGCTTGGTTCACGCCTCGGTTACAGATTCGATCTCGTCATGCGAGAGAAAGTAACAGTCAACTCACGTCACGAATCCAGGAAGCATTTCAGGCAATTCGCGTCGTGAAGGCGAACAAATCCCTAGGAGTCATGGAAGCGCGATTCGACGCAGATTCGCAACGTGCAATGGATGCGGCGTTGTTGCTTCGAGGGGAATTCGTACTGATGAGTACCTTGGTCGCATTGGTCATCGGCGCGCTGACAATCGCTGGCGAGTTTCTGCTTGCGAGCTGGGTACTAGAAGAACGAGCGACGTTTCTATTCGGCGTCGTGGCGCTTGTCGGTTTCGCAGTCTGGAACTACGGCGCGTTCGAGGCGGCCCGGGACCGGATCGAAGAGTGTCTTTGGAACGGCAACGATCTGATTCGAGTTTGGGGTTCACTGCAAGACATGGTGGTTGGGCTTGAACGGGCGTTTTTTCTACTCGACCTCGAGCCAGAAATCGTTGATGAGGATGATGCGGTCGACCTACCACAACCAATTGAGTCGCTGAGTTTTCGAAACGTTGCGTTTGCTTACAGTGCCGAAGTACCCGTGTTGCGCAATGTGGATCTAAACGCAGAACCAGGTACCGTCACGGCGATCATTGGGCGTACCGGCAGCGGTAAATCCACGCTCATGTCGCTGTTATTGCGACTCTACGACGTTGATGCGGGAAGCATCAGCATTAACGGCGTGGATTTAAGGCACATCAAGGTGGATGATCTGCGCGCTAATGTCGCAATCGCGTTACAGCAGAACAATCTGTTCGCATCGTCGATCGCTGACAACATTGCTTACGCGACACCGGGAGTGACGCGTGATCAAGTCATCGCTGCAGCAAACCTTGCGTGTGCCCATGAATTCATAAGCGAACTTAGCGACGGCTACGACACCGAGCTCGGCGAGCGCGGGAGCAAACTCTCAACCGGTCAACGCCAACGGCTTTCGATCGCACGCGCGATTGCGAAAGACACACCCATTCTGATTCTTGATGAACCCACGGCATCGCTTGATGCTGAGACGGAAAGTCGTGTCTTGAGCAACCTGCGCA
The DNA here is from genome assembly GCA_021295855.1 of Pseudomonadales bacterium. GTDB lineage: Bacteria > Pseudomonadota > Gammaproteobacteria > Pseudomonadales > Azotimanducaceae > Bin55. The sequence goes on along the minus strand of JAGWBO010000024.1, from coordinate 4,899 downwards.
AATGGGCACACGACCGCGTCGTCTTCCTCATTACGCACCGATATTCGACTATCCAATCCGCGAACCAGATCGCGCTTCTTGAGGAAGGCGACATTGTCGCATGTGGCTCACATGACGAACTCATGCTGGAGCGAGGAGGAAGCTATCGGGCGTTCTTCGAAAGCGAAATCGCTGTGGCAACGGACGTGAGTGGTGAATTGGCATGAGTGACGCCACCCAAGTCGAGCTTGATCCGAACACCAGCACCGCGCGTTTCGATGATCGCATCGATACTGAGACGCGGATCAGCAATCGTGAGTCAGCGCAAATTATTGGTCGCGGATTCCGTTACATCGCCACGACGCCGCGGTTGTTCGGGCTGAAGCTTGGACTCTCATTGCTCGCGATCGTGCCGGTGTTGTATCTACAGTGGCTAGGCAAGATTCTGATCGACCAAGTGATCTTGCAGAAACCGTTCGATGCGACCGACGTGGTCATGCCACCTCACGTGCAACCCTTTATCAACTTGGTATACGACTACTCACCATTCGAGATTCTGGTTGCATTAACCGTGGTCAGCGTGTTACTCCTTCTGGTCTTCGGCACCCGAACGTACGTGTATCAGGATTGGGCACAAGGTGAAGACAGCGCCACGCAGTCCGAAAACGCGATGAATGAAGGTAGTAGTGAGAGCGCAAGTTTTCTTGGTTTCATCGACACGCTGATCCACATTCGGTTGTCACAGCGACTTACCAATCACATCAGGACGACGCTTTATCGGCGCATGGCACACCTACCGATGACGACGCTCGACGATCATCGAATTGGTGATGCTATCTATCGCGTGATGTATGACGCGCCCATGCTGCCTAGCGTGTGCTATACGCTCACACTCACGCCCTTGGTCATGATCGTCCAAGCTGTTATCTCGATCTACTTCCTGTATTACAGCTACGGTGCAATATCGCCGGAGTTGGTTTGGGTTGCGGCACTTCTATTGCCCTTGGGGCTGTGCGTGACAGTACCGTTTTCGAAGCTCACACGACGCGTTCAACAGGATAGTCGTGCGGCTGGAACCGCAACCACCAATGCGATCGAAGAAAGCATGGGAAATATCGCGGCGGTTCAGAGCTTAGGTGGGATGACTCGGGAGAAAGATCGTATTGACGATCAAAGCAAGGAGTCGTTTCGGCGCTATCGTCACATCAAGATCATCGATATTGTCATTCGATTTTCGACTTGGATCGTCATGGTGGTCGTTGCATTTGGCGTTTCGGTTTCGATTACGGACAGCATCATTGTCGGCGAACTGAGTCCGGGCGACTGGTCGATCTTGTTTGGGATCTGGTTTTCGCTCGCCGGCGCGGCGATGGAACTCGGCGTATTCTGGATAAGACTGCAAGGCAACGCGGCCGCGCTTCGACGCGTGTTTTTCTTCATCGACGCGCCAACCGAAGACACCGGGCAAACCATCGTGAGCGAAGGTCCGCAGACCATCGCGCTCGAAGACGCTTCGTTCAACTATCCGGATGGAAGACCAGCGTTTCAAAACATTAATTTGACCCTACGTCAAGGCGAACTCGTTGCCATCGTGGGTCCGACAGGCGCCGGCAAGACTACGCTCGCGTACGCGATCGCCGGTTACGTAAGGCCGACGCGAGGCCGCGTGCGCTATGACGATACGGATCTTGCGGAAGCGAATGTCGAATCGGTAAGGGACTTCGTCACGTACGTCTTCCAAGAGCACATGCTGCTGTCCGAGTCTATCCGCTCAAACCTCTTGCTTGTACGACCTGAAGCGACCGAAGCGGATATCGAAACGGCGTTGTCTTGCGCTGGCGCAGCCGAAATCGTGTCGAATTTGCCGGATGGTCTCGACACAGTCCTTGGCCGGTCCGGTGATAGCTTGTCGGTCGGACAGAAGCAACGGGTGTGCATCGCGCGCGGGTTAATTCGCGATACGCCGGTCTTGATCTTGGATGAGCCTACCGCTGCGCTAGATCCTTCGACTGAGGAAGCACTGGTCGAGTCGCTACAGACAGCCAGTGAGGACAAGCTCGTCCTAGTCATCGCCCACCGACTTTCAACGATTCGCAAGGCAGACCGTATCGTGTTCATCGACCAAGGTGAAGTCAACGACATTGGTTCTCATGACGAATTGATGAGCAAAGAGGGAAGCTACTACGAATTCGTTCGACTCCAGACAGGTTCGCGAACTGCGGATTCCTCTTCATAACGACGTCAAATCGCGTTCGGTTCTGACGCGATAATGTTTCTGATGTCATCGAAAAACTAGCTTGTACGAACCCGTCGACATTGAGCGTATTGCTGGTGCTGCACTGCTCGGTAGTGCGATACTGGTGACAGCTTTAGGTTATGCAGTTTTTCTAGCGTTGGCACGTCTCCGTGGTGCTTCCCACCTTCGTCGTCTCCTTAACGGGATTTCGCTCGGATCGTTTGCGCTACTCGTTGCGAGCGTCATCGCGTTTTCTTATGTCATGAACTTTGACGGGTGGTGGCACGTCATCAGTGGATTGATGGTTTGTGGCTATTTCGTCGCACCTCGGTTTATATGGCGTCTCACGGAAACGATGCATGCGGAAGATACCGAGCGCAGCGACAAGGTCGAAGATGCTTAATCCTTGCTGAGAACGTAATTCGAATCTGCACGAACGAGAGTGTGTATCTATTCTCACTAGAGGTTGGTATAGCGCTAACCGGTATGATTAATTTGGTGAATTGGTAAGTAGTGATGTATTTTTTGGGTCCTAAGCCAGCGACGCTGATCGCGATCTTGATGCTTAGCTTATCGGCGGCTAGCACGTCTGGTTCGGAGAATCAAGCAGCAAGGAACACGGAAGGTCAGAGGTACCATGCATCAGTGGGTCTCGTCACGCTAGGTTCCTACCAAGGCGATTTTTGGTCAGATCCGGACATTCGGGTGGAAATACGTCGCCATGACCGCGCGGTCACAGAGCAAATCGTCGAGCTCGCAGACAAAATCGACCGCATGAATTCGGACGCGAAGGAACTCGAAGACCTTCGGGCGCCTATCCTTGAGAAGCAAAGACTCTCCGAGTTGCAGACTGGTCCCAAACTCACAGACGACGAGACGATACAACTCGCAACACTTGCCGAGAAATCAAACACTACCTGGGAAGAAGATCGGGATCTTCGCGTTCTTACCGAGAAAAAAGAGAAGAGTGAACAGATTCCTGGTCCACCGTTGTCCGACGACGAGAGCGCTGAATTGGATAGACTGAATAGCGCGCTTCGAGAGCTTCGTGCAGCAATCGCTCAGGAACGCAGAAGTCTATCCGCATTGCGAGTGAAGGTTGTAGGGTACACCAAGCAAATCTCAACGAAAGAGAAGTACGTTCACTTTGGCTGGCCTTACATATTGACTGTGTATGAGGACGACATTCTCTTGGTAAAAGTCGTGGATGTAGACGCGACAGAAGACGACGTATTCAGCGAGTATACGATCCGAGTCTCCGCGGAACTACTCGCATCGTCAGCAATCCATGAACTTGGTCCGACGTTTGATCGAGGATTACGGGGATTACAGATCCAATTTGTTGCCGCGGAAGATTGACGCTTCTTGGTGGATTGGCGCAGTAAATCTAATTTAGCGAGCTCCGCAGAATCTTCGCTTCTTCGGGCGACTGGAAGAACTTAACAAGTCGTTGCGTGCTTAACTAATATTGTGAGACGACTAACGAGCTACGAACGAGAGAACTAAAACATCGCTGCACAGAGCAGCCAACATCGCGAAGCATTGCAATTGATGGGGAAGCGCAATGACTGAATCGAGTGAATCGCAATGGTGGGCGAGCGAGTCTTTCTGGCGGAAGTGCGCGATCTTCGTGACCGCTGGGATGGCACTCGTTTTAGTGTTGCTTACTTTCCATTCGCTTTATGCGATCGGCGCGGGTTCAGATGCCGGCAGGGTGCCGGCTTATTCCGTCATTAACTACCGCATTGACTACGTGCCGGACGAAGATAGAGGTCATTTGGTCCCGGAGGTTGGACCGATGGTTCCGTTGTTTGGCGAAGTTATGAACGAGACCGAAGCGAAGGCGCTTGTGAATCACGGTAAACTCACCGTGCAAGCACGCAACTGCATGAATTGCCATACATTACTGGGTAACGGTGCTTATTACGCTCCCGATCTGACCAAGGCTTGGCTCGACCCTGGCTGGGGAAATGAGCAAGCCCGTGAATTACTCATGACGATGTTCCTGAAAGATCCGGTTGCCAATGCTCGTACATTCGGTACGAATCGTCGAATGCCCAACCAGAATCTGACGGATGACGAAATTCGCGGCGTGATCGCGTATCTGAAATGGATGTCGGCAATCGATACCAACGGCTTCCCGGCGAACTTCACCACGCTACCGCAGGACGGACCGGTCTACGAGCCCGAAGTCGCTGAGGGTGAGGAGGACGCGTCATGACACTAGGAGCTTTGAATTACAGCGAGTTATCGATCGGCAAAAAACTCGCGGTCAAATACTTCGTTGCAGATGTTGTTCGGCTTGATTGCAGCATGGCAGTTCATCGCACCTGATTTTCTGTTCGGCGTCCTCGATTTCAATGTCAATCGGATGGTGCACATCAATGCGATGGTCGTCTGGCTGTTGTATGGCTTTATCGGTTCGATCTTCTGGCTCGTCGAAGACGAAGCAGGCGTACCACTGGTCGGGGAGAAGATCGCGGAAGCGACTTTCTGGATTCTGACGCTCGCGGTTGTAATCGTTGTGCTTGTCTATTTGTTCGTACAGTCGGGACCCGGGGAGACTGCGACGCTTTGGCTGATCAATGAGGGTCGTGAGTACATCGAAGCACCCAGGTGGGCGGATATCGGCATCGTCGTGTGCATGGTTGCGATCTTCTATAACGTCCTCGCGACATTCTTAA
>JAGWBO010000110.1 GCA_021295855.1 Pseudomonadales bacterium | reverse complement strand
AAGTCTCACCTAAAGTTGTTCTATACAGATTTGATCGACTATCTGAAGAATGATTGCGGACCCGATGGACTGTAAGTCTTAATAAAGCCGGCGGCGTACGTGTACCATCGTAGCGTCGCGACCTCCTGAGTAATTCGCCGATATGTCTGACGATAACCCGTACAACATTCCGCGCACGGGTTTCGACACGTTAGCACTTCACGCTGGCCAACAACCCGATCCGCAAACGGGGGCGAGAGCGACCCCTATATACCAAACCGCATCGTTCGTATTTCCAGATACGGATTTTGCCGCGGGACTGTTCAACATTGAGCGCGCGGGTCACGTTTACTCAAGGTTATCCAATCCGACGAATGCAGTGCTTGAGGAACGCATCGCTGCGTTAGAAGGCGGCGTCGGCGCTATCGCGACTTCAAGCGGTCAGGCAGCGACTCACTTAGCAATTTCAACCTTATGTTCGGCAGGTGATCATGTCGTCGCCTCCCGCTCGCTCTACGGCGGCACGCACAACCTACTTGACTATACGTTGCCTCGTTTTGGGATCACGACGACATTCGTCGACCCGCGCTCTCCCGACGCCTTTAACGACGCGATTCAGTCGAATACGAAACTTCTCTTCGGCGAGATACTTGGAAATCCCGGCTTGGAGGTGCTAGACATTCCCGCAATCGCAACAATAGCGCACGATTCAGGTTTACCTCTACTCGTCGATTCAACGTTCGCGACTCCTTACTTGTGCAAACCTTTCGATCACGGTGCTGATTTGATTGTGCACTCAGCAACGAAGTTCCTGTCAGGCCATGGCGCGATCATAGGGGGCTTATTAGTCGACGGCGGCACGTTCGATTGGGAGTCATTCGATCGATTCCCGACCCTCACCCAACCATACGACGGCTTTCACGGCTTAGTCTTTGCCGAAGAGTTTGGACCTCTTGCTTTCTTGATGCGTGCGCGCAAAGAAGGCATGCGAGACTTTGGCGCCTGCATGGCGCCGACCACGGCTTTCTATGCATTACAAGGCGTAGAAACGCTTTCACTACGCATGGCCCGACACGTTCAAAACACGCGCGCGATTGTCGAATTTCTAAGTCAGCATCCAGCAGTCGAAGAGGTCATTCATCCAGAGGTTCCCTCGCATCCTGATCATGAACTAGCGCGAAAACTGCTACCAAACGGAGCTGGAGCCGTGCTTGGCGTGGTCATCCATGGCGGACGTGCTGCTGGACGGAAATTAATCGAATCACTCTCACTGATCTCGCATCTCGCCAATATCGGAGACGCCAAGACTCTAATCATCCACCCCGCTTCCACCACTCACCACCAATGCTGGTATACACGAAGGACTCGTGCGCCTATCCATCGGTCTAGAAGAACCAGCGGATTTAATCGCCGATTTGAACTCAGCGCTACGTCGCTCACAGCGCGCTTAGCTCCGATGTATCAGAACATAGCCGGTGAGCAAGCATTTTTCGGCACAGGGTCCGCAACGCATCGTAAGAACTTGCCGACCATCGTGTTTATTCACGGCGCAGCTATGGATCACACAGTCTGGACTTTGCCAGCGAGGTATTTCGCACGCCACGATTTCAACGTGGTCGCAGTCGACCTGCCAGGTCATGGACGTTCTACCGGTCCCGCGCTCAAGAATGTTGAAGCGATAGCAGATTGGCTGACTGCGGTGCTGGGTACGCTCGGGAGCGAAGAACCCATCCTCGTTGGACACAGTATGGGCTCACTTGTCGCTTGGAACTGGGCAGTTAATAACTCGGATCAGTGCAAGAAACTCGCGCTTCTTGGCACGTCTATGCCCATGTCGGTTACTGATCAGTTGCTAGATGCAGCGAAACAAAACGAGGATGCTTCATTTGAGATGGCGAACGCTTGGAGTCATTCAAGTCGAGGCAAACTTGGTTTCAATTCAAATCCCGGCGTATGGATGCTAGGACATGGTCGACGTTTGATGAATCGATCAGACGATGATGTCTTCTACGCTGACTTGGTAGCATGCAATGATGCGAGTTTGGATCCAGCGCAGATTCAATGTCCAACCTTGTTCATTCTCGGTGAATCAGATCAAATGACCCCTTACCGAACAGGCAAAATGATTGCGGACAATCTCACAAACGCTTCGGTTGTCACGCTACCAGGTAGCGGTCACTCAATGCTGTCTGAATATCCCAACGAGGTGCTCGACGCACTCATTGAATTCGTAAGCGCAGACTAAACAATATTTCGCTGAGCAGTTTCGCCGTTATGGGTTGAATTCTGTACGGATTTCGTCTTTCAGATAACTATAACGAGAACCACAGAATTCACACGTTACTTGAATGCCGCCGTCTTCGTCCGCCCATTCGCGAAGCTCGTCAGACGATATTGTCTGCAGCGCTGTTGAACAACGATCACGGTCACACGAACACTCAAAACGAATTGGCTTAGGTTGATCTAGTCGGATTGAGTCATTAGGAAACAGATCACGAAGTACACCCTCAACGCCCTTTGACCCAAGCTCTCCTGGACGGATTGTTCGGAAGAGACTAACTAGCCTCAACCATTCGGCTTCATCGTGCGCCAAACTCATGTCGGATGCGAGATCTGTACTCGGCAAACGTTGTAGAAAACACCCGGTTACGGTTTCTTCCTCTGCGTTGAGAGCAAAGGCTGTGTTGAGTTGCTCGCTATTCTCGAAGTAGTGCTCCATGGTCTGTTCGAGCATCTCATGTTCAGTGCTGACCAGACCTTGATACGACTCGCCCGTTTTGAACTGCATGGTCAGCGCCATTCGACTCGTACCGATTAATTCCTTGAAATTCATATCGTCACGGATCGACAGCGGTTCGTCTTCGTTTAACCGAATGATTCCTCGAAGTGCTTGTTGGCCTTGACATTCGGCGAACGCCGTTTTGATAGGTCCGTCTCCAACAGCGTGGAGAGTTACTCCTCCATCGTGCTTAATGTTGTTGGCGATCAGTGCAGTCGTCGCCAACATTTCCCCTAGTAGTCGTTTCGCAGCGTCAGGATATTGTCGATCGTGGATCGCTTCCGACCAAACGTCATTTAAACGAACCCACATCCCCCTTACGGGAGCTCTCACGAAGTGAAATCGATGTAATTGGTCGTTATGCAAGGACGACTGACTTATGACTCATCAGTCAGTAGTGTAGCGTATCGGACCTCGTACGATGAAACGCCTACGCTTCAATTAGCTCTGTTAGAAATCTCGATGATGCGCATCAATTAGTAACCGGTGCGTCGCAATGGAAATCTACGACGCACCGGCGATTGAGGTCATCGATAGGCGCTTAATATGTTCCTAGAGACAAAGCGCCCATCAGAAGTTCGCTTTAAGCCTTGACCTCGATTCGTTTCGGGAGAACCTCTTCGGCTTTCTTGATCGTGATAGTCAGAACCCCGTCCTTAACGACAGCGCTAACATCATCACTGGTCGCATGAGAGGGTAGTCGAACAGCACGTTGAAACGATCCAGAGACCCGCTCGAAACTTCGATAGGTGCCGTCATCGTCTTCCGAGGATCGTTCTAGGTTCCTAGAACCAGAGATCCTTAGATAGCCGTCATCGAGTGTTACTTCGATATCTTCGTTCGTCACACCTGGAACATCCATGTGAATAACGTAACTCTCGGCGAGTTCCTTGATGTCAAGGGCCGGTCGCCAGCGCGCGTTAGCCTGCTTGCCCCAAAACGAGTCGTTTAACCAGTTGTTCATCTGCTCAGGAAGTCCGTCAAGCGGCGCCCAAGGGTTTAGTTGTACGATAGACATATTCGCTTTCCTTTTTGTTGATGTGCTAGTGGGTTTAACCACTTCATACCTTCTAGATAAGGCCACATTTCCGGTTTTCAAGCTTCCGCAAATCGATTCTCTTTGACTATGGTCTATGCCCTTTACCGTGCGATCTCCTCGTTGCTTCCGTTCGTAGCGACGTTGAATCTGTGGCGAAGATCTTGGCGCGAGCCGGACTACCGCGTACGAATTAGCGAGCGATTTGGGTTCGTACCCTCGCATGTTCAGCAAGGCTCGATATGGCTACATGCAGTTTCCGCTGGTGAAGTTATTGCTGTGGAAATGCTCGTAAATCAGCTACTCGAGAGTTCAAATAGTCCGCGGATCTTGATGACTACGACCACCCCTTCTGGCTCTGCTGAAGTCTCCCGACGATTCGGAAACCGAGTCGATCATTGCTACATGCCGTATGACGCGAAGCGTTGCGTCCAACGATTTCTCAAGCACGCTCATCCACGGGCGTTAATCCTTGTTGAAACAGAACTATGGCCAAATCTGCTCAGCATCGCCCGTCGAGAAGGTATCGATGTGTGTTTACTCAATGCGCGCTTGAGTGCTCGATCCGCGCAGCGTTATAGATTGATCCATTCCTTGACTAAGCGCATGCTGGCCAGCATCACAATGATCATCTCGCAATACGAAGACACGGCAGAGCGGTTTCGCAATCTCGGCGTTCCAAGCGAACGCATTCATGTCACTGGCAACATTAAGTTCGATCTCACAGTTTCTGAAGAAACGCAACACGCCATCTCCATGCGGCGGGAGAAATGGCGCGGTGAGCGACCTTGTTGGCTTGCAGCAAGTACCCATCCCGGTGAGGATGAAGTCGTACTAGACGCCCATCTCAACGCACGGACGAATTACCCCGACCTCTTACTGGTCATCGCACCACGTCACCCACACCGAGCAGAAGATGTCCAATCGTTGGCGGCTGCCCGGTCGTTAA
>JAGWBO010000023.1 GCA_021295855.1 Pseudomonadales bacterium | reverse complement strand
ATGAGAAGGATACGGGGACCGGAATTGACGTGACGAGAAACCACCTTACCGTCTAGTTCTAATCGTTGTGCGGCTGAAACGCGGTCGCCTAAGGTCGCTAGTTCGCCGTCGACTTTGATTCGACCCGCAACGATCCACTTCTCGATCGTTCGGCGTGATCCTAAGCCAGCATCGGCGAGCGCTTTTTGCAGTTTAACGGTCGAAGGCGTTGCCTCGACATTGCCTCGAGCCATGGGACCTTAGGTACTCGTGAATTCAGTTTAGAAGGTTAGCGCGCTAGCCTTCATTTGCCACGAGACGAGGTGGTTCCACGTGTTCTTCTTTCACGCGTAGTGACTCACCGTCCACCAAAGGTGGCAGATCACCGATCGAGCGGAGGTTGAAGTAATCTAGAAACGCGCGCGTCGTACCGTAGAGGATGGGCAGACCAGGAACTTGCTTGCGTCCCAATTCACGAATCCAACCCCTCTCCTGTAGTCGTCGCAGAATGTTTCCGCTGGTTGTAACTCCACGTACATCGTCGATCTCACCACGTGTGATCGGTTGCTGATACGCGATCATCGCCAACGTCTCAAGCAGAGCACGGGAGTATCGTGGGGGATTCCTCTTCCATAACTTGTGAACCCACTCGCTGTGCATCGCATCTACTTGCAGTCGAAATCCTGACGCGACTTGAACGAGCTCAATTCCACGCTGTTCGCAGTCCTCTTCAAGCTCTTCTAATGCCGAAAGAAGGAGTTCCCGAAACGCACGAGGGTCGTCGTACTCCTGCTCGAACACACTCATTAGTGCTGCGACGTTCAATGGTTCCTCCGCAGCGAAGAGCAACGCTTCAACGATGCGCTTGATATCAGCGACGGTCATGTCAGACAACGTCAGCCTGCTCAGCTAAGTTCACAAATATTGGTGCGAAAGGTTCGTCCTGCATCACGCGTACCAAGCTACTCCTCATGAGTTCGAGGAGAGCTAGCAAAGATGCGATCAGGGAGACCTTGCCTTCATGTACGTCAAACAGTGCTTCAAACGCTACAGAGTCTCGCGACTCCTGCAATTTATCGATGATCTCGGTCATGCGTTCGCGCACGGAGATTGTGGTGCGTGTAACGCTGTGCCGTTGATATAGCTTCGAACGCTGAACGACATCCACAAACGCCAGCATCAGATCCTGGAGTTTGATATCTGGTTGTACTTCGGGCGCATAGGGTTCTGCCAGAGTCGCCTGCACCACGTGAACTTCACGATCGACACGAGGCAATGCGTCCAGTCGCTCGGACGCGCTCTTTAATCGCTCGTACTCCTGCAGTCTACGACGAAGTTCAGCTTCCGGGTTTGCTTCGTCGTCATCGTCACTCTCTAGCTGAGGCAGTAGTGCACGAGACTTGATCACCATCAATGTCGCCGCGATAACCAAGTACTCCCCGGCCAACTGTAAGCGAAGCGTCGACATGAGATCGATGTACTGCATGTATTGCTCAGCGACGTCAGCCAGACGGACTTCAAGGATGTCGAAGTTATGTTTCCGAATCAGATAGAGCAAGAGATCCAATGGTCCCTCAAAGGACTCAAGCATTACGACCATGGCATCCGGCGGGATGTGCAGGTCTTTAGGTAATTCCTCTAAACCCGTATCGCCTATCCGCGCGTGATAAGGTCCACCATTGATCGTTTCCAACGACAGATTACCCGTGGCGCCGTCTACCAGGTCGTCACGCATTCGCGATACCTATGGCTGAACGCACCTCGGTCATGGTTTCCTTCGCGATAACGCGAGCTTTTTCCGAACCGTCCTCCAGGATCTGTCGTACTTTTTCGGGTGAATTCGCAAATGGCTCCGCACGCTCCCGAAATAGTGTCTGCTCTTCGTTTATGACTTCGATGAGAGGCTGTTTACATTCTCGACAACCGATCGAAGCCGTACGACAACCGTTCGCCGCCCACTCGCGTTGCGCTTCATCGAGGTAAATTTCGTGCCAGGTATATACCGGACACTTCGCAGGATCACCAGGATCCTTTAGTCGAACCCGTGCAGGATCGGTCTGCATCCGACTGACCTTTTGCTCGATGACTTCTGGCTTATCGCGCAACTGAATGGTGTTCCCGTAGGACTTTGACATCTTCCGGCCGTCAAGCCCAACGACGAGTGGAGTTTCCGTCGCGAGCGCGCGTGGTTCAGGCAGAATCACCCTACCCGTACCCCGCAGGTAACCTTCAAGCACCTCTGCTTGGCGACGCGTCAGCGACGTACTCGACGATACCAGCGTTAATCCCTCTTCCAATGCCTCCTGACTTCCGCCTTCTCGGAAACCCCGATGGCAAGCAAGAAAGTCGTTTTTGAACGCTTGTCCGTGATCCTCGAGGAGACCCATGACGCTTGTCTCGAAGTCAGTGCCGCGACCGTAGATCTCATTGAATCGCCGAGCGATTTCGCGACTCATTTCCACATGTGCAGACTGATCCGTGCCGACGGGTACCCGCTCGGCACGGTAAATGAGGATGTCGGCTGCTTGAAGTACTGGATAGCCTAGGAACCCGTATGTCGCCAGATCCTTCTCTTGCAAGGCATCAATCGTGTCCTTGTATGTTGGTACACGCTCCACCCACGGCAAAGGCGTGATCATGGACAAGAAGAGATGCAGTTCGGCATGCTCTGGAACTTTGCTTTGCACAAAGATCGTGCAATGTTCCGGTAACAGACCCGCACCAAGCCAGTCGACGACCATTTCACGTGAGTATTCCTCGATCGTGTGAGTTTCGTCATAGGCGGTTGTGAGTGCGTGCCAGTCGGCGACAAAGAAGTAACAGTCATATTGAGACTGTAAATCCACAAAGTTCTTTAGGGCGCCGTGGTAGTTCCCCAAGTGCATGTAGCCGGTGGGTCGCATTCCTGACAGGACTCTATCAGGGCGTTTGGCTTGGTTTACTTCTTCCATGAATCAAGGCTGCGTTAGGTTTACGGACTCTCGCCGAAGCCTCGTCAAGCCGTATTGTTAGCTTGGGTTAGTGACGAATTGTAGAGCAAATCGTCATAGACTTTAGCGAGTTCTAAGGTCGGTTATGCGTCGGTACGACGCCAATCGATCTCTTCAATGCCGTGGTCGCGCAGGTAGTTATTCGCACGGCTGAAATGACGGCACCCGAAAAAGCCGTTATGTGCGGCTAGCGGAGATGGATGCGCAGCTGTTAGAACACAGTGTTGATCACGCGAAACTCGTTCGCCTTTGGCCTTGGCGTACGCACCCCAAAGCAAGAATACGACATGCTCGCATTGCTCATTCACGATCTCGACTACCCGGTCGGTAAACCGTTCCCATCCCTGATTCTGATGTGATCCACTCGCGCCTTCTAATACAGTGAGCGTGGCGTTGAGCAACAACACACCTTGCGCCGCCCATCCGAGCAGGCTACCGCTCGATGGGGAGAACGTTTCCCCTGAACTCGTATTTTCTCGCAGGTCATCGGCCACTTCCTTGAAGATATTCATCAACGAAGGCGGCTGCTTAACGCCCGGTGGCACGCTGAAGCACAGACCATGCGCCTGACCCGAAAATATGTACGGATCTTGTCCAATGATCACGACTTTGACATTCGGCAATGGGCAACTATCAAGCGCATTGAAAATCAGTTTCGAAGGCGGGAAGATGCGCTTTCCAGCGTTTCGCTCTTCAAGCAGGAATTCGCGTAACTGAGCCATGTAATCGGACTCAAATTCATTTCGCAAGGCTTCTTTCCATGAGTCATGCAAGACGACTCGGTCCACTGCGCTCACGATCGCTATTCTCGATCTCGCAACTGTGGGAACAGCATTACGTCTCGAATCGAGTGCTTGTCGGTAAGGAGCATTACTAGCCGATCGATTCCTATACCCTCGCCTGCCGTGGGCGGCATGCCATATTCAAGTGCAGTCAAGAAATCTTCGTCGACACTCATTGCTTCTTCATCACCTGCGCTCCGAAGCGATGCTTGATGCTCGAAACGTGAACGTTGATCATCCGGGTCATTGAGCTCCGAAAAGCCATTCGCAATCTCTCGACCGGCAATGAAATACTCGAATCGATCAGTGAAGTCTGGGTCTTCCTTGTTCCTCATTGCAAGCGGCGAAATAGAAGCTGGATACTGAGTCACAAACGTTGGATTTTGGAGCTTCGGCTCCACGCATGACTCGAACAATTCATTCAAAATTGCACCAGCGTCCATGCTATCGGCTATATGAACCTCTAGATTGTCCGCGAGTTTTCGAGCATGACTTTTATCGCGCAACGAATCCAGATTCTCGCCGAGTTCATCTGCGACGGCATCCAACATCGTGATTCGACGCGCTGATTGATCGAAATCGAGTTCAAGGTCGCCGAATTTCAATTGGCTCGCGCCTGTTGCGTCGTTGACTACCTGCCGCATTAACTCGTCGGTGAGATTCATCAAATCCTCGAACGTCGCATAACTCTCGTAAAACTCAAGCATGGTGAATTCCGGACTGTGACGCGTCGATAGTCCCTCATTCCGAAAGTTGCGATTGATCTCGAATACGCGTTCTACCCCTCCCACAACAAGCCGTTTAAGGTAAAGTTCGGGTGCGATACGGAGGTAGAGGTCGCGTGACAGGGCATTGTGGTGTGTCACGAATGGTTTTGCACTAGCACCTCCCGGCATTGGGTGAAGCATCGGGGTTTCAACTTCCCAGTAGTGACGTGCGTGGAAGAACCGTCGAATCGACGCTAATACTTCGCTGCGTACATGGAATACACGCCTTGAATCCTGATCAACGATCAAGTCAACATAGCGTCGTCGGTACTTGAATTCCTGATCGGCTATGCCGTGATACTTCTCTGGCAGTGGCTGCAGTGATTTCACGAGCAAATTCAGATCCTGTGCCTCAACGGTGAGTTCGCCTCGATTGGTCTTCATTACAGAACCTTCTACGGCGACAATATCCCCCACATCCGTTAGATGCTTGAATTTGTCGTAAGCATCTTCGCCAATGCCATCGGAGCGAACATAAATCTGGATGCGTTCACCGTTGTCATAGAGCGTTGCGAAACTCGCCTTGCCCATGTCACGACGTAGCACGATTCGGCCCGCGATCGAGACTCGAATTTCTCGTTCCGCAAGTTCCTCTTTGCTGAGGTCGTCGTATTCAGCACGAAGGCTTGCCGCGTGATGCGTCGGCTTGTATTGATTCGGATAGTCGAAGCCGCTATTGCGCAGATTCGTTAGTTTCTGTCGTCGAACCTCAAATTCGTTACGTTCTTCGCTCAAACGTCAGCCTTTAGGTTTGCGGTCATGAATTCGTCCAGATCGCCGTTCAACACGCGCGTTGGGTCAGCGATTTCTGTGTTAGTTCGTAAATCCTTAACGCGGGATTGATCAAGCACATATGAGCGGATTTGACTACCAAAACCAATATTCGCTTTGGCAGACTCTAGTTCCTGCCTCGCAGCATCGCGTTCTTGAATCGCCAAGTCGTACAGTCGAGCTCGCAATTGTTTCCATGCCTGATCGCGGTTTTGATGCTGGGATCGTTCAGACTGACATTGAACGACGGTTTTCGTCGGTAAGTGTGTGAGCCGCACCGCCGAGTCGGTCCGATTCACGTGTTGCCCACCGGCGCCACTCGCACGATACGTGTCGGTGCGCACATCCGACGGATCGATCTCGATTTCGATGGTGTCATCAATTTCAGCATATACATACACAGATGCGAATGATGTGTGTCGCCGATTTCCCGAATCAAACGGCGAGTTCCTGACTAGTCGATGGATCCCTGTCTCCGTACGAAGCCAGCCATATGCAAATTCACCGGCGACGTAGAGCGTGGCACTGCGAATCCCAGCGATGTCTCCAGCGCTTGCTTCGCGAAGCTGATAGCTAAACTGTCTCTTTTCGCACCACTTGATATACATCCGAAGCAGCATGTTCGCCCAGTCTTGGGCTTCAGTGCCGCCTTCCCCAAACTGAATGTCAACAAACGCATTGCTGGAATCGGTCTCGCCATCGAACATTCGCTGAAACTCTAGCTCACCAAGTTTCGTTTCGGTTGCGTCGAAGTCTGCAGCAATTTCGTCCAACGCTTCTTGGTCAGACTCCTCCACAGCAAGCTCTAGGTAATCAGAAGCGTCCACGAGCGCTTGAGCGAGTTCAAGCACATTACCGACCGTTCGGTCGAGGCGTGACCGTTCTTGAGAAAGTTCCTTAACTTTCTCTTGATTTTGCCACGTCTCCGGGAGCGAAAGTTCCCGATCTACTTCCTCAAGTCTTTCGCTTTTGCTATCAACGTCAAAGAGAGTCCTTTAACAGTGCGAAACGAGACTCAAACGACTTTAGTTGCTCGCGCAACGAGGTGATTTCGGCCATGACTCAAGGAGATAAAAAACAAAAAAGTCGTGATTGCACACGCGTCAACGCCGCAATCAATCGACCGCCTCAATTTTAGAGGCGATTAACTGAAGTGTGACCTCTCCACGAAAAACATTCCGGTTCAATTGATACACCATCTCGATTTGGTCCGCTTCAACCACTGGATGGGAAAAAGCAATCGCTTCGAAGTGTCGAGAGCCAGTTCGGAGAATGAACTTTTGATGTTCCCTGTTCCTGCCGACGCGTGTCGTCGATACCACGTCAAATGTTCCATGAAAGGTCGGCGGGAGGAAAGATTGTCCCCACGGCTCCAATCCGTCGATCTCGTCCACCAACGCTAAGCTCAGTTCTTCGGCGTTCAGTTCACCATCGGTGTAAATCGTCAGGTTGAAGGCATCTTCCGACGCTAGTACCTTCACAGCGTCGTCGAACACGTTTGCGAACCGTTCAAATTGCTGTTTGTAGATCGTAAGTCCTGCAGCGCCTGCGTGCCCACCGAATTGCAGTATCAGCTTCGGGAACCTCGCGTCAACATACGCAAGTACGTCCCGAATATGGACACCATCAATGCTGCGTGCTGAACCCTTAAGCGTTTGATTCGCCAAATCTTCAGAGTCCGCGAACACGATCGCAGGTGCTCTGGTTCGTTCCACCAGTCGACTCGCGACCAAGCCAACCACACCTTCATGGAAATCACGGTGGTAAACGCAGCAGCTCTTCGAATCGTCCGTATCCACTAAGTTCACGAGCCTGTTTGCGGTCTCGTTCATCTCGGTCTGAATAGCGCGACGCTTCACATTCATCTCCTGAAGCACCTTCGCCAGCTCGTACGCTTCGTCAGGATTCTCGCTCAGTAAAAGTTGAATCCCTACCGAAATGTCGTCGAGTCGACCCGCCGCGTTAATACGCGGACCGATTCGAAATCCAAGTTCACGAGTCGTGAGTGTTTCAATCGGTGTTCGACTGACTTCACAAATAGCCGTCAAACCTGGTCGCATCTGTCCGCTGCGCATTCGACGCAGACCTTCACTCACCAAGCGTCGATTGTTCAAGTCCAAAGGGACCATATCGACCACCGTACCCACCGCAACGAGATCCAACCACTGACGCATATCAGGAACGTTGAGAGCGCGTTCGTCGAAATATCCCCGATCCATGAGCTCACGTCGCACGCGAGCAAGTAGATAGAACGCGACACCGACGCCGCAAGGTTCACTCTCAAAGCCCGAATCTGGCAGATTTGGATTCACGATGCTGTGAGCGGGGGGCAGCTGCGTCTGTTCCGCCGGAGCTAGATGATGGTCGGTTACGACCACATCAATTTCATGCTCATTCGCGAGCTCGATCCCTTCGGTTGACGACACGCCGTTATCGACTGTGATGAGCAAGTCCGGTTCGTCAGGCAACAAGGTCTCAACGAATCGTGTCGTTAGGCCGTAACCGAAACTGAATCGATTTGGTACGCGGAATTCCGCGGCATCGTATCCAATAGCGCGAAAGAACAATATGAAAAGCGCACTAGCCGTCGCGCCGTCTGCGTCGTAGTCCCCACAAATAAACATCCGCTCGTTCTGTTCGATCGCGTCAACGATGCGAGTCGCAGCACGAGCAATGTCAGGTATACCGTCTGGTTGTGCGAGCTGACTAACACGATAGTTGATCTCCGTTTCATCAGTGACACCGCGAGCGCTCAAAATTCGCGCCATCGGTGCCGACACATGCAGTTTTTCTTGCAGCGTCGTAGGGTCGACACCGCGAGAACGGATCTTGACAGGAAGCAACGTCACGTCGACAAACTCCGAACTACGTCAAATCGACTACTCGGATCTTCTTGATCGGCGCCGCGATATCCGCCAGCGACTCAAGTTCCTCAAGTGCTTGATCCAGCTCACGTTCAACAACCGTGTTCGTCAGAATAACGACAGGGATGATTTCATTGTCGACGGATCGAATGACTTCCTCTTTCTTTTGAATCATCGACGCGATCGAAATACTGTGGCGCGCTAAAGTCTCTCCGATCGATGCAATGACACCAGGTCGATCTGCGGCCGCGATATTCAGGAAAAACGCGCTTGAGACGTCACCAATTGATCGTACTCGGATCGACCCGCCACCGATGCCTGGATGACGATACAAGCCTGAAGCAATATTCGTGAGATCAGCTATCACGGAAGAAGCGGTTGCGTGTCCGCCAGCGCCCGGCCCGGTAAAGCGCAACACTCCGGTATTGGCGGTACCGAGTTGCACCGCGTTCTCGACGTCGTTTACTTTGGCTAGCAAGTTATCTTTGGGCACCAAAGCAGGATGAACTCGCATTTCGACTAGATCTTCCTCTTGCCGTCCGATCGCCAAGTGCTTAATCGAATACCCCAATTCATCAGCGTGCTGAATATCCTCAATCGTAATATCTTGGATACCTTCGCAATACACGCTGTCAATCTCAATCGGTACGTCAAAAGCAAGCGCGACCAAGATAGCGAGTTTCTGAGCCGCATCCATACCTCCCACGTCGAAAGTGGGATCCGCTTCGGCGTAGCCAAGTTCTTGCGCGTTCTGAAGCGCGTCCTCGAACGCTACTCCATCGTGCGCCATCGCGGTCAATATGTAGATGCAGGTCCCATTGATGATGCCGGTCAACCAATTAATGTCATTGGCGGGAAATCGAGTTTTAAGCGCGGCGATGATTGGAATGCCACCCGCCACCGCCGCTTCAAAAGCTAGTGGGACATCGTGTTCGCGTGCGATATCAAGTAATTCATTGCCATGGGTTGCGAGTACCGCTTTATTCGCGGTAATAACGCCTCGCCCGCGTTCGAGAGTGGCCTTGATGAGATCGTATGCCGCGTCTGTACCGCCGATTAATTCGATGACAAGATCGAGCTCATCATCGTTGAGTAGGTCATCCAGATCCGTGCTGAAGACAATCTCGCTTAAATCGACGCCATCGCGAAGCCGGCGGCTCGCGAGACGTTTCACACTCAGATTCTTTCCCGCGATGACATTGAGCTGGTCCGCATTCGATCTGACGAGCTCCAATAACCCCTGAGCGACGACCCCTAACCCAGCGATTCCTACATTTGTTGACAAGTTCGACGCACGCTATCTAGCAAAAACACACTGCGACTAACATGCCGCGTGAGAGCCCGGAATTGTAGCTTCGAGCCGATTTAGATAGGTCGTTTTCATTACCGCGAAGCTATCTCGGGCGTTCAACCAACGCCGATATTGGCGAAACTCATACAAATCACACGAAAACCGGTACACCCGCTGCCGTTTATCATTCACGGCGAGTCAGGACGATTGAACTCTCCGTGAGAAATCTCGAGAAGCAACGTTGAGCAAGTACTAAATCTGGCTTGATAATCGGAAGGTAGAGGTTTGCTGTAGATGGCGGAACGAACGGCTAAACTGTCGGTAGACGGTAATGAAATCGATCTACCGGTACTTTCGCCTTCGGAAGGGTACGACGCCATTGATATCGGCGTCCTGATTCGGAAAGGTTACGTCACATACGACCCGGGATTCATGTCGACCGCTGCATGCGAGTCTACGATCACCTACATTGACGGCGACGAAGGGATTCTGCTCCATCGTGGTTATCCCATCGAACAACTCGCTGAGCAGTCCAACTACCTGGAATTAACTTATCTACTGTTGTTCGACAAGTTACCTAACCAAGCGGAATTTGCGGAATACAAAGCGAAGATACGAAAAGAGTCCGTCGTTGACGAACGACTCGTCGCGCTGTGCTCAAGCTTGCCGCGCGACGCGCACCCGATGGGGGTTATGTGTTCTTTACTAGGTGCAATGGCGGCTATCTACCACAACGAGGTGGATATCACGGATGCTGCTTGCCGTGATCAGGTCGCTATTCGACTCGTCGCACAGACCCCCATCTGCGCAGCGATTGCGTACCGACATTCCGTTGGTAAGCCGATGCTCCCGGCGAATCCTGATTTGGACTATGCCGAGCAATTCCTGCACCTGATGTTCTCCGAGGATGAGTCATCGCCGGTGAATCCCGTGCTCGCAAAAGCCATGGACAGGATATTCCTACTGCATGCGGATCATGAACAGAACGCATCCACTTCGACCGTCCGCCTAGCGGGCTCAACCGACACGAACCCTTACGCCAGCATCGCGGCTGGAATCGCTGCGTTGTGGGGGCCTGCCCATGGCGGTGCAAATGAGGCGGTATTGGAGATGTTGAACGACATTGGCTCGCTCGACAATATCGGGGAGTACGTAGCAAAAGCCAAGAATCCTGATGATCCATTCCGGATCATGGGTTTTGGACACCGCGTCTACAAGAATTACGACCCGCGTGCGACAGTTATGCAGCAGACCTGCGACGAGGTATTGAACGAGCTAGGCATCGAGAGTGACCCAATCCTTCAAATGGCGCGCGCGCTCGAAAAAATCGCCCTTGAGGACGAGTATTTCGTGGAACGAAGGCTCTACCCCAATGTCGATTTCTATTCGGGGATCATCCTTAAAGCAATGGGGATTCCTTTGGAGTTGTTTACGGTCATTTTTGTCACAGGTCGTACATCCGGTTGGATCGCCCAATGGAAGGAACTCGTCAGCGAGGCATACAGGATCGGTCGACCACGCCAGATATATACCGGTAGTTGCAGTCGCGATTACGTTCCGATTGAGGTTCGATGATTAGCTGACTGCCCTACAATGAGTGCGGGTAGGATTAACCGATGAAATCGGTCTTTTATTGCCTCAGCGGTCCTGCGGGTCAGCAGGCTAATGAAATCGTTGATGCAATCTCGGTGAGCGCAGTGTTCGATCAGCCTGTCGCTGTCGCCTTTGTTGGCGACGGTGTTTGGCAGCTATTTGACCAAACGACATCTGAAGTCGGGAAGAACACCACTAAATTCCTCTCAGCTTTACCGACGTTTGACGTCAGGGAATTTCTGGTTGAACGCGAGAGCTTGTACCGTCAGAGTCTCTTTGACCGATTCAATGAGACGCGAGAGAAGGACGAAACCTCCTTTCTGAATCATGTGGAGATCAAGGATATGAGCGTAATCCGATCACGTATGCGCGACTTCGACATGATCGTCACAGACTGATGCTGCACCTGGTTCAGTCCCGCGAAGGTCTCGCGAAGTGCAAGGCGTTCGTTCAATCGGGTGATGATGTCGTGTTTATAGGTGATGGCGTCATTTGTTCGGAACAGTTCTCAGATTGTCGCGTGTTTATTCAAACTGATGACGCTATGCGATGCGGGGTGCCTATCGGTGACGAAAGTAAATATTGTGACATGGCGGAGCTCGTCGAGCTTGTTGCGCTCCATGACCAATCCGTCTCGTGGAGTTGAATAAGATGCTCGTTCAATACAGTTGATCTGTGACACTACAAGGAGATAAGCATGGCAGATGAAGTCACTTCGTTCGAAGGTGGTTGCAGATGCGGACAGATTCGGTATACGTGCTCAAGCACGCCGGTTTTCATTGCGCATTGCCACTGCCGTGATTGTCAGTACTCTGCCGGAGGCGGCTTTTCGACGATTGTCGTGGTAGCCAGCAGTGGCGTCGATATGACCGGTGACCTTGGAGGTTTTAAAGTAACTGCGGATAGCGGAAATGATCTGACTCGCAAGTTCTGTTCGAATTGCGGTACACCAATCATGACAGAAATGCATTCCAACTCGCAGTTTATGGTGCTCAAAGCGGGCACGCTAGATGACCCTTCCTGGTTGAAACCCTCGGTCCACATCTGGACATCAAGCGGTCAGCCTTGGTCAGAAGAGCTCGGTGAACTACCGAGATTTGAGAAAAGCCCTAATTAGAGGCGAGACTATCGCGACACAGTGCCGTGGTTGGTAAGTCAATTCAGGTTTCGAGCTAACCTAGCCTGCATGTGAAATCATGACCGCGCAAGTGCTTTGTTTTGGTTTCAACACGAAATTCCAACGCGAACTCGTCGACGCATGGACCTCTACCCTTGATGCTAAGACCGTCGATCTCGTACTCCTGTCGAGAAGGTCTTGTCCGAATGTTGACGAGCACGCAGAAACAGCACTAAAGTCAGCGCGACGAGTCCCAGAAGGCGCCGTAGGTGAACGACTGAAGCTGCATTTTCTGCGCTTGCAGTACAACTGGATCTATCAACAACTGGAGTCTTCCAGACCCGAGCAGGTTCTAATCTATAACGGTCTGAACGGCGTGAACTATTTGGTAAGCGCCGCGTGTAGAGAACTAGAGCTACCCCAGCTGTACTTCGAGAGAGCGCCACTCCAAGATCGAGTGCAAATTGACCCAAGTGGCGTGAATTTCCAATCTAGTGTCCCTACTGATATTCAGTTCTATCGTGCACTTGCGGAGGATGAATTCGCCGATTGCCATGGAGCCGATTACGTTGACTCGCACCGTTTGAACGATGGCCCAACGGAGTCAGACCCTCATAGCGCGAGTACGGAACTAGGATCAGAGTCCTATGTGTTCTGTCCTCTGCAAGTACCGAGGGACACTCAAGTGACCGTGTTTGGTGGTTGGATCACCGGAATCCCTCATCTCCTGGATAGTTTGAACGAAGCGTCGCGGTTATTACCCGCGGATCTTCACCTTCGCATCAAGGAACACCCGAGCAGCCCAATCTCATTCGCACAGAAAGTCGAGTCGTATCAAAACCCAAAGCTTGTCTTAGACCAGCAACATGACGTGTATGACCTAGTCGCTAACTCACGCGGCGTAATCACGATCAATTCTTCAGTCGGGCTTGAAGCTTTTCTATTCGAAAAGCCAGTGATTACGATCGGCAAAGCGCTCTACTCATTTGGCGAAATGACAACGAGAGCGTCCGATTTGGATACCCTGTGTAACGCGATGAGCGGTATCAAATCGCTCGACTGGTCGAGACTTGAACGCGACCGATTTCTCAAGTTCCTCTTCTTCTGGTTCCCGCCGATGCAACAGGTCCTCGGCAAGGACTATTCGCCTAGCGATATGCGCGACCGCGATAAAAAATACCAGTCACTGCTTGATGTTGCTAGCTGAGCGTCATACGAGGCGATCTACCCAGACTCATCACCATCACGCGTTTTCGTGGCTCGAATTCGTGTGACTTCGATTCATTTTTTCTCGTCGACTTGACGCAACCGTTCAATAAGGCTCGATGTGTCCCACCGACTACCGCCTAACGCCTGGACCTCCGCATAGAACTGATCGACTAACGCGGTCATTGGCAAGCGTGCATCGACCTGTCGTGCAACATCGAGAGCGATCGCAAGGTCTTTTCGCATCCAGTTGACTGCGAATCCGTAATCGAATTTACGCGCGGCCATCGTTTCCGCACGGTTCTCCATCTGCCACGATCCAGCGGCGCCATTCTTGATGATCTCAACAACCTCATTGATATCGAGACCAGATTTCTCGGCGAGATGAAAACCCTCGGCTAATCCCTGAACGACGCCAGCGATGCAGATCTGATTTACCATCTTCGTCAGTTGACCTGAACCAGCGCCACCCATCAACTTGACCGTCTTGGTGTAACAGTCGATCACTGGCTCTGTACGTGCGAATACCGCTTCGTCTCCCCCTACCATGATCGTCAGTGCTCCATTGTCCGCACCAGCCTGTCCGCCGCTAAGTGGCGCGTCCAAGAAATCCGCGCCCGCATCGCTACTTGCTCGAGAGAGCTCCCTAGCGAGATCAGGTGAGTCGGTCGTGTGGTCGACGAATACCGCGTCCTTTGCGATCGTAGCAAGTACGCCCGAGTCACCATACGTGACACTTCGCACATCGTCATCGTTCCCGACACACATGAAAACAAACTCCGCACCGTCAGCCGCTTCGGCTGGCGTCGCTTTTGCGGTACCTGAGTGCTCTGCCAGCCACGCGTCAGCTCGGGCCGGAGTACGGTTGTAAACCGTGACTTCGTGACCTGCGCTTGCTAGATGACCTGCCATCGGGTAGCCCATTACTCCCAATCCCACGAATGCGACACGGTGTCCCACTAGACTCTCCTTTTACATGCGATTTGCGCCAACCGATATCCAACTATGTATGAGTTGGTCTGCAGTTGGCAAGGATCACGATTTAACATAGTGCAGATACGTAAAACGAACTATTCATGAGCAGCGACGACGATAGCCAGAACCGTCAAGCCATACCCTCGATCGATCGGTTGCTCGGAGCACCGTCTCTGGAGGATGTTGTTGCAGCCTGGGGTCGCGAATCTGTCCGCGCAGCAATTCGTGAGATCCAGGCGCGCATTCGTGCCGGAGAAGCGGCCGTTGAGAACGACGACGTAGAGTCGTTCTATCGAGACGAGATCAAACGCTGGTTGACAACTGAACGACTGCCTGGCTATAGGCGCGTGTTCAACGTTACTGGCACGATTCTTCACACGAATCTAGGTCGCGCGCGCATCGACGAAGCGATGTTAGAGCGGGTAAAGCCACTTGTCACACAGCCCGCATCGATTGAATTCGACTTGAGTACCGGAAGTCGTGGTCAGCGCGAGGAAGCGGTATGCGAGCGCCTATGTCGACTCGTGAATGCAGAAGCGGCCGCCATCGTAAATAACAACGCTGCGGCTGTCCTAATCCTGTTGCATACGCTCGCGCGAGACCGCAACGTCGTCGTCTCTCGTGGCGAGCTCATTGAGATCGGCGGCAGTTTTCGGTTGCCCGAGATCATGGAGGCTGCGGGTTGCCATTTAGTGGAAGTCGGAACAACAAACCGCACGCATCTCAGTGATTATGAACGTGGAATCGCGACCGATCCAGCGTTATTACTCAAAGTGCACCCAAGTAACTACCGCATTCAAGGCTTTACCAAGGAAGTGAGCACCAAGCTACTAAGCGGGCTTGCGACGGAACATCAGATACCGTGTGTGGTCGATCTTGGGAGCGGCGCGTTAATCGATACCAGCCAGTTTGGGTTGCCGCGCGAACCAATGCCAAACGATGCGTTAAAAAACGGTGCAGATTTGGTGACGTTCTCGGGTGACAAGCTGCTTGGCGGTCCTCAAGCTGGTTTGCTGGTTGGCTCACCTGAGCTGATTGATAAGATCAATGCAAATCCGATGAAACGCGCACTTCGAACCTCGAAGTTGACACTCGCTTTGCTTGATGAGACACTCAAAGCGTATGAAGACGTTGAGCACGTGCGCAATAGCGTACCAACGTTACGCACCCTGGGAATTTCGATTGGCGAACTTCAATCACGCGCCAAGCTGATTCACTCACGCCTCGCCGAACTCCTTCCGGAAGAATTCTCAGTGGATATCGAAATGAGCGAAGCTGAAGTCGGTAGTGGCGCCATGCCGGGCGACAACATACCGTCAGTCGCCATTGTCGTTAGAGGCTCGTCGAATTCAGCAACTCAAGATCTCTTCGCAAGACTTCGACAATTGCCAACGCCGGTCATTGGTCGCATGTTTAAGGGCGCTCTCTACCTCGATACACGAGGCGCGGAACCACTCGAGGACTTCATCGCCAATCTTGATTCGTTATCGTGATCATCACGCTTGCGGGTCATGTCGATCATGGCAAAACAGCTCTCGTCCAAGCTCTTACTGGAGTCAATACAGATCGATTAAAGGAAGAACAAGCGCGTGGCTTAACGATTGACTTAGGTTTTGCGTATACAACGATAGATTCGCAACGGATCGGATTTGTCGACGTGCCCGGGCACCATCGCTTCATACACAACATGATCGCCGGTGTCGCAAATCAGCAACATGCCTTGCTTGTCATCGCCGCAGATGACGGCATCATGCCGCAAACCATTGAACATGCTCAAATCCTTGACTTTATGGGACTTCAATCGGGGACCATCGTGCTCAACAAGGTTGATTTGGTATCTGCGGACCGTGTACGTGAGTGCCGCACCGCCATAAATCAGTTCAAGAGCGGTTGCTTCCTTCGCGACGCGACGGTGTTTGAAGTCGTCGCACCGACTAATGACGGCATCGAGGCGTTGCGAACACACCTCGTTGAGATCGCGCAAACGTTTGATTCGACAGCAAGAGCAAGACCTTTTCGCCTCGCCATCGATCGTTCCTTCAATTTACGCGGCGTCGGAACGGTAGTCACAGGTACCGTCACGTCAGGCGAAGTTCGCGTAGGCGATGAGGTCCATCTCACGGCTATCGGGGATCGTGTCCGCATTCGGAACCTAAACGTGCAAGGACTCGATGCAGAGACAGCACGTGTCGGTGATCGTTGCAGCCTGAACATTGCCGGTTCCGACGCGAACGAAGCTCAGCGCGGCGATTGGTTGCTTGCCACGGAGCACGTACTTCCGATCCAACAGGTATCTATTGATCTTACGCTGCTTGACGACTTCCCACGGAACCTTAAGCACTGGTCTTCAATGCACGTGTACCACTTGACCGATCACACCGAAGCGCGTCTAGCGCTGCTTGAAGGAAGTGTCGCCGAGCCAGGCACTACGACGCTCGCTGAACTGCACTGCGAAGATGCCATGCAATCGTGATCTTTCATGCACGCTTGGCGGTGCAACTGTACTGGCGTACGCTAACGAGGCGCATACCAGGCGCCGATCAAAAGCTAATCTGTCGTTCTTGGATTCGCTAAGGGATTCGATCGAAGCAGAGGATCAAGCAAAGTCCTTGGAAACCTATGCGTTGCGCGGCATGGTATCGGTTGACGAGTTCAAGCGATTCACGCTTTGTACACATGACGATGTGAGAGACTTACTGGAAAGCGATCGAGTTGTACACGCAGATGGATTCGCGATCGGCATCGATGCATTCAACGAAATTGTTCAGGGCATCACCAACATACTTAGCGCATTCCATGAGGTACATCCCACGCAAGAAGGAATGACGGTTTCGCAACTTGAACACGAGACACCAAGTTATTCGAACGCCGTTCAGTTCACCCTCGATCAATTACTAAAGCGCCAAACATTACGTCACATTGCTGGGCAATACGCGCTGGTCGCGCATGAAGCGGAAGGACCCTCGTATGACACGGCGCTCTTCGACAAGGTAAAACCCATGTTCGATGCGGAACAACCGGTCGCGCTTGGTGACGTCGCAAAAAGACTAAGCAAACCCATTAGCGACATTGAAAAAGCAATGCGACCAATGGTCGCAGCCGGAGCACTCGTTCGAGTCAACAACAACCGCTATCTCACGCCAGAACGCATAGCAGAATTACAGAACATCGCCTCCCAACTTGCGGCCAACGAACCATTC
>JAGWBO010000022.1:18237-19495 GCA_021295855.1 Pseudomonadales bacterium | reverse complement strand
GCCGTTGCATCTGCCCGAACTCGTCGTCGTGGGCGGATGACAGCATGATCATGCCGTTGCCGAACGTGAGCTGGGCGTGGGCCACGCCGCCCTCGCCGTCCTCCACAACGAAGTGTCGGTGGAAGCCGAAGGCGCGCTCTAGCCAGTCGATCGCCGCATGCGCGTCTTGATAGCGCAGTGTAGGGACGATGGTCGCCATGGTCATCTTCGCAAGTTCGGTCATTGCCTGTCGGTCTGATCCAGCGGAGCGCGCAGACTACATCAACCCGGCGCCCATGCTGCGCTTTCGCTGTGAAGATGCCGGCCGAGGCTAGGAGCCTGCGACGTAGGACCACATTGTTTTCGGCTGTACGTAGAACGCGGTCCAGCGACGCATCGAGATCCGGCGAGAGAGACGTGGCATCAGTTATTCGACATTGTTAACGGGGTTTAGAATCTACTGTCGATGTCGGGTAACCTTACATTTAAGTCCGCTGCCGTTTGGACAGAATTTCGATGGCTGATCTTCTAGTCGTCCTAACCGGAGGTTTGTTTCTCGTCATCATTCCCTTTATACCCAAGTTGCTTCGGCTTCGGCTTTGTTTTCTTCGGTGGATTCGCTGGGAACGGGTGGCCAAGAGGCTTGAAAAGCACTTTCAAGGTCAAACTTGGCTGTTACGCATTTTGTTTTTTGTGGTAGGAATACATTTTTTCTATCTATATGTATCGTTCTCCTGAAGAGAATGACTCTTTGAGGTAAGGAGGTTACAACCATGGAGATGACGGAACGTTGATGTTCAACGTCGTACCTTTACGATATTGAGATGTCTCTGTCCGTCTTATTCGCCCTGTCTGTGATTAACTACGCAAGAGACACGTAGAGTCGATGGGAAGGGGATACTTGCATTCGATTTGCTGATTCTTACACGATTTGGCGTTGTCCATGTTCGCAAGGTGAGGGGATTCTCCGAGCGAAACGAACGGACAGCATTTGGTTATTTATTGCCGTTTTCTATATTTTCTGACATATTGATTTTCTAGCGGCCACGTTTATCTCTGCATAAGTGAATCAACTTATTGATTTATAAAGTAAATTGGTTTACATTCACGTTTCAATCTAGTGACATAGGCTCCTAGAATTCCTATAATCCCGCGCCTCAAACCCACCCTGATCCATCTTGGCAACGCTCTACGACAAGGTCTGGGATTCTCATGTCGTTGGTCAACGCGATGATGGTCTCAGTCTACTCTACATTGATCGTCACTTAATCCACGAGGT
>JAGWBO010000022.1:0-17939 GCA_021295855.1 Pseudomonadales bacterium | reverse complement strand
GCGCACTTGCCCATGGCATCGGAACCTCTGAAGTTGAGCACGTCTTGGCTACGCAGTGTCTTGTTCAGCAGAAGAGCAAGAACATGAAGGTTGAGGTAAGTGGATCGCTTAATGTAGGTGTGTACGCGAAAGACATCATTCTGGCATTGATACGCTCAATTGGAACTGCGGGAGCAACGGGTCACACAATCGAATATGCTGGCGAAGCCATACGATCCTTGAGTATGGAAGGACGAATGACGGTTTGCAATATGTCGATCGAGGCAGGAGCGCGCGCTGGGTTAGTCGCTGTTGATGAAACCACACTCGCTTATGTCGAAGGCAAACCTTTCGCACCGAGTGGCTCATTGTGGAATACTGCGCTTGAATCTTGGCGCGATCTAACTTCCGACGAAGATGCTGTGTTCGATTCGAAGGTAGCGATCGACGCGGGAGCGCTTCCTCCTCAAGTTTCGTGGGGTACAAATCCTCAGCTGGTCATTGACGTTGACGAAGTGATCCCGGATCCGGCTTCGTTTGATGATGAGGCAACGGCTGAAACCGCCGATCGCGCGCTGAAATACATGGATTTACGCCCCGGCGAATCGCTTTTGGACGTGCCGTTGGACAAGGTTTTTATCGGATCCTGTACCAACGCGCGAATTGAGGATCTTCGAGCAGCGGCGGCAGTCGCTAAGGGTCGCAAGGTAGCGAAGAATCTTGATGCCGCGCTCGTAGTGCCCGGGTCTGGACTCGTGAAGCAACAGGCAGAGAGTGAAGGATTGGATCAGATTTTTATCGACGCCGGATTTGAATGGCGCGATCCTGGTTGTTCGATGTGCCTCGCGATGAATAACGATCGATTAATGCCGCGAGAAAGGTGTGCTTCGACATCGAATCGGAACTTTGAAGGACGGCAAGGACACCTTGGCCGGACCCATCTCGTAAGTCCAGCAACAGCTGCTGCCAGCGCAATTGCCGGAACCATCGCCGACGTTCGAGCGTATCTTCAATGAGTGTTAATCCACTTCAGTTTGTAAGACATAAAGGGATTGTCGCGCCGCTAGACAAAGCGAACGTCGACACGGATCAGATCATCCCGAAACAATTCTTGAAGTCCATCAAGCGCACTGGTTTCGGTGACAACCTCTTTGACGCTTGGCGATTTGAGGACGAAGGGTCGATTGGAAAACCGATATCAGAGCGCCAGCCTGTCGAAGGCTTTGTACTGAACGATGAACGCTATACCGATGCTTCAATCTTGCTCGCACGCGAGAACTTTGCATGTGGTTCAAGTCGAGAACATGCGGTTTGGGCGTTACTTCAACACGGTTTTCGATGCGTCATTGCACCGTCGTTTGCAGATATCTTCTACAACAACAGCTTCAATAACGGTCTACTCCCTGTTCAACTCACTTCTGAACAAGTAGATGAACTCTTCGAGCAAGCGTCAAAGAGCCAGCCTATCGAGTTGACGGTCGATCTGGAAGATCAATCCGTAAGCGGAGGAGATCCACTGACGTATCGATTTGAGATCGAAGATGTGCGCAAAAATCGAATGCTGAAAGGCTTGGACGAAATTGGCTTGACACTCGAACACGTTAACGCAATCCAAGCATTTGAGAGTCGGCATCGACTAGCAAATCCATGGTTGTTCAAACAGGATACGGCGTGAAATCGGCTCAAATACTTGTGCTACCTGGAGACGGGATTGGCGCTGAGATCATGCCGCATGCTGTGCGCGTCATGCGAAAAGTCACGGAAGGCGTAATTGATCTTCACGTTGACGAAGCTGATGCAGGCGGTATTAGCATCGACAAGCACGGGGTGCCGTTGACGCCAGAGACGTTACGTGCAGCGCAAGAGGCCGATGCGGTGCTTCTAGGTGCGGTTGGCGGACCCAAGTGGGATGACCTGCCTGTCGAGCAGAAACCCGAAAAAGGCTTGCTTGGTCTGCGTTCTGGACTCGATGCCTATGCGAATCTTCGACCTGCGATTTTGTTCGAACCGTTAGCGGCTGCGTCGACGTTACAGCCGCAGTTCGTCAGTAATCTAGATATGCTGATCGTGCGCGAATTAACCGGTGGTATTTACTTTGGGGAACCGCGAGGCGTACACGTCGAAGGTAACGTGCGACGTGGTGTAAATACATACGTTTACGATGAAACCGAGATCCAACGTATTTCTCGTACGGCGTTTGAGTTAGCGCGTAAGCGAAGTCACAAGCTTTGCTCTGTCGACAAGGCCAACGTACTTGAAGTGACGCAGCTCTGGCGTGATGTTGTCAATGAGGTCCATGCTGACTATCAAGATGTCGAATTGACGCACCTGTTGGTAGATAACGCTGCCATGCAGCTGGTACGAGAACCAAAGCAGTTCGATGTAATCGTGACTGGCAATATGTTTGGCGATATCTTGTCAGACGTTGCAGCGATGCTGACAGGCTCGCTTGGAATGCTGCCGTCCGCGTCTCTAAATTCCGATAATCGGGGTATCTATGAGCCCGTACATGGCACAGCGCCTGACATCGCGGGTAAGAACCTGGCGAATCCACTTGCGACGATTCTCTCAGTTGCGATGATGCTTCGTTATGGTTTAGACGCTGGCGAACAAGCTGATCGAATCGAACAAGCTGTCGACAAGGTTTTAGCGAGTGGATATCGAACGGGTGACATCATGCCTTCAACACCGGATGATTCGATCCAACAAGTAGGAACAGATGCAATGACGGACGCCGTATTGCAGGAGCTAGGGTAGGTTAGGTCATGCAATCAGTAAACGTAGCAATCGCCGGCGCGACCGGCGCCGTGGGTGAGGTCTTGCGCGAGATGCTCGTCGAACGCAGTTTTCCTGTGGATCAAATCAGACTACTCGCAAGTTCGCGTTCCGCAGGCAAGTCGTTCGAGTTTGCTGATCGAGAAATCAGGGTAGAGCTCTTAGATGACTTCGACTTTCGCGACACTCAGGTGGCCTTTTTCTCCGCCGGTGGTTCTGTATCAGCAGTTCACGCGCCGCGTGCGGTTAAAGCAGGAGCAATCGTCGTAGATAACACCTCTGAGTTCCGTCAACAACCTCATATCCCGCTCGTTGTGCCCGAGGTGAACGCACATCGAATCAAGGACGGTCTGGAAACTGGCATCATCGCGAATCCGAACTGCTCGACGATTCAGATGGTGGTTGCGCTGAAGCCAATCTACGACGCGGTTGGCATTGAGCGTATTAATGTCGCGACCTACCAGGCTGTATCTGGCGCAGGTGCATCAGCGATTCGCGAGTTAGCGGAACAAACGACGAGCATATTGAACGGCAACGGTGCAGAACCTACTGTGCATCCGGTCCAAATCGCTTTCAATGCCATACCTCAGATCAACACGTTCGAGGACAATGGCTATACGAAAGAGGAATGGAAGATGGTCCTTGAGACGAAGAAGATCTTTGAGGACGAGTCAATTCAAGTAAACCCGACTTGCGTTCGTATCCCGGTGTTCTACGGCCACTCGGAGGCTGTTCACATCGAAACGAAAGAACCCATTAGCGTTGACTTCGCGCGCGACGTATTGATGAGTGCTCCAAATGTGATACTGATGGACGAACGGGAAGCGGGCGGCTATCCGACGGCTGTCGAACACGCGGCCGGTACGGACCCGGTCTTTGTAGGTCGTGTACGCAAAGATGTTTCGCATCCGCGCGGTTTGAACATGTGGGTTGTATCCGACAACGTGCGAAAGGGTGCAGCGCTAAACAGCATCCAAATCGCCGAAGAGCTGCTTCCTATTCTTAACTGATGGCTGTTCTGGTGCAGCCAGATCACCCATGAAGTACTACGCACTTGGTGTCCAGTATGACGGTACGCGTTACAGCGGCTTTCAACGTCAGGCTGAGACTCCTACGATCCAGGCAGAACTCGAGAACGCACTGAGTTCGATTGCCGCCGAACCAATCCGCGTTACAGCGTCTGGTAGAACGGATCGAGGCGTGCACGCGACTCAGCAAGTTGTGAGCTTTGGGACACCGGTTGAACGTCCAGATAGAGCTTGGGTAGACGGCGTTAACTCACAACTGCCTAACACGATACAAATTTCCTGGGTTCGCGAGGTCACTTCCAAGTTCAATGCGCGTTTCTCGGCGTTGTGGCGCCGATACGCTTACGTCTACGGTCTACGAACGAACTATCAAGTGTTTGTTCGTGATTTCGTCACGTGGACTGACGCGTACCTCGATGTAGAACGCATGCGTTGTGCTGCGGACCTATTTATCGGCGAACATGACTTCAGCTCTTTCCGAGCGTCGAGCTGTACCTCGAGAACCCCATATCGACGTGTCTACCAGCTCGACGTAATAAGATCGGGTCATTTCGTCGTTATCGACATCGTTGCCAACGCATTTCTGCTTCACATGGTTCGGAACTTAGCCGCGTTGCTCCATCAGGTTGGTACTAATGAATTCAGTTCAGACGACGTACAGGAGCTACTTGAGGCGCGCGACCGCAAGCTGAGTCCGCCGACTGCGCCGGCGTCTGGACTATATCTCACGGGAGCAGGTTATGAAGAAGAGTTCGATATCGACAGTACGGTACGTATTCCTGCGATACTTGGCAATATCCAACAATCGTTCAAGCCAGTGACATTGCCTTGCGACTACTACAGACGGTCGATTGAACCATGACTGCCGTAAAGTTTTGTGGACTGCGCAGTAGCGCCGATGTTGACGCAGCGATCCATGTAGGTTGTGATTTGATTGGACTAAATTTCGTGACTCGAAGTCCACGTTTCATTGATGTTGCCACTGCAACTGAAGTCGTCTCAACTTATGGATCGAAAATGCTCTTTGTTGGCGTCTTCAAGGACCCTAGCGAAGCTGAAGTACGAACTGTAATAGACGTGATCGCTTTGGATTTCTTACAGTTTAGCGGCGATGAATCGTCGGATTTCTGCGATTCATTTGAACTGCCGTATCTCAAGGTATTGCATGTCGGAGAATCCTTTGACTTCGAACAACAACGTGAGCGATTTCCCAATGCATTTGCTTATCTGCTGGATTCTTTATCTGAGTTAGGAGGCGGCTCGGGCGAAAGGTTTGACTGGGAACGATTCCCTTCCGACACGGACGCCAAAGTGTTCCTTGCAGGTGGTTTAAATCCAGATAACGTGGCTAATGCCATTACACAGACAAAACCTTGGGGGGTCGATGTCGCATCGGGAATTGAGGAAGACAATCACGTGAAAAGTCGCAAGCTGATGACGCGATTTATGCAAGGGGTGCGAAGTGTTTCAACGTAGGGAAGGAGACAACGAGCTGCCTGACGGCACAGGTCGTTTCGGACCTTACGGTGGTCGGTTTGTTGCGGAAACGCTGATGAGTGCGTTGGATGAGCTGACTCAGGTATATCAGGATGCGCTCGATGATCCAACGTTCGAGGAGGAATTTAAGTCCGATCTACAACGTTACGTAGGTCGTCCGTCCCCGCTGTACGAAGCGAAGCGTTTCGCAGCTGCTGTTGGAAACGCTCGTATCTTCCTTAAGCGCGAGGATCTGAATCACACCGGCGCTCACAAAATCAACAACACCATCGGGCAAGCGTTGCTAGCGGAGCGTATGGGCAAGCGTCGGATCATCGCGGAGACTGGTGCCGGTCAGCACGGTGTAGCAACAGCGACGGTCGCTGCTCGACTGGGCGCTGAATGTACTGTCTATATGGGTGCCACCGACATCGAACGTCAAAAGCCAAACGTATATCGCATGAAGATGCTTGGCGCTCACGTTCAAGCCGTCAACTCGGGATCGAAGACGCTCAAGGACGCGATGAACGAGGCTATGCGTGACTGGGTCACCAACATTGACACGACGCACTACATCATTGGTAGCGTTGCCGGACCACATCCATATCCGGCAATGGTCCGTGATTTCCAGGCGGTCATCGGTGAAGAGTGCCGGGTACAGTGTTTGGATCAAATTGGACGACTACCCGATGTTCTGATTGCATGTGTAGGTGGCGGATCTAATGCAATGGGTTTGTTCTACGCTTTTCTCAGCGACATCAACGTGAAGATGGTGGGGGTTGAAGCGGGTGGGGAAGGCATGGACACCATGCGTCACGCTGCGCCGCTCAATGGCGGTACCACAGGTGTACTTCATGGTGCAAACACTTACCTGATGGCGGATGAGAATGGATTGATTCTGGATACGCATTCGATTTCGGCTGGATTGGACTATCCGGGCGTAGGTCCGGAACATGCCTACCTCAAGGACACAGGTCGCGTGACCTACGATACCGTAACCGATGACGAGGCCTTGCAAGCGTTTCGCATCCTTTCAAAAACTGAGGGTATTGTTCCCGCGCTTGAATCCTCGCACGCACTCGCGCAGGCAGCGAAAGCATCCCAATCGAGCGATGTCGAAGACATCATTGTTGTGAACCTGTCGGGCCGAGGCGACAAGGACCTCGAAACGGTTGCGGGTATCGACGGAGTAACACTTTGAGTCGACTCGGGACGACGTTTGAAAGACTCCGCCAAGATAACGAAAAAGGCTTGGTCACGTTCATCACGGCGGGAGATCCGTCGATCGCGGCAACCGTTCCGGCATTGACGCGTCTGGCCGAAGCTGGCGCGGATATTCTCGAGCTCGGGATCCCGTTTACCGATCCAGAGGCGGAAGGACCACCCATTCAACGATCGTCTGAGCGCGCTTTGATGAATGGTATGACGTTACGTAAGACGTGTGAGCAAGTTGCGCTATTTCGGCAGCACAACGCGACGACACCGGTAGTACTCATGGGCTATTTCAATCCGATCCTCGCGTTAGGCGTTGATCGATTTGCAGAGCTCGCGTGTGAGTCCGGAGTCGATGGCATGATCATCGTGAATCTGCCACCGGAGGAGGCAAGTGAACTTCGTAACGCACTTGAGCCTCGAGGAATCGATTTGGTTCTCCTCATCGCCCCTACGTCTCCTCTTGAACGTATCGAAATACTCTCTACGAGTAGTAATGGCTTCCTCTATTACGTGTCAATCAAGGGCATTACGGGCGCCGATCACCTCGACGTGACGGATGTTGAACGTAAGGTAGCTTCCATAAAGCGAATCACCGATCTTCCGGTCGCGGTGGGATTCGGAATCAAGACACCAGAATCAGCAGCCGCGGTTGCGAAGGTCGCCGATGCCGTCGTGGTCGGGAGCGCTCTCGTTGACATTCTGGGTAGTGACCAAGAACTCGAAAAATCACTAGCCGAGATGCAATCATTGACCTCAGCGTTTAAACAGTCGATTCGTGCTTGCTGATTCCTCAACAGATGTGACGGGCGAAACCGTTCAGGCATATGTCACGGAGATCGCAAGGCAGAGCACACGAAGAGGTGAACCTCGTTCATTCGCATCGATCCGTGATTTCGCACAAGAATTAGGCTTGCAACGGGTCGCAGGAAAACAGGTTGTAGTCGGCGGGACGAACGGAAAAGGCAGTACTGTCGCCTACTTGCAGCAGATTCTTTCGCATCAAGGCTTGCGCGTTGGCGCGACTACAAGTCCTCACCTTCACGACTACCTCGAGCGAATCTCCTTCGACGGCAACCCAATTGATGCTACATCGTGCTTAGAAGCAGTCCGCACCATTGCAGACGTGGCGGATGGCATCCAGTTAACTTATTTTGACCTAACGACACTCGCTGCGCTCCACGCGTTCAAGCTATCGGAGGTGGACATAGCACTGGTTGAGGTTGGCTTGGGTGGGCGACTCGATTGCGCGAATGTCGTGGAGAGTGATGTTGCGGTGATAACTAATGTTGATATTGATCACAGCGCCGTCCTTGGAGACTCGATCGACGAGATAAGTCGTGAGAAAGTAAGAATTGCCAGGGAAGGTCGACCATTAGTATTCGGGGATGACCGTTATAACCGCGCTGTCGTCGACTACGCTCAGTCGCACGGTATACCGTTGTATCAACGTTGTCGTGA
This sequence comes from Pseudomonadales bacterium, assembly GCA_021295855.1. GTDB lineage: Bacteria > Pseudomonadota > Gammaproteobacteria > Pseudomonadales > Azotimanducaceae > Bin55. Next base: position 10,008 of record JAGWBO010000022.1, on the reverse strand, counting down.
ATTCGGAACAATGGATAACACTTCACTGTATATCTCACACGAGCAGCGTCGCAGACAGTTTCTTATTCCATCGTCGATCAACTATGGACTCGAGAGTTTTTGTACTGGATTGCAGGTTACATCGTTACTAGACCATCTACCTAGTCAGTCGGTGTTAAGTTCAATAGAGTTCTCGAGACTTGGCGGGCGGTTTGAACGGATAGACGCGCTTGATCGAGAGTTTATTTTGGATATCGCCCACAATCCCGCGGCCACCACGTATCTTCGACAACACCTTGCTCGACAGGGAATCCTTGAATGTGTAGTCGTGTTCGCTTGTTTTGCGGACAAGGAGTTCGGCGCTATGCTTGAGAATCTTGTCGCGCCTCTTGAATGCAGCGGGGCAAAAGTCTTGGAGATCGTGTTCACTGCGTCTCATGGTTCTCGCGCATTGAGAGCAACCACGGTTCACGACGAGATTCCGCAGCTCGAATGTCCCGCCCAATTCGTTCAGCAACTGGAGAGTGCATGGAAGATAGCCTCGAAATTAGCAACACGAGACGTACCTATCGTTGTGCTTGGGTCGTTCGATGTGGTCTCGCGTTCACGCAAAGTGTTGAATTTGCACGTAACCGAACCCAGTTCGTGATGGAAATCAAAACACGCGATCGAATCGTCGGCGGTGTATTTTTAGTCGCACTCGCAGTGATCGTCGTACCGATGCTTTTCGACGAGCCGCGTGGTCCTGCGCTTGAAATCGAACCAATGGCCGAACTCGATATCGAGCGCGTCCCTGATATACCTCTACCGAATGCAAGTACTGCTGAAGCGAAGCGCGATGAATTGAGAGAAGTCATTGACGAAGATGGCTTCCTCGTTGAGTCTGGAACGCGTGTTGGCGACGTCACCATCGACGTGGATCTAGATGATTCTGGCTATTGGGCAGTACAACTCGGTAGTTTCCAGGAGGAAGAACGGGCGGATGCGTTGCGTAGGCGTCTTCAAAATGACGGTCAGCGCACCTGGGTTTCGCAAGCCAAGATCGACGGCGAGGTTATGACGCGGGTGGCTGTTGGACCGTTCAACGAACGTACGTTGGCAGAGACGTTTCGTGATGAAGCAGCAAAACAGTATGAAGTGGATGGTGTCGTGGTTGGCTACAAACCGTGAGCGGTTTCAACTTTTGGGATATCGGCTTTGCAGTGATCATGCTGATCTCGACATTTCGCGGGTGGTCTCAAGGTGCGATGATCGACACGCTTGCCACGGTTGTACTACTAATTGCTCTGATCGGTGGTCTTCTGTTCGGCACAGAGGTCGGCAATTTGCTCTTAGGTGGCGTTCAAGGTGGTCAGAGTCCTTGGGCATTACTGCTTGGATTCTTGATCGTATTTATCTTGGTCGTACTCGTAGGCGCTTTCATCCGGAAAGCGATCGATTCTGCGATGGCCGAGTCGGCCATGCGTCCCGCAGACCGCCTGATTGGGTTGGTGTTGGGTTTCGTTCGCGGTATTCTGATCATCTTGCTCATCATCGCTTGTATGCTGAGGTGGTTTCCCGATTCGCCGGAATTGATTGACTCTTTCTCGTTCAGTGCCCTGCGGCCATTTATTGACGACATGAGCAAGTTTGTAGACTTGTTAGTGGGCTAGCACGTATGGGTGCGGATATGTCCAAGATTAGAGAGATATAGACATGTGCGGCGTAGTCGGTCTCGTAGGTGGGACCGAGATTAATCAAGAGCTCTACGATGCGCTGCTCATCTTGCAACACAGAGGTCAGGATGCGGCTGGCATGGCGATTTCGGATGGTGAACGCCTCGCGCTGCGTAAAGCCAACGGTTTAGTAAGCGAAGTCTTTCAAGAACGGCACATGTTGCGCGCTCGCGGCAAATTAGGTGTTGGTCATGTCCGATATCCAACAGCGGGGACCGCGACTTCGGCAGAAGCTCAACCGATGTACGTGAATTCGCCTTGTGGGATTTGTATCGCACATAACGGCAACATCACGAATGCAAAAGCGCTGAGGAAGGACATTACCGCCAAATACAACCGACACCTTAACACGCGATCGGACTCTGAGATACTGTTGAACGTATTCGCACATGAATTGCAGAACAGCGATCAAGCGGTAAGCGAGCCAGCAAGCGTGTTTAACGCAGTAGCTGCAGTACATCAACAATGCATCGGCGCATATGCTGCTGTTGCATTGATCATCGGTGGCGGCATCGTCGGATTCCGCGATCCTCGAGGTATTCGGCCGCTTGTCGTTGGTGCGCGCGACAACTCGGAAGGCGGTTCCCCCGACTACATGATTGCGAGTGAAACTGCTGTATTAGATATCTTAGGCTTTACGCCGATTCGAGACATTGAACCTGGTGAAGCGTGCTATATCACGGAAGACAGTGAATTGCACATTCAGCAGTGTGCTGAGCAACATACGCACACGCCATGCATTTTTGAGTACGTCTACCTCGCGAGACCCGATTCGGTGCTTGACAGGATCTCAGTGTACAAGGCGCGACTGAGCATGGGTGAAGCTCTGGCAGATACCTTTCTCGAACGATTCCCGAACGGCGAGCACGACGTTGACGTGGTCATACCGATCCCAGAAACGAGCCGAACCGCAGCGCTACCCTTAGCACATCGATTAGGTGTCGATTATCGCGAGGGATTCGTTAAGAATCGTTATATCGGTCGTACCTTCATCATGCCAGGCCAATCGATTCGCAAAAAGTCAGTGCGACAGAAGCTGAATGTGATCGAGCTGGAAGTGCGTGACAAGATCGTATTACTCGTCGAAGACTCGATCGTTAGAGGTACGACAATCCGAGAGGTCATTGAGCAGTGTCGACAGGCTGGCGCAAAAAAGGTCTATCTCGCAAGTGCAGCACCACCGGTACGTTATCCGAACGTATTTGGCATCGATATGCCGAGTACGGATGAATTTATTGCGACCGGCCACACTGAGAAAGAGATTCAAGATATCCTTGGCGTTGAATTGCTCGTATACCAGAAGTTGGACGATCTAAAGCGCGTGGTTCGCAGTTGGAACGAAGACATCGAGGAATTCGATTGCTCGGTTTTTGATGGACGTTACAACTGTGTTGGTGTAGACGAGTCATATCTCAGTCAGTTATCTCTAGAGCGGAATGACTATACGCGCACTATTGAGGATGTCTACGAAATAGAGACGGACGACGAGCACACAGTGGATACCAACGCGAATGCCTGAAGATTCGTCAACAAGGCGCACTCGGGGTGTTCGATCAGAGCATTTCTTGAAACCAAGACCCCGATCGACTCCGTGTGTCGGTATTTGCTCGACGTCTCACGGTGACTACGTATGTCGTGGGTGTAAACGATTTTTCAATGAGGTCCGTGATTGGCAGAACTTCGAATCCGAACAAAAGGAGATGGTGTTTGAGAGACTAGCGCAACTCAAGCGGGACAGCATTTTGGCGATCGTGGGAGTCAACGATGAGTCACAACTGCGAGCGAAGACGGATTTATTCGTAGGAGAAGACCGTGAAGACTTGGCTCTCCGTGTATACGAAGCTCTAGGGCGGTGCGAAGGTGACTATGCAGGCTGGGGTATGCGTACTCCTCGCGAACTGGAAGGCTGGCAAGACCCGATTAACGTACTAAAGCACATCGAAGATTTTTACTACGAGGCTTCTCGTGGAGCTTTTGAGCGGTTCTACAAGATACGCGCGAATTAGACGTGTTGTCGTCCGCAAATCAGAGCCTATTACTTTGTCAAACACCGGCAAGCTGGCTAGCGGAAGCATCTCGTCAGATTCCAATCCTGCTCCTTGATCAAGCCAACTGCGAAAAGAAGGCGGCTGCGACGGCGATCTCTCTCCTACATCGCAGCGGGTTAGATCAACGGTTTACATTGGCACTCTCGCGTATCGCACGCGAGGAACTCAAACATCTTGAGCTTGTTCTGAAGCTGACGAAGAAGCGCAACATTCAAATGCAGCATCTGTCCGCTGGTCGATATGCTGGGGGTTTGCATTCTTGGATTAGTAAGCGCGAGCCGGCACGTCTCGCTGATCAACTATTGGTTTGCGCGATGATCGAAGCGAGGTCTTGCGAGCGCATTGGTGCGTTGCTTGCTGTCCTAGACGGTGAGTTAAAAACCTTGTATGAGAAACTGCACGATGCAGAAGATCGGCATTTTGAGTTCTACATGGCAAAAGCGTGGGAACTAGACGCGGACCACTGCGAACGCAGATTGGGGGACCTATGCCAATTGGATTCCGAGCTGGTGTCTAGTCCGGATAACGAGTTCAGATTTCACAGCGGCGTACCAAGCGTGCAGCCAACTTAAATAGCAAAGCGCTCTAGCCTTAACGTCGTATTGTGTTGGCGTAGTAACCAACCACACAGGTCCCAATCCCCCAACACTACTCTTCTTGCTCCACTTCCTAATGTGTGAATACCCGGTCTGTGTGTATGACCGTGGATCATGGTCTGGCATTCATGTTCTTCCAAGTCCTTTTCGATTTCTGCTTCAACAACATCGGTGATGTTTGCGGCCTTCAATTGGTTTGCGGTTCTGCTCTGTTCTCGTAGCGAACGGGCGAGTTCACGCCGCTCTTCAAGAGTTGAACCGAGGATTTGATTCTGCCATTCAGTTGATCGGAAGAGACGTCGCACTTGCATGTATTCCACATCGCTGGTGCAATAAGCGTCGCCGTGGGCTAAAAGGATCCTGTCAGCGTGGGACTCACCGGAGAGAACGAAAGGATCGGTAAGTAGAAACGCGCCGGTACGTTCCGCAAATCGCTCACGATATAGGAAGTCTCTGTTTCCGTGCATCACATGTACCGGAATTCGAGCAGCGCACATGCGTAAATCTGCGATCAGAGTCTCCGCAAAACGTGAATCGTCATCATCACCAACCCACACCTCGACCAAATCGCCTAGGATGTAGACCTCATTAGCTTCGTCGCATGCGCTTTGAAGCACAAGCTGAAACGAGCGATATTTGGCGTCGTTCTCGGACTCGAGATGCAAATCCGAAATAAAAACTCGATTCAAGTAGGCGCTCGATTGACTGAATCGAGGAGATTCTGAAGGAGTGAAACCCGAGTCATGGGACCAACGCCACCTGGAACCGGGGTGATCCAACTCGCGACCTTCGACACGGTTTCAAAATCTACGTCACCCAGTAGTGAGCCATCTGACTGTTTCTCGATGCCAACGTCGACGACAATCGCGCCAGGCTTGACCCAGTCTCCTTTAATCAAACCTGCATGTCCGGTTGCAGAAACTAGTATGTCGGCTTCACGTACGAGTTCCTGCGTGTTCTGCGTGAACTTGTGTGCTGTTGTAACCGTACTTCCAACGAGTAGGAGCTCTAATCCCATTGGGCGCCCGACATGGTTAGACGCGCCGACAACGACACTATGTGTACCCAACAATTTCGCTCCCGTATGCTGAAGCAAGGTCATGACCCCCTTTGGCGTACAGCTACGGTGCGCAGGATGTCGAAGTGTGAGCAAACCCATGTTGTGGGGAGAGACGCCATCAATGTCCTTCCGAGGATCGATTTCGCCGATGACATTAAAGTCATTCAGGTGAGCGGGTAGTGGTAGTTGAACAAGAATCCCGTCGACCAGCGGGTCCGCGTTGATTCGCTTTACGAGCTCGCAAACTTCGATTTCAAGCGCGCTCGCGGGTAGGTGATAAACGTGGCAATCGATCCCGACTTCTTCGCAATCTCGCTGTTTCAGTCGAACATATAACGCAGATGCTGCATCTTCGCCGACGAGCACCACCGACAAAGAAGGCATCCGAAGTCCGCGATGGCGTCGCTGTTCAAGTTTCTGCTTGACCTCTTTACGAATATTTCGGGCGATTCGTTCGCCATTGAGAATCTTGGCGGTCAAGGTTAGCTTCGCAGTCAGTATTCGGCGAACGCCGGAATTGTAATTTGGTTAACTAAGTTCCTGATCACACTTGATGCGATCGCGATACGCAGGTATTACCACCGAAGGATCACGCGCGGAATGCGATCAGTGTAAACCTCGCCTTCGTTTCCGTTTCGGTAACCTAGGACTCAATCACTCAAATCTTTACCATTCTCGTGTCGGATCGAGAATCTGGACAACACTCGGATCTCAATCCGCTTGATGTGGGAAATTTATGGTGATTGCGGTGGTCAATGCGATACCGATTGTTGGATGGATAGTGAGTTTCGTACTTGCGACGTTTCTTGCTATACCGTTCTGGTTTATTTGGACATACATGGGAGTCGGCGAAATGTTTGGATTCCTTCCGATGGCGTTGCAGAGTCCCGAATTTTGGGAAACTGTCGGAATATTCATGTGCTTGAGCATATTTCGAGCAGTGGCATTGCCGCGCGGTCTGCATATCGGCAACGATAAGGACGATTAGGCTTCCCGTCGCCTCAGTGATTTCTTCGTGAGAGTCTCGACGACGTGATTTCGCGCGCGAAAGCATGAGCACCAACTCGCTAGTTTTGGATAATTCACGCACCGGGGTATAGCGCAGTCTGGTAGCGCACCTGCTTTGGGAGCAGGTTGTCGGGAGTTCAAATCTCTCTACCCCGACCAATGAACGAATCGGGTGAAGTCTCGTTCCTATGAACGGATAGCACCCACGGCGTTTGATGTCGTCGAGCCGAGACTCCGGTTTCAGTCGGTCTTCACGTGGTGATCGCGCACGGCATCAACGGCGCTAGACATCCACCCAGTCTGCGCCTGTAGCTCAATGGATAGAGCATTGGCCTTCTAAGCCAACGGTTGAAGGTTCGAATCCTTCCAGGCGTGCCACCTTTGGAAACCGTTGGTAAAATCGAATCGCGTGGTGGATGTAGCTCAGTGGTAGAGCCCCGGATTGTGGTTCCGGTTGTCGAGGGTTCAAATCCCTTCATCCACCCCACTAATTCTCATTAGACTAGAACATGACGTACGAATACGATCAGATCGGTGAATTCACGCGTGAATACACCGTCCCAATCAGCCAGGAAGCGTTAGACCAACGTACATACGAACTTACAAACGAAGTTGCGTCCAGCGCCCATCTCAAAGGATTCCGCAAGGGTAGAGCCCCTCGTAAGGTCATTTCCCAAAGATATGGCAGTGCGATTCAGAATGACGTGCTTGAGAAAATCGTCAATGAGAACTGTACTGCAATCCTGTCGGACGAGGGACTGCAAGCCGGCTGGATCGGTAGACCGTATCTCACGAAGCCGACTGATGCCGCTTATACGTACAAGGTACGCGTTGAAACAATGCCGCAGATTGAGATTGGTGATCTAACGTCGTTAACGATCAAGCGACCAAATGTCAATTTGAGCGAAGAGGAAGTAAGAAAACAAATCAACAATGCCCGAGAACGATGCATTGACTGGTTCGAGTTAGAAGGCGAAGGCATTGAATCCAAAGAGGGCGATCGAGTTTGGATCGAGCTTTGTCTCGCATCAGAAACTAGCACGGATACCGAAGCGGATAGCGATTCAGAAGATACTGCCGACAGTACGACGGAACGCTTGCCAATCGTACTTCGCTCACCCAAGAATGAAACGTCTAAATTACTGCACGACAAGCTCGTAGGTAAGACTTTAGGTGACCAGCTCGATATCCTGCAAGAAGAGCTTGTCAATGAGTTCAGTTTTGACGACAGCGCAGTGCCTGAAAGCCAGTCAGTCGTTGTCGCAAGAATCGATACTGGCGACTTACCGCAGTTAGGACCATCTCTCTTCGGGCGACCTGAATTTCGCCATCTTGTCGATTCGATGTCTGACGACAAGCTGGAGAGTATCGAGGATTTGCTTCCTATTGCCCGTAGTTCGATCGAACGAGCAATCGAGCAGACGACCGAACAGGTTCTGCAGAACCGTGCGATGTGGGCGCTTGCGAAGCAGCACGTTTCCACCGTCCCCCGTGAAGTGCTGCGCCAGAGATTTCTGGAGGCAGCCCAGGGTGGCGAACAGAACATTCAGACCATGTTTATGGCGCTTCGCTTGTTTGATCCAATCGTAGATGGTGAGACTCTAGATCAGAGTCTTCTGATGGCGAATAGTCATTCGCATAACCACGATCACGATCATGACCACGATCATGATCACGACCACGACGCCGAGTCTGGTGAAGTCGGATCGACATCAGAATCCAATGGCGAAGAAAGTCTGATACCCGAGAGTCTGCGCACGTTTTGGACGAACGAGGTAAATCGAGCGATCCAGCGGGTCGTATTCACGCTTACTCAACAAGCCTTGATTGAACAACGTGACTTAGAGGCCGATCAAGCATGGGTTGCTTCTCAAATACAGGCAAAGGCAGACAGCGTCAACCTAGTCGAAGATCAATCGCGTGCGCAAGAATATCTCGACTACGTGTATGGAGAACGGCACTACCAAGAATTGATCACGCAGAATCTGCTGGATCAAGCGACCAAACTCTTGCTTGAGGAAGCTTCGATCGAGGATGAGGACGTTGATTTTGAGACGTTTTTCTCTCAACCTGCGGGTGAGGAAGCCGAGGACGCGCTCGACACATTTAAAGTAGCGCCTAGTTTGCCCGATCCTGAAGGTTTTGTTTCGGCTACGACCGATACGAGTGATGAGACGACAAATGAATTGCCAACGCCGTCGGACGAACTCGAATCGACAACATCTAGTTCAGAGTCTGCCGAGGAGACGACGAGCTCCGTGTCTGACGAGATGACTCGCGACGCTGACGAGCAGAACAAACGAGGCATTTTTAAAAAACTGTTCAAGAAGAACACGTAACCAAAGGAGTAATTTGCATATGGCGCTTGTGCCAATGGTGCTGGAACAGACGGCAAGGGGTGAACGCTCCTACGACTTGTTCTCGCGTCTTCTAAAGGAACGCATCATCTTTATTAACGGAGCGATTGACGATGCGGTCGCTAGTGTGGTAGTCGCACAATTGTTGTGGTGCGAATCTGAGAACCCGGATAAAGACACGCACTTGTACATCAATTCACCAGGCGGTTCCGTGACGGCTGGATTGTCGATCTACGACACCATGCAATTTGTACGCTGTGACGTGGAGACAACATGCATCGGGCAAGCGGCAAGCATGGGTGCTTTTCTTTTGGCGTCCGGCGCGACCAATAAGCGCTTTGCCTTGCCGAATGCGCGCATCATGCTTCATCAACCGTCAGGCGGTTCAAGAGGTGTGGCGGCTGACATTGAGATTGCTGCGCGTGAGATATTGGCGATTCGACAGCAACTTAATGAATTGTTGGCGTTGCACACTGGCAAATCCGTGGAACAGATCGCGAATGACACCGATCGAGATTATTGGATGACTCCCGCAGAAGCGGCAGAATACGGCCTAATCGATAAGGTGCAAGAACCACGCGTCAAGCTGCCAAAAGCGGCCAATGAGTGATTCAGCTAGACGAAAACGGGTACAAGCTATATGTAACGAAGGGTGGTCTGAATAGCTAGTAACGTGCTATTCTTTGAACACTGCGCACATGAAAGTGCATGGGCTAACGGAAGAAAATCTACACCATGATTGACGTAGAAGGCAGCACAGCCGTCGCGGCCGAATGTTCGTTCTGCTTGAAAAACGGTCAAGAAGTTGACATTCTCATTAAGCGCGAGGATGACGTTCACATTTGTGATGAATGCGTCGCGCTCTGCGCTCGCATCGTAAAGCGCGCGCGTAAGCGCACCAGGAGTTGGTTTGGAATCAGCAACAAGAGTGATCGAGAAGGCGGTTCAGACGAAGTCGCCGAATGTTCCTTTTGTTTTACAAATGGTCAGGAAGTCGAGCAACTCATCGCAGGCCAGGATGACGTTTACATTTGTGATGAATGCGTCGCGATCTGCGCAGGGATCATAAAGCGCACATAAGCACACCAAGAATCGGTATGGAATCAGCAACATGAGCGATCGAGAAGGCGGTTCAGACGATGTCGCCGAATGTTCCTTTTGTTTTAAAAATGGTCAGGAAGTTGACAAACTCATCGCAGGCCAGGATGACGTTTACATTTGTGATGAATGCGTCGCGATCTGCGC
>JAGWBO010000109.1 GCA_021295855.1 Pseudomonadales bacterium | reverse complement strand
ACCCGCAGGACTTGGCGCGCGCGATTCGCTTCGTCTCGAAGCTGGGCTAAGTCTCTACGGACACGATATGAATGACGACACTAATCCCTTTGAATGTCGCGTGGCTTGGACCATCGATTGGGAGGATGAACAGCGATGGTTCATCGGCCGTGCAGCCATCGAGCAAGTCCGCGATCAAGGAGCTGCCACAAAGCTCGTAGGTCTCAAGATGAAAGAACGCGGAATCCCACGTGAAGGCTTTTCGGTCCTGTCAGACGCGGGTGTGGGGGTTGTCACTAGTGGCTCGTTCTCGCCAACTCTAGGACAAGGTATCGCACTAGCTCGAGTACCCGCTGCGATGCATAGAGCATGTCGAATTCAGGTGCGGAAACGTGAGATTCCTGCGAAAATTGCACGCCTGCCATTTGTACGAAAGAACAAGCAAGACCTCACATGAGCGATTTTCCACCCGAATTACGCTACGCACGAACCCACGAGTGGGTACGTGTTGAAGGAAACCGCGCGACCGTCGGTATCTCGGACTACGCACAAACGCAACTTGGCGATGTTGTGTATGTCGAATTGCCCGAGATCGGGTCACAAGTCGAGGCTCAAAGTGAGGTCGCAGTGGTTGAGTCAGTGAAAGCTGCGTCAGATATTTACGCGCCCGTAAGCGGCGAAGTCGTGGCGAGTAACGAAGAACTCGAAAGCGCTCCTGAGACCGTTAATTTAGATCCATATGGCGACGGATGGTTTTTCATGATTGAGATGTCAGTCGACTCATTGCCCGATGAGCTACTAAGTGCTGAAGCGTACGAGGCGCTTTGTGTAGAAGAAGGCGACTAAATTACAGGTAGGCTCCTATGCCGTTCATACCTCACACGCATGCCGATACCGAAAGCATGCTGACAACCCTTGGAATCGAGTCGATCAACGATCTATTTGACGAGATTCCAGCTGATATTCAGTGCGATGGTTTGCCAGATCTACGGGATGGCATTTCCGAAATGGCAATGCAACGCCACATGTCCGAGAAGGCACACATCGATGAGACAGGAATCTGCTTTCTCGGTGCCGGCTGTTATGACCACTATATCCCTGCCGCAGTTTGGGATCTCACAAGTCGTGGCGAGTTTCTAACCGCATATACGCCATACCAAGCTGAAGCCAGTCAGGGGACACTACAGCTCGTATACGAGTTTCAGACGATGCTTGCCTCGCTCACGGCGATGGATGTGGCGAATGCCTCCGTTTACGACGGCGCCTCAGCTCTAGCCGAAGCGATTCTTATGGCTGTGCGAATCAATCGCAAATCAAAATCACGTCGGGTGATGGTCCCTTCAACTCTTCACCCTACATATCTCGCGACTGTCGAATCCATTGTCAGTCATCAAGGGATTAGCGTTGAGTCGCTTCCGGCTGAAGACGGCGTGACGCCAATGTTAAAAGCCAAGCTTGACAACGCAGTCGCCGTCGTCTTGCAACAACCCAATTTCTTTGGACTGCTCGAAGATGCTGACACGCTAACTGAGCATGCGCACGCGGCTGGCGCGCTCGTCATTGGCGTGGTCAATCCGATGACACTAGCCCTATTAAAACCTCCAGGCGAATGGGGCGACAACGGCGCAGACATCGTGTGTGGGGACGGGCAACCTTTAGGAATCCCTATGGCGTCTGGAGGACCTTCGTTTGGATTTCTCTGCACCCGTATGGCGCATGTGAGACAGCTGCCTGGGCGTATCGCGGGTCGCACTCAAGATAAAGATGGCAACGATGGATTCGTGCTGACCTTACAAGCCCGTGAACAACACATACGACGTGCTAAAGCCACATCGAATATTTGTACAAATCAAGGGTTGCTCGTAACTGCGGCAACAATCTATATGACGCTACTCGGACGCCAGGGATTAAAAGAGGTCGCGACTGCCTGTGTGCGTAACACCCATCAGTTGGTGGACCGACTGACAACACTCCCAAATATCGAGAAACGTTTTACGGGGCACTACTTCCACGAGTGTGTTCTCGACTTTCCCGAATCAACGGTTGAGCTTCAGCAACGAATGTTGAAACAAGGCATTCTCGCTGGTCACCCGATGACCGGCATGTTCGATGAAGGTGATCGCGCGATGCTCGTGTGTGCAACCGAGGCGCGGACTGCACAAGACATCGAAAGTTATGTTCAGGCACTGGCCGATGGCTGATACGATTTTCGATAAATCGCGTCCAAATCGAAGAGCGACGGCTCAACGTGTTGACGACGACGCAGTGGAAGGTTTATTACCGAGGAATCAACTGCGAGGGTCACCCCCTTTACTACCAGAAGTGTCGGAGTTACAAGCCGTCAGGCACTTCACCAACCTAGCTCGTAAAAATTTCTCGATCGACACGCATTTCTATCCTTTAGGCTCTTGTACGATGAAGTACAACCCACGAGGGGTACATCGTGCAGCAATGCAGGACGGCTTTCTTAAGCGACACCCGCTAACGCCGTCATCGCATAGTCAAGGGGTATTAGGCTGCCTATACGAGTTACAAGAGATATTACAGGACGTAACGGGTACCTCCGAAGTCTGCCTCGCGCCCATGGCGGGTGCCCAAGGAGAGCTGACTGGCGCGCTAATGATCAAGGCCTATCACGCTGACCACAATGACGATGAACGAGATGAAATCATCGTACCTACTGCCGCACACGGTACAAATCCTGCGACCGCAAGTATGGCGGGGTTGATTGCCAAGGAAGTTGAGGTTGACTCCGAGGGAGATGTCGATCTAGATAGCTTGAAGCGTGTAGTAGGTCGCAAAACTGCCGGTGTAATGCTCACGAACCCGAGCACGTGTGCCGTCTTCGAACGAAGAATTCAAGCTATTAGTGATATCGTCCATGACGCCGGTGGTTTACTCTACTACGACGGCGCGAATCTCAATGCAATACTTGGTCGAGCGCGTCCTGGCGACATGCAATTTGATGTGTTGCACTTAAATCTGCACAAAACTTTCGCGACCCCTCATGGCGGTGGCGGTCCAGGCGCTGGTCCCGTTGGGGCTAACGAACGTCTTGCACCTTATTTACCTACACCGATGGTCATGAAATCCGACCAAGGCTATCAATGGCTTGAACAAACGGAACGTCCGAAATCGATTGGTCGTCTTTCTGCATTCATGGGAAACGTCGGCATCTTGCTACGAGCATATGCGTATTCACTGATGCTTGGTGGCAACGGGTTGTGCCGCGTAAGCGAGTACGCGACGCTAAACGCGAATTACCTGATGAAGCGACTGTCAGACGCTGGTTTCCATCCTGCTTATCCAGATCGTAGAGCAACTCACGAGTTTGCGATATCGTTACGACGAGAAGCGAAAGAAACTGGCGTGACCGCCATGGATTTCGCGAAACGTCTCCTCGATTATGGATTCCACGCACCCACGACTTACTTCCCGTTACTGATCCCAGAGTGTTTCTAAGAAGAGCTCGATGCATTCGCAGACGCGATGATCGCCATACTGAAGGAAGCACAAGAAAATCCCGAGATCGTTAAACAGGCACCTCACCAACAATCTGTTGGGCGACTAGATGAAGTGCGGGCGGTCCGGCAACTCGACGTCACCGCGCACTAACCGTAAAAAGACGAGCCTAAGGCTAAGAAATCGCGCTTCAGCGAGCCTTTGAAGAATTGCGTGTCGCCGTAAAGGCGTAAGATCGGGTGGTCCTATGCGGGTTCTATCACATTCCAATCAATGCAGTCGAATCGGAGCGGTTACTTTATTGGGACAAGCTTGGTAGACCCGACGGAGAAAGTGCTGCACAGCTCGAATACGTGACCGGCGGCTTTATCCGAGTACTTGACAGTTGGTGGACTGATCAAGCGAAGGCGCAACAACGTACTGGCGTACAGAATTGATACGCTAGCCACGCACTGATTGGAACTGTGAACAGGGAGGCGATCGCTAAAGCTGAATGAATGTGAATTCTGTATCAGGTTTCCCGATCGCCCACAAACTACACGTGCCGTTCGTTCCGTCTAAGGTGTATTCGAAGTCGGGCTCAAATTTAAAGCGCACTCGCTCGCGCTGACAATACAGTTGGAATTCGTTAATTACACCTTTGACATCAGTTACACCGAACTGGTCTCTAAGCAACACGTACTTCCACTTGCCATCGTTATTAAGAACAGCTCGTACGGGATAGGCGGTGTCCGCCTGTCTCAATTCTTCAATCGAATTCTTGTATTGCATTAGCTGTGAGAGAAGGGCTTCTTCAACTCCGTCTAATTTCTCTAATAACCTGATCGTTCGTAACGACTCGCCATAGTGACCTAGCTCGATCTGTAGTTCAAGCTTCGACCAGAGAAGCTTCTGAAACAGACTAGCGTCCATATTGCGCGGTTTTTCGCTGTACGCTAACGCTCGATTCACGCTCGACAACTGCTGCATCGGCGTGCCCCACTTCCTTTCATAGTAAAAATGCGCAGTCCAATACATCGAGTGTTCATATAACGTTTTGATTCGGTCTCGAAGTTTTTCGAGTCGAGAGAGCACGTCTGTTTGATCACCTGTGTCGATTGCACGAACGGTTGCAACGAAATTCGTCTTGAATGGACCGAAGTACGCTGCAGAACCTTTGTGTAGCGAAAAAACGACTCTGAAATTGTGCACAGCATCAACTTTCTCGCCCTGATATTCACCCGGTTCGAACGTCGTTTCGCTTAAAGATCGAATTGCGGCTCTTTGAAATGCAGGATGACCGGTCGCATCGACTACTACCATGTCATACGGTCGTCCGTTTCGGTCGACCATGGTTTCTAGTTCAACCCATCCTTCTTGATTCCTCCTAATAGCCGCGTGCGGGTACACGATTGGCGCACGTTCTATTACTTTGGGTGCCTTAAGCGTTGGGAGTTGCCTTTCGTCAGATTCCGCACCAATCCCGCTGCTCAAACCGAACAATAGCGCCGCAAGAAACAGTCGAGACACTCTTTCCATCATTTCACTCAAACCGTCCGCTAGTCG
>JAGWBO010000108.1 GCA_021295855.1 Pseudomonadales bacterium | reverse complement strand
GCCGCAAGAAACAGTCGAGACACTCTTTCCATCATTTCACTCAAACCGTCCGCTAGTCGAGAAAGGGGCGTCCACGAAAGCAAACGACCGCCACACCGTATTTCGCAGATGACCCATAAACATTTAGGTTAACCGACTATTGAAAACACGATACCCCAAAAATGCAAAACCGTTGCTACCGTTACGTAGCAATGCCATCTGTCAAAAGAGACATGTGTACTACGACTGGCCGCGGAAACTCGGTAAAACTACGATATCCGTACCGTTCAATCCAAAGCATTTCAATCGCAAAGGTAAACGTTCTCATTTTGTGGTGCGTCTCAAAGTTGAATGAGAGTAAAGGTAGTGCCGGGATCGCCACGCACCGAAACGCCACACGTTCCGCTTGCGCCGTCGAAGGTATAGTCAAGTTCAGGTTCATATTTAAAACGAAGTCGGTTACGCTGGCAGATTAGATCGAATTCGTTGATGTTGCCTTCCACATCTACGACGCTAAATCGATTTCGAATTAACTCATGCCGCCATTGGTTGTTTTGAGCGATGGTTCCTTCTACCGAAATGATCTTAGCCGATGATTTCAGATCTTCAATTGAGCGTTTGTACTTAGCGGCTTGCTGGCGTAGTGCTTCTTCTACACCGTCTAAATCTTCGAATCTATCTAACGTATTTAGCGCGGAAACATACTTCCTTTCCTGCAATTGGAGGTTCAATTTCGCCCAAAGTAGCTGCTGATGCAACTTGGTATTCATGTAGCGTCTACTCTTGTCGTGACCAAGTGCCCGACCAATACTCAACAACTGATCTGAAATCGATCCCCACGACTGATCGAAGTAATACTTAGCTGTCCAATACATCGCATCCTCATGAAGCGTCTTTCTCAACCCCTGGAGAACTTCCAATTCATTCTCAGCTTTGTTCTTCTCCTTCCTTGAAATCGCTTCTACGACTTCATAAAACCGACGTTTGAATGAATCGCGAAAAAGATTGTCCTTCCCCATTATTTCAAACGTATATTGCATGCGATACTCGTGATCGATCTTCTTGCCGTTGTACGTCGCGGGTTCAAATCTGGTTCTTTTCAACGCTTGAATTGCAGCCGTTTGGAATCCAGGACTTCCAGATGCATCCGAAACGTCGATTTCGTAGGGTTTTCCATCTGTGTCTACGAAGAAAGATAGAAATACCCAACCCTCTTCTTCCTTCGTTAAAGGTCGGTGAGGGTATTTGGGCACTCCGCGCTTAATCACTTTCGGTAACGTTATGGACTCTACGGCCATACTGTGAGGTTCGGCAGGACTGCCTGCGGCAAACGCACCGAACCCTGAACTCAACAATACCCCAAACGTCAATACGCGCGAGAAAAGTATCCAGCGCGAGAAACCTGGCGATCCAAGTCGTATACCAATCACGCCGAGATAGTCGAAACCGATGCAATGAGATTCGTGGAATCCCGTTTATCGATCAGAGACACTAACTGGTTCATAGGTCCAGCATTAGTAGGCATTGAAACAGCAATGTTCGTTCCGCGAGGGCCGTTTTGAACCACTGCAACAACAAGATTTTCGTAACGTGTCATGTTTAGATCGGGCAGCTTCGCGATATAGGATGTTACAGTCTCTAATCATTGAACCTCACCCTGTTTAACACTGCTTCGTCTACAAGCGTACCAGCTCGCGTCCAAATCGTTACATGCTCTTGGGTACGAAGCAGTGAGCTACCTAGCTTGAAGTTTCCTAATCCATCCGTCTCCTTTCGAAAGGATATATAGCTCACCAGCGGCATCCGTGCTCAATCGCAAGTCAACCCGCTGGTCATACGGAGCGTGCCCAGGACTGGTGTTTGGGTGCCCCGCGACATCCGCGAGTGAACTAGCTTCACCATCGACGGTGAGATCCAGTTCAAATATCGTGGTTGGCGCGTCAGGTTCGAGCGAGGAGGTATCAATGTAAAACAAACGTCCTCGAACGATGTCGGTGAAGACGTACATTCCTACGAGATTAGGGAGGCCCGAACCGCGGTACACATAGCCTGAACCGATCGCAAAACCCTCGTCATGGTCGTACTGCGCGACGGGATAGATAAGGTTCAAAGAGTCGGTTTCACGTTCATAAACACCACCAGGTGAATCGTTCGTATCGATCCCCATCGCCGTTGCAAAGGTGCCTTCACGAATACGCCATCCGTAGTTGCCGCCCGCAACACCAATATTGACTTCCTCGATCTGATTCTGTCCGATATCGAGAATGAACATACGACCATCATCGGTGTCCCACGAATAATGCTGCGGATGCCTGAGACCGTATGCCCACACCTCAGGCAAACCGTCTGCGCCGTCTGCGAACGGGTTATCTTCAGGAATGCCATAACTCGCTTCATCCCCGCCGCCAAGCGGATCGATGCGGATGATCGACCCGAGGATGCTGTTCGGATTCTGGCCGTGCTCACGAGGATCGTGTGCATTTCCACCGTCGCCGAAGCTGACGTAGAGCATACCGTAGTCCGCATCGCCTAGCTCCGCGGTAGGGTTAAACGTAACGGTTCCAACGTTGTGGTTAGGTGCGAACTGTCCAACGCGCAGCATTTCACGCCGTTCACCAGCAAATACTGAAGCCATCGGGTCTGTCGCTGACCACTCGTACAGAACACTCTCCTGAACCGACGAAGCCTCCTCGATAAAGTCCGCGTTGCCGTCTGGAGTCGCGCTAAACGTTGTGTAGAACCTACCAAATCCCGCTGCAGCGTCGTTGGCGAAATCGGGATGAAATGCAAAACTCATAAAACCAGATTCTTGTGGGAATCGGTCTGCATTGAAACCTACATTCTCCTCCCGAAGATCCAGATAGCTGATCGGTTCTGACCCTTCACTATCCGTCACCCAGAGGACGCCACGCGTGTCATTGAAAAAGAATCGTTCACCAACTTGCCGCAGGTATTGAATGCGTGTATCAGGATTGTTCAGTCCGCCGCCACGAACACGATCCTCCGTGCGTGGTGCTTGAACAAACCCCACTGCATCGACTGCAATAGAGCCAATTTCGATAGTACCTTCAATGGGGTTCCCCAATTGCATCGGAGGCGGGGGAGTTGGCGGCGGCGCTGGTGGTGGTGTAGTAGGTGTGGGTGGCGGGGTTGAGTCGCTACTTGACGATCCGCCGCAACCAAGGATCACCATGCAGCTGACCACGTTCACGAGAATCCACCTTAGATAACCCGGCATATCCACGTTAAATCGCTCCCAAGTATTTAGGCGACCATATGCGGTCGCCGAAGGCTTTTTCGATTGTGACTACTCTCCGGCCTAAAGGACGGGGCTTCTTGCTTCACAGGCGGCAGCGGGCAGTGTGCCCGTCTTATGCATGCCTCCACAAGCAGAGACGGATAGCCCTTCCGCCTTCAATTGCAGGATGCCTTGCTGTTTGATGTTCAGCGCAGCGTTAATGTCCCGGTCATGCCCCGCGCCACATGTCGGGCACGTCCATTGACGTGCTGACAGGGGCAGGCTCGCCATTTTCGATGCGCAGTGGCAACAGGTTTTGGTAGACGGATACCAGGGGTCAATCCGCACCAGGTGCTTGCCTTCCCAAGTCGCCTTGTAGTCCAGCTTCCGCACCAGTCCACCCCATGCCGCATCAGCGATAGGTTTCGCCAGCCTGCGGTTTTTGAGCATGTTTGAGACTTTCAGTGTCTCCACGCAGATTGCTTGGTTTTCGTCAACCAGTCGTCTCGACAATTTGTGCTGGAAGTCATTGCGCGCGTTGGCGACTCGTTCATGTGCCTTGGCAACCAGCACACGCGCCTTGTTGCGGTTGGCGGATCCCTTTTCCGGGACAGGGATTTTTGCTTGCGCCGCAAGTTTGCAGCGGTGCGCTTCAAGAAGCGTGGGTTGCTTTGCTTCTCGCCCGAGCTGGTAATCACTAGATGGGACAACCCCATATCCAGGCCGGTGACGTTCTCCTCCGCAAGCACCTTGACGGGTTCAGGCGTGGGCTGTCCGTCGTCGCACAGGATCGAGGCGTAATACTTCCCCGTGTGCGTGCGCGAGACGGTCACGGTTTTAATCCTGCCAACCAAGGCACGGTGCAGCACAGCCTTGACAACACCCACTTTGGGCAAGTACAGGGCGCGTCCCTCCACGACCTTGACCCGTTG
>JAGWBO010000021.1:4240-22848 GCA_021295855.1 Pseudomonadales bacterium | reverse complement strand
GGCGTCAGCGAAGCGGGTAACTGGCCAGGTGCGACCAAGAACAATGCTGAGCGCTTCCCGATCAAGGAGCGAGCATTGGCGCAAGGCGTCTTTAATGCAGGGGCATCACTAGGCGCAGTGATTTCTGCCCCACTGATCGCCTATCTCTACATCATGTTTGGTTGGCAAGGCACCTTTATTCTCATCGGTTTAGTCGGCTTTGTCTGGATTATTCCATGGTGGATTCTTTACAAGGCTCCGCCAGAATCTCACCCTTGGTTGAGTGAAGAAGAACGTGAGTACATTCTTTCAGGACAGAAACCCGAAGAGAGTGTCGAAGACGTTGAAGCGCTAGCACCAGGTTTCTTGAACTTTCTTTTTTATCAGCGCCGTAGCTGGTCTGTGATCTTGTCGCGATTCTTCTTAGATCCGGTGTGGTGGCTATTTGTGACTTGGCTACCGTTGTACCTTGCGGCGCAATTCGATTTTGACATTCGGCAAATCGGCTTGTTCGCATGGGTACCGTATGCGGGTGCAGCAGCAGGGAGTTTGTTCGGCGGCTGGTTAGCGAAATTCCTCTTTGCAAGGCCCTGGACGGTAAATCGCACTCGCAAATTCACGATCACACTTGGCGGTTTGATCATGTTTCCGATGTTGATCGCTTCGGCGTATGCATCCATTCCGATCGTCGCGGTATTACTGATCGCCGTGATTCTCTTCGGATTTCAATTGGCGATGGGCAACATCCAAACGTTGCCTAGCGATTACTATTCAGGAAAGTCCGTAGGGACTTTGGCCGGAATCGGTGGTACTGCTGCGGTGCTAGGCGTGCTGATCACGACGAACATTGTCCCAGTGATTACTGCGGAGTCATATGCTCCGTTCTTCATACTTGGCGCTTGTTTGGTGCCACTGTCGATTGGCTCTGTATGGCTCTTCGGTGGTCACATCGAGCAAGTAACAGCTGAATCTTTGCGTGATCCATGGTGGTTACGTCTCTTCAAGTCTGTTCTATCGAGTAACAAGAACTGAGTTAGTCCCACGGGTTGACTAACTCGATACCGACGTCGGTGAAGTCTCGAGTGTTTCGCGTTACCAGTGTGAGATCTCGAGATTTCGCGATGGCGGCGATTTGACAATCGAGATTTGAGGTGGGTCGACCCGCAGAACGTCGCTTGGCAGCAATGACCCCATAGTACTTCGCCGCAATGCTGTCAAAAGGCAAAATACGTTCGTTGAATGCCTCTTGTAATGTTCTCTCAATTTGAAGTAACAGTGAATCCCGCCGTCGGCCTTCAGGCAGGATCTCGACGCCGTACCGAAGTTCTGCTTCACTGATAGAGGAAAAGTAGAAAAGATGTGCGTCCGTTGCTGCTAACCAAGCTTCGGCTGCGGCAGCTGGTTTTTCACGCATTAATTCCGACACGACGTTTGTATCTAGTAAAAACATACTGCGTTAGTCAAAAGTCGGTGGTTCACCTAAGAGCTGGCGATCAGGAAGATCGAGATTTACACCATGAGTAGGACCGAAGTGCTTACGGAAGATGCTTGGTAGATCTTGAAGATCGCTAGTTCCGACTAGAGCGTCGCGTAAGATCACTCGAGCCTCTTCTTCCATTGACCGGCCGTTGTTCGCTCCTCGAACGCGTAAAGCCTTTTTCACTTTGTCCTCCAGATTGCGAATCGTAATGCTGGCCATCTCAAATTCCACTCTATGTGCGTTCAATGATTCTATTGTAATCATTGCTATCAACGAAATCATCAGCGGCATGATTATTTTGAAAATTCGCGAGTTGTCTTGTGTCTGAATATGACCGTTCGCGATGTGTGTGGTAGGTTAGTCTTGACCGATTTACGATAGAAGTACTCGGTGGTCGGACTTAGGGGATTCTTCCTCTCGCTTGCATCGTCGTACAGCAATTTACCGTGCAATCCATAGGTGAAGAGTCGACCAATTGAATTGATGTATTTGCTTTTTAGACTGCTCTTCTTACATCTGGCGAAACCGATTCCGAAAGGTTCGACTTACCGGCAACTCGTCATCACTGTCCGAGATTCGTATCGTAAGCGAGTCGTTGTTTGCACGACGAACGGATTCGATGAAGTTCACGTTAACGATGCAGTTTCGATGAACTCGCCAAAACTCATGGTCGTCCAATTGCGTTTCAAGATCTCGAAGAGTGGTGTTGATTACGTATTCGTTTGTCGCATCGTGCGCGATCGTGTACTTGGCGTCTGCCTTGAAGAATCTGATGTCCTTGACGGCAATTAGCTTCGTTTCTCCGTGATGACGAACCGTTATGCGCGAAAGCGCGCTACTTTGCTTTATTTTCTCGATCTCGTGACGAATTGAAGCGATCGCAACCGACGTATCAGATGTCGTGAGTCGGTTCTTGAGACGCGTCACAGTTTCTTGAAGTCTGGCTTCAGATATAGGTTTAAGAAGATAGTCGCAAGCATTCTTCTCGAATGCGGCAACTGCGTATTCGTCGTATGCAGTCACGAACACGATCATGCTCGATTCAGAAGCAAATTCCTCCGCGAGTTCCAGACCATCTGGCGGTGGCATCCGGACGTCGAGAAACGCAATATCGGGTTGCTTGTCGCGTAACGCAATCCTCGCTTCGGCGCCGTTTGACGCCGTAGCAACAACTTGTGCTTCAGGCCAAACACGATTAATGAGCCGTTTGAGTTCATCACGCAGTAGGGGTTCGTCGTCTGCGATGAGAACGGTCGGGTTCATGCTTTGACGACTTCGAGAGGCAACTCGATGGTGACGATAAATCCACTCGTTGTCGACCGGTTGATCCGTAGCTGTGCGGAGCCACCATAGACTGCTTTCAAGCGCTCCTTCACGTTCGCAATACCGATGCCGCTGCCTTCTGTGCTTTCGAGGTCGGAATTCCACGTATTCGCGACGCTGATCTGCAGTTTGCTGCTACTTCTCGCGACTCGTATCTCAACACTACCGGGATCCGCAGAAGGCTCGATTCCGTGTTTGATCGCATTTTCGACCAGAGGTTGGATCAGGAACGGAGGTAGTTGGATGTCGTCGAGTCCGTCGTCAACATCAATTTGAAATGACAACCGTTCGCCCATTCTGACCTGTTGAACGGCGAGATAGTGTGAAATCAATTCGAGTTCACCTTGAATCGAACCTGCGCTGGCGCGAGAGTAGTCCAGTGATATCCGAAATAAGTCGGTAAGCGATTCCAGTAACTCGCGAGCTTTCGATGAGTCACTTTCAATGAGCGCATGCAGGTTGGCAAGTGTGTTGAAGAGGAAGTGCGGCTCGATCTGTGCCTGAAGTGTTCTTAATTGTGTTACGGCAAGTTCACGTTCGTGCACAAGCTCGTGCTGGCGCGCTGCGTCGCGTTCAGCTTCAAGGTCACGGATGTAACCCATCAGAAGGATGACGAAACCTGCAACTGTACACGCAACGCCTCCGATCAAGAGACCGATAAGGCTGGTACGGTAAAAGTAAAACGGGTCGAATGCGCCTAGCGTCCCAGCGAGTAATAAGCCTAACGCCAAGCTGCCGATGCCAGTTACGACCGTGACCCACTCTCGACTCCATGATTCAGGACGGTGCTTATGTGCCCAAAGCTGAAGTGACATGCAAGTCACGCCGATCGAGTAACTTGCGACATAGTTCAACCAAACCTCACCGTTCAAGAAGGTCAAAACAGTCGCGATAAGCGTACAGAAGATGACCGTGGCTGCGACGATCCACGCTTCCGCATGTTCACGCGCGTATTGGAGAAGAGACTCGAACATCTATGCGGTACCCACGAATTGTCCGTGGAGTCCGAGGGGCATGAGTCGTGGTAATGTAGCCCGAGCTACGAGTTCAAGTGCTGTTTCTCGTGCCTCGAATAAGTTCAAGTGCGTCTTTTCGTCGACGTAGTCAAGCGATGTTCCGAGAATCCAACCATCGGTTTCCTGGCTCCCGTGCCGATTTGGGATAAATAAGTGCTCTTCTGGTATCTCGTGGTGTGGGTACGTGTAAAGCACTGAGTCACTGGAAACGGTGTGCACCCGCGCAACGCTATTAAAAAGTCCTAGTTCTTTCGATGATGACGGACGCGCATCATGAGCGAGCATGGTCAGCCACTCATGACGTTCAGTGGACCTACGTCGATCAATACAAGGGAATTCGCAAGCGATTTGATCATCTAATAGTGCTTCAACGCTTGCGTTGCGCTTTTTAGTGTCAACGCGGAATTGGACGAGTTGTGGGTCCGAAATGGAATCGGGCATTTTGCCTCGCATGACGTTCCTGAAGGCGTCGTACATCAGGCTTGGGTCGTCGTAACTGAAGCCTTCAAACCTAATCACACCGTCCTCGTCTTCCCATGCGTTGGAATAGTGAAAAAACCAAGCCGCAGGCAGTTCAATGACAAAATTGCTGTTGGGATCGTCTTTACTCATCACCAAGATATCAAGGCTTCTATCGGGATGCCACTCGTGCGCGTCTATGAAGCTATGCTCGACCGCTCTGTCTGGCTCATAGTGCAATGGCGGTAGAGGTAACAGGAGGTGTTTTGAAGTTACCACGAAATCGTGTGGAATCGTCATCGGCGACCGCGGAATGATCCAAATTTTGGGTTCTCGTGCGCCAGGATCCAGACGCCAAATCACCAATGCTGCCATGTGGCTCACGTAGCCGAAATTCCACAACGTACCGTTGGGTTCGACGCGAGGATGCGCAGAGAACGGCAATCCCGCAGATTCCGTCGATAGTTCCAGTTTTCCATTTGTTGTCAATGTATCAGCATTCATCCGCCAAGCAGATCCGCCTTCCCATAGTGCCAACAATTCGTTGTCTCTTGGAAGGACGCTGATGTTGCCGACGTTAAATGCGTCCGGTCCTGATGCACTCAATGGGTCCTCGCTCACGGTTCCAAAACCCACGAGAGATAGCTCGTTTCTAGCTTCGTCATGAAGGAACTTATGAGTGTGCACCAACCTCGAGCGATGAGTTACCTCTCCTGTATGGCTAATCGACCATTTTTGAACGAGACCATCGCCGTCAAACCAATGTTGATATCGACGTCCGCCGAGTTCCATGCGTCCTGGCCCATTCCGGTACAGAGCCCCGACTAGATCTCGCGGCCAGTTCCCATCAACGTGGCAGGAGTGAGTATCAGTGTCTTCCTGCTGGATTCCCGCGTAGAGACGCAGCCAAGATTGATTTGGTAGGTTCTTGTGGAAGCTCGTGTACGTCGAGTCGCTGGGTGCGGAGTGGACCGGGAACATCGAGGCGCCGAGTGAGCCAGTGGCGCCGATGACAAGCACTCTGCGGTTAAGCACTAGTTTTTCAAGCTGAATTCAACAGTGATAGGTTCCGAGCCGACGTCAAAGGTCATCCTTTCCCATTTTGGCGGTCCGAATCGAGCGGGCGCATCATTTGATACACCCCAAGGTTCCTTAGGCATTCGGATAGCGTTGTAGTCCATCTTCTCGTTACCGTTGATGTCTTGATATACGCTTACTGCATATGTACCTTCTGGGATTTCGATGCTTGCGGTAGTCACGTCTAATTCAGCTGGCGCAGCGAAAGCATGGGATGGTTCGCCGTCTGGCCAGTTCTCTTTCTTGTCATATATCGCAATATAGATCGTGCTCGAGTCGTTCTTGACATTCTTGATTTTGATAGTGAGTTCAGCGGCTAATGTGCTCGATGCCAAAAGGAGCGCGAGGGCGCAAATGAGGGTTTTCACGATTTTGTCTCCGTTTAGGTTAATGGGCTGAGATTATGGGTTTAAATCTAGGAGTTTCACCGCAAATCAGACGAATCAGCACAAACACGTTACGAAATGCAAATGACGCCGACGACAAGCAGTACTTGACCGTGTAAATTCTGGGTCGAACTCCAACACGCGTGTGCGGCAGCGGTGCGTGCTGGGGAATTAGCATGAAGAGACTCCGCATGCTGCCGTGCAAATACATCGACGTTCCATGGATGGATGTGTTTTTTACACCGCGAATGTGCTTGAAGAGGAACCACACATCTATTACAGAAGCCGGATTCCGAAGTGAGTCGAATCGATCGTTCTTCTGTGTCTTGGGTCGTGGCGCCTTTGATTTGTATTTTCGATCTCTGGATTAGAAGAATGCAGAGGAGCGTGTTTTGTCAGCGTGAACATACCCGATAGTTTTGGATTGCGGAGTCCTACTGTCTTCTAGTTGTGGCCTCGGTTATCAACCCATTTACTACTAAGCGATTCGGTGCCGTGCCCGATGCAAATTCGCGCCAATCATGGGTGAATATTTAATGCCCGATTTACGTATTGCGGCGATCTAAACTGGGGATGATCTTTCGGGTGAGGATGCCAGCCTTCAAAGCTCCGTCTTCGATACGCCGTAGCCGTTCCTCTAGTTCGAATGTCGCAATCCACTTACCCATGTAATCCCAATCCAATTTAGGGTACGTTGCCAGGATGGACTCAACGTCAGCATTGTCGCTATACCGATCAGCCACAAGTTTGAGGATCAACACGTCCTCGATTGCGAGGACGTTGAATGTGTGATCGTTGTCAAAATCAAAGGCAACTTGATTTGATCTAGCGATTGCGCCTACTTCGTATTCCGTTGTGGTCGCCAGTATGTCCAGTCTCCCAGCGCGCGGATGCTCGGCCCGCAATAGCCAATCAGCCACCACATCCGTCGAACTCCAACCGCGTTTTTGTAGCGCATCCCGCACAATGTCAATAGATTCACCTGCTAAGGCAAGGATTACGTCAAGGTCCGTCGTAGCGCGAACTTCATCACGATATTGATTGGCAGCTACGGCACCGGTTATCGCCCATTCGATTCCCTCAGCGCCAAGTATCTCTGACAAATTGCATAGTACGATTTTGAAATCGTCATACGCCATGTTCGTCTCGCTGCCGCTTCGTCTTCCACGCTTCAAAGAACTCAAATTGCGCTCGGTGGGAGGGTAGATCGCCGCCTATCGGGTTAATACCTCCCATCATGCATCTTGGATCAATACTTAACATGCATTTGATGACGTCCTCGAACGAACGAGGAAAAGGCGGGTCAATTACACGCGCCGCGGCGATCGAGCGTCCGACGCGTTCGAACTGCGCGATGGCTTCTCTGTCTACTTTATTCATTTTGAGAACTATAGACTAGTGGGGCTTAGATTACCGTTCTGCTTGGACGACTTCGCGAGGGATGTTGTTGTTTTTGCTTCGACTCACGCCTCGTGGATATTCTCACTCAAACTATAAGGTTCGTAAAGCTTCAAGTAGCATGTTCGATGATTGGATAGGTTGTTTAGCTTGAGATGACATTAGTTTCTCTACTTCGGCTGATTTACTCCATGCATAGTAGGATGTCGCCGCCGATTCACGGTTCATGTTCGAGTTTTATCTCGGATTGAACGTTAACACGCTTGTGCGTCCACGACACGTAGCTTGAACTAAACATGAAGAGACTACGGATGTGGCCGTGCAAAGACATTGACGTGTCATGGATGGATGTGTTATTCGCACTGCGAGTGTGCGTGAAGAGGGACCACTCACTAATTCTCGAAGCCGGATTCCGAAGTGAGTCAAATCGATCGCTCTTCTGTATTTCGGTTCGTTCCGCCTTTGATTTGTATTTGAGATCACGAAGGTGGAGTCGAGGCGACGAGTGCATTTTTGTTGGCTTGAACGTGCCGGACATGTTTCGAATCGCGGAATCCTATGGCCTTCGGGTCATCGGCTCAGATATCGACGCGATTACGACCAAATTGGATATCTCGCAGCTACGAGCAAGCATCAACGAGGACACCCGCTTCATTGTCGTACCACACCTGTTCGGACATCGATTTGACTTAAGTCCAGTCATAGAACTCGCCAAAAGTCTCAAATTGGACGTCGTTGAGGATTGCGCACAAGCCTTCGCGGGACACGACTGGTCTGGATCGGAAGGAGCAACTCTGTCATTGTTCTCCTTCGGACCTTTGAAAACGGCTACGGCATTACAAGGCGCAGTCGCGATCGTGCGAGATTCGAGTCTGCGAGAAGCGATGGATCGTGAGCTGCAATCCTATACCGTCCAGCCAACCTGGCGATACGCTGCTCGCGTCGTGCGATTTGCCATGATGACGATCGCAACGCAACGCTTCGTCTACGGTTTGTTCGTTGGATTACTTCGGTCGCTTGGCGTTGACCATGAAGCCGTCATTCACACTGCGACTCAATCTTCGACCAGTAAATCATTTGCGAGATGGTTGCGCACTCAACCATGCACCGCGCTTAAGCAAGTCATTCGTCGGCAAATCGTCGAATCTGAGCCGTCCTTTCAGACGCGGATTGCGAAAGGTTCGGCACTCTTTGATGCAATTGGGGAATCAGTACCTTTGGTCCTTCGTGGTCAACAACCGAATGTGTTCTGGATGGTTCCTATCCTTACTGAAGCCCCGGAGACTCTCAAAGATCTACTTCGTGACGAAGGTTTTGACGCGATGTCAAGTCGATTGGTCGCCGTGAGAGAGAGTGGTGGTGAAGGCGCAAAGGCGCTCGAGTACGCTGCGATGCTTCCTTTCTCGCCGCAGATGTCAGAGATGGAATTTCAGAGACTGGGAAGCATTGTTACTAGATTTTTCAGTCGAGAATAACGAATCTAATGTCGCAAAAAACTCGATTGAACGCAATAACCGTATTGACAGATCCGATGTGATTCTTAAGTTTTTCCCTTAATCGTCGTCGCGGTCGTCGTCGTCACGATCGTCGTCATCACTATCATGGTACGCGTCACAATCGTCGTCGTCATCGCTGTCATCGTCTTCGGTGCACTCCGCTAATTTTCGTGTCACCCATATTCGCGTTGCGTAACAGACGTCACCGAGTTTCTGAGAGTCATCGACGCGAACGGAAATCTCGCGGCGATTCTCGAATGCGAACATGGCTAAATCGAAAGTACGAGAAGGGACACCGTCTGTGGTTCCGCCGCACTTCATCGCAACGGAGGAACCGTCGCAATTCACGTTCTCCGATGCGGCGGTTGCGACGTCAACATCAAACTGAACGACGCAAGTATTTGGGGATGAATCCGTAGCTCTGAGCCACTCGATCGTGGCATTCCTTACCACACCCGTCTCAGCTTGCGTTACGCACGTGATCGATAGTAATGCAAGGATTACGCTCCCGGCTACGTAGGCATGTATTCGCCTCAGCGGTTCTGAACTCTGCACGAGTGCGCCTACCTCAAACTCGGTTAGAGCACGACAAAGGATAGTTAATCTTCAGATTTCATCGACAGGAGTGAAGTGTGATTGCTCTCCACGCGTCACTTGGCGTCTAGTACAGCAAACCTCGCGAACGAATGCCATAGCCTCATTCTTTGTGATCTTCGAGCAGCTTGTCTGCTATCCACCGACCCAATTCGTAGACGAGAATGGTTCCGCCGACTAAAGCGAATAGCAATCTTCGAGCCTCCCGGATTTCAGGAAATGCCCACGTTAGGAGGAAGATCGCAACAACTCCGACAAAAACACCTTCTATCAACCATTGAATGGCATTAGAACGCTTATTTGTGTTCACTCATCATGTCTCGATTTTGGTTGGCTGACCGCACCATCGAGCATGAGACTCGATTTGTGTAGGATCAGTCTCACTTTGTGAGTGTTAGGAAGTTATAAAGAATTTCATTCTCTTGTGTCATCATCTGAAGCACGATCTCTGGCAGTAAAGAGAGAGATTACCACTATCGAAACTGCAAACCACTTCAGTGAGTCCCTGTGGTCGGGAAACAGAAATAGTGCAATCGCGGTGAGAATCAGAACGATTAAAAGAGACCGATTGACCCACCTACGTAGCCTACGTAGATTCGCACGAGCATTGGTTGTTTGTCGATTCTGGACGATCACTTAAGACCCAATATTGAGCGCAACTAGCACGTCTCTTAATCGAATCCACGGCCTACCGAACAACTGAAGGAACACAGTGAAACGAGTCGTCAGCAGAAGTTTAAACTCGGCTATTACGCGTAAGGATTCTTGACTTCTAGATCGACATCCTTCATATAACCAGGTACGTTAATTGCGTCGGCACTAATTCCCAGTTCGTCTCCTTCGATGACTCCGTCGCCGAAACGGTAAATCGGTTTTGGGATTTCGCGTAATGCCTCTTCGTCGTATGACCGCGCCTTGTCGACGATTGGATCGCGTTTGGATTCGTAGCTTGTGAACGCTGCCTTCCCATGACGCTGCTTAATCAATTCCTTTGTCTTAGAAGGCGATAGGATGACACCGGTCGCGTTGTTGCCGCCGAATCCCTTGGAGTTAACAAGCGCGACGTCCATGGTGTCTGCACCGACTTCTAAATGTGATGGATCGATCCTTAGGTTGTCGCTATGTACGTCTTCTGCAATGTGATCGATCGAAGCAATCCCGGGGATCCAGCCATCCTCCCACGTGCCTAATGCGGAAGTGATCTGATCACCTGACGCAGGTGCGAGGGTGTGTCCTAAATAAGCCTTAATCGCTGCGACTGGCCACTTCTCAATCTTGAATGCTTTTGACAGCTCGTTGAGGATATGAGATTCCGTCACGCGATTCTGGGGCGTCCCGGTGCCGTGCGCGTGAACGAATGAACGTGACCTCACGGATTCTTCACCCAGGATCGAACGTGCGAGACCAAGCGCTTTGCCAACGGTGATGTAGTTCCCAACGCCGGGTCCAGGAATCGACTTCTTGTATCCGTCCGCGTTGACGTATATGTCAGCTACAGAACCGTATATCTCGGCGCCACACTCAAGTGCGAGTTCTTCATCCATAAGAACTAGAAATATCCCAGCTTCCGAAATCGTAAAGCCTGCATTTGACGAAAATGGTCGGCACGCTCGACGGTTATCTGGCGCGTTTGAGCCATCCAGCGCCATCAACGCTTCATCTTCTGCTAGCGCACCCATGGTTCTGAAAGCTTCAACCAGTTCGGGTGTCACGGGCGCTTCCGTACTCCCGACGACTGCAATGCGCTTGCCACGATACCTTATCTCGTCGATGCCTTGTTTAGCGTTGTAGAGAAATGTGGCGCATGCACCGATGGAACCGCCTGTACTGCCAAGCGAGCCCGTAACGTATGCATTCGTGAAGTCCGCCGCCATTTCAGCGAGACACAACGCTGCTTGCTTCGAGGTGGGGCGTTTTCCGAGAAATGGCGCCTGTAGTAAGCCACCTGCGCCGTGTGTATCCAGTTGACCCATGGCACAACCAGCGTGCACGGCAAACTCGTCAGGTCGAACCAGATTTTGTAATTCTGTCCAATCGATACCAATTGAGTTAACAGCATCCGAAGCCGCGATGATCGCTAGCTGTAGACCTCGCGGGTGGTTACGAGATGCGTACAGCGACGCGGGATCGAACCCAGTGGGAAGTTGACCGGCAGAAGTCACTCTTGACGATCGCGTGTCATTCAACAGGACTTGTGCGGTGTCCTTAATCGCGATTTCAACGTCACCATCTTCAATGGGGTTAACCTGCCAGGAGTCCGGAATCTCAGTGGGCAACTGGTTTTGCGCCATCCGAATAACGAGGGGCGCACCGTCTTTAGCTTTCAGTTTCGCACGACTATGTACGCCGATGTGATCAGGATCCCAGAGTTCGATACGTCGAATTAGTGTGTGGTTTTCAATGTAGTCTTTGGTGGCTTCAGGCGCATCTCGAAGTTTGTCCTGCACACCCATCAACACAGCGAGCGACTGATAAGTGGTCGCTTGTTTTTCCGCGTCGAGCGCATCCAGAATGGTGCGTCGATACGAGTGATGGAAAGAGACGCGGCCAGCGGGATTAACGCCGCCGAAACCAACAATGACAGGTAGAGGAACCATCACAGAAACCTGTGGTTAGGTCAACGCCTCGCAGCTAGACTCGTTCAATCGCAATCGCGGTCGCTTCGCCGCCACCAATGCAGAGGGCTGCAACGCCTTTCCGTTGATTCGTCGCATGTAGTGCGTGTGCAAGCGTGACCAAAAGTCGGCTGCCCGTAGATCCTATAGGGTGACCTTGGGCACACGCGCCACCGTAGATATTGACCTTGTCACGATCAAGACCGAGCTCGGAAATTGCGAGCATCGTGACCATTGCAAATGCTTCGTTGATTTCGAATAAGTCGACATCGTCTTGATGCCATCCCGCATGGTCAAGCACCTGTTGAATCGC
Organism: Pseudomonadales bacterium; assembly: GCA_021295855.1. Taxonomy (GTDB): domain Bacteria; phylum Pseudomonadota; class Gammaproteobacteria; order Pseudomonadales; family Azotimanducaceae; genus Bin55. The sequence goes on along the minus strand of JAGWBO010000021.1, from coordinate 10,712 downwards.
ACCTACGGGTGCAAGTGTGAATTTGGATGGATGAATCGCGTTCGTGGCATGAGCTACGATGCGAGCCAGCGGTTCGCCACTCGCGTCACGGACACCTTGTTCACTTGCAACCACAAGTGCTGACGCACCGTCACTGATTGACGAGGCATTCGCTGCGGTGATCGTCCCATTTTTGGCAAATGCGGGTCGTAACGACGGGATGCGATCGATTTTTGAACGTCGTGGCTGTTCGTCCTCAAACACATCGTTCAATGGTTCGATTTCAGCCTTCAGATCACCACTGTCCATCGCACTAAGCGCACGTTTCACAGAACTGATCGCATACTCGTCCATGGCTTCACGACCGAGCTGATGTTGATCCGCTGTCTCTTGAGCGAAACTACCCATCGATTTACCAGTTTCGGCGTCTTCCAGTCCGTCGCAAAACATCGTATCTGAAAGTTCACCGTGCCCCATACGCAAGCCCTTGCGTGCGCCTTGAACGATGAAGGGTGCGTTTGTCATGCTTTCCATACCACCAGCGACCGCGTAGTTTGCATGGCCGAGATGAATCTGATCCGCCGCAAGCATGGTGGCTTTCATGCCCGAGCCGCAGACTTTATTGATGGTAGTTGCAGGAGTCGAATCGTCGATACCAGCTTTTCGCATCGCCTGTCGAGCGGGAGCCTGCCGCAAACCCGCGCTCACGACGCAACCCATTAGCACTTCATCGACCTGATCAGCTTCTATCCCCGCATGGTGGAGACTTGCCTGGATTGCGTGCGCGCCTAGATCAGTGGCACTTACACCACTCAAGGCGCCTTGAAAGCTGCCAATCGGTGTACGTTTTGCACCCAGTAGGTAGGCGGTCATCAATGTTCCCCATTTTCTAATTTACGGTGAATCAACTCGGCGAAGTTGCAAGGGCGGAAACTCGCGTCTAATTGATCGTGAAGGATTTTCTCCCAGCCGGTACGGCACGCTCCATTTGAGCCAGGTAAGGCGAATAGCAAGGTATTGTTGGCGATACCCCCAACTGCGCGGGATTGGATGGTCGAGCTACCGATTTCGTCGTATGAAACCTGTCGGAAGAGCTCCCCAAAACCTTCGATGGTTGTATCAAAGAGTGGTGTCAATGCTTCGGGTGTCGTATCGCGTCCGCTAAAACCAGTGCCGCCGGTAGACACGACGACTTGAATAGCCGAATCGGCTATCCATTCACTAACGATCCGTCGTACCTGGTAGATATCGTCTTTAACTATCGTTCGTGCGGCGAGTTGGTGGCCATCCTCAGATAACAAGGCGACCAGCAGATCTCCAGACGTGTCGGTTTCTGGAGTTCTCGTATCAGATACGGTCAAGACGGCGATGGCCAAGTTTGACATTGTTTCTCGTCGCCGAATTGTTAGTGGGAATACCGATTTGCACAGTCTTTGACTGCTCGGGTTACCATGCTGTTTGCACGGTAGAATTTTACCGTTGGCGAGTTTGAGACTCCTGCAAATGGACAGTGCGATAAAGGAAGGCGATCGGCTTTATTTAATAGCCGAGCGACTCGCTAAAGAATTCGATCTCTTCCCCTCGGCCGATCCAGAGGCAGTTTTCAGCGTTCAAGGTCTGTTGAGTGGACACGAGATTGCAAGGCAATCCGCCGCGCTTGATCGTCTCGACATCGATTCCTATATTGAACGAGTCGTCAGTCCGGGTGAAAACACCCGGCGTGCTAGTACCGCCGAGATCGTTCCACAACTCGGGGTGGTACGCGACCTGACCGACGATGGTCCATATCTCGACGCGATCATTGATGTTGAGTTTCCTAATGCTGTTCGACCGGTCGGAGTCGTTGCACAGAATCGTCGCGTCCGAAACGGTGAGTGGATGCCGGAACATCATCGACAAGCAGCCCAATTTGTTCGTCGGTGTAGTCAGCGGAATATCCCAATCGTGAGCCTTATGGACACACCGGGTGCTGCGGGTGATGAAATCGCGAACCGCAACAATCAAGCGCACCAAATCTCGTTGTTGATCGCCGAGATGTCTTCCGTCGATGTGCCTAACATCGGGATCATTTTTGGCGTCGGCTATTCGGGTGGTGCGATTCCACTTGCCGCGAGCAACATGATCCTCTCGTTGCGCGACGGCGTGTTTAGCACAATCCAGCCGCAGGGATTGGCAAGCATCGCTCGCCGCTTAAACGTCTCGTGGCAAGAGTGTGCTAAACAGGTCGGACTTTCGCCGTTCGAACTGATGAATCAGGGCAACATCGATGGCATCATCGACTACGTTCCTGGAGAAGAACACAAATTCAACAATCTCAAGAAAGCGATCGTAACGGGTATTGACTCGATCGAAAAAAGCGCGCGCGCATTCGTCGGCAGCAACCCTTACATCGTGGAGTACCACCGACAGGCGTTGACGCGCTATTTAGAACCATCGTCTCGTGCAAAGAAGCGAGAGAGCATGGGGGATCTTGGCGGCTTCGGAACCCCGACGGAATTCAGTAACGTCTTCGGCGATGCGTTGCGTTATTTACGTTACTTACGGGTTCGACGTCGAATCAAAGCAGCGAGCAAGCAGCAGTATGGTCGATTAACGACGCGACGTAAGACCGTGGGTGACCTCCAATCGCGCGTTGAACGGGAACGCAATCGAATCTATTTTCGGTGGTTTCTGGATCCAGACCGATTGATGTACGACACGTCGCTCAACTCGGCATGGAAGAACTACGTCAGCAGGAAGTCTGAAAAAGACGAAAATCGCGGGACGCTTTTGAGTTTGATTCGAGGCGAACCCAAAGCAAACTTTGAGGCTGCGCGGAAAGCACTACTTGCGACGTATGTAAGTTATCTATACAACCATTGGAAAGTCGAATCGGCCGGCAATCTGGCGCTGTTGCACCAGAATCTCTCCAACGCGACCGACGCAGCGTTCTTCGTTACGCCCGCGGATATTCCTGATGTCAATCAGCTTATGACCGCGATGTCGCATGACAAGCGGCTGATGCCCACATTAATGGAGCGTTTCTCCCATGACGGCAAGAAGATGTTCCTACGCTCGAGCGACTGGCTTCAAAGTTATTCGCAAGATCAGCTGCGCATGCAGATCTCAGTCGAGCTAAACCTTGCGCTCGTTTCTGGACCGCTCGGAAATAGTGCGACAGAGAATGAGTCATCGCCGATTGAAGCCAATCGCCGTATCCTCAATGATCAGTATGGTTCGCAGCTACGGCAACCTCGTGAGCGCAGAGCGCTCGCAGACGATGCGACCGACATCAACATTGTGGATGTGCTGTTCAACGAAGAACTTCGTGCCGGCTTCGTAGACGAAATTCGCAACTTCCAACTCTTCGATGTGATCTACGATGAACTATTGGGTAGGTTGGTGCAGATTGCGGATCAGGCTCAACGTACGCAATCACTCGACCGGCAGACAGTCTCGGACTTGATTGAAGAGACATTCGCCGTAGCTCTTGATCGGATCGAACCCGACGAAGAACGAGACGACAGCACGATGCGTGTCCGTCGCGACACGTTTTTGGATTGGTTCCGTCAGTTGTCGAAGACCCGCTTGAGTAAAACTTTCTTCGCAACGGTCGAGGAGTGGAAGAAACTCATTCACACGGACTTGTCCGACACTCTCTTCGTCGTTGTGAAAGAGTTCTTCGAAAGTTTGTTGATTAGTTTCGTCGATAGTGAGCGCAGTACAGGGAAGTTCACCGGCAACATTCGCCCCAAAAATATCGGCCGCCGTCGGGATTTCTGGAACCGTCTTCAGATCGCATATCGCGACTTGCAGATTCAGGAAACTATCGGCGAATACAAGCGTTTGAGGCTTACGAGCCACAGAGCCTTCATTGATCGATTCTTTACCGAGTTTGAAGAGAATGGTCGCGACCTGTTGAGCAGCGATCCATGTGATTTTCCAGGTTTCCGCGAATCGATTGAAAAGGCGTTGGACAAGGACGAACCACCGGCGGGAGTTGTAACCGGTATCGGCAAGTTCAAACTCGCGAAACGCGAAGTTCGTGTGGGCGCCGTGATCTCGAATCCGGACTTCCAGGCTGGTGCGTTCGATATGGCGAGTGCAGAGAAGTTCTGCACACTATTGGTCCGCTGCGCTGAAGAACAACTGCCGGTGATCTGCTTCATCTCCTCCGGAGGGATGCAGACCAAAGAAGGCGCGGGTGCATTGTTCTCGATGGCTGCGATTAACGACCGGATTACGCGTTTTATATGTGACTTTGACTTGCCCGTGATCGTCTTCGGTCATGGAGACTGTACGGGTGGCGCACAAGCGAGTTTCGTGACCCATCCGTTGGTCCATACCCACTACTTCTCGGGTACGAGCATGCCGTTTGCGGGACAGATTGTGATTCCAAGCCATCTTCCAGCGGAATCTATCCTCGCAAACTACCTCGCGAGCAATCCGGAGTCCATGCAGGGTTTGGTTAAACATCCGTTCTACGAAGCGCTTGACAATGATTTACGCGCGATTGATCCTGATATACCGACGCCAACTGCGACGGTTGAAGATGCAGTTGCTACGGTCCTAAGCGACGATTACACGTTTGGGACTGCACTACCGCTATCAGCACCGCGACAAGGCGAGGAACAAGACCTATATCGTCCGGTTCGGCGCGTACTAGTTCATGCGCGGGGCTGTGCAGCTTCGAAGATCGTTCGAGTCGCACAATCTCAGAATATCGAGACGGTTCTCGTTCAGTCCGATCCCGATGTCGAATCAGTAGCAGCGGACATGCTTGGTCCGAAGGACCAGCTCGTTTCGATCGGCGGCAGCACACCCGACGAAAGTTATCTCAATGCACGCTCCGTTTTAGTAGTCGCCGAAAATGAACACGTGGACGCTTTGCACCCAGGTATCGGATTTCTGTCTGAAAGCAGCCAGTTCGCGTCCCTGATCCGGTCTCACGGCATCAACTTCGTCGGACCTCCGGTTAGCAGTATGGAGACGATGGGGAACAAGTCCAATGCGATCAAGTCTGCCATAGCGTTTGGTGTACCTGTGGTACCAGGCAGCCATGGGATCGTGACTGACGCTGATGCTGCGGCAGAGATGGCGGAAGAGATCGGCTATCCCGTGCTCATTAAGGCAGTTCACGGTGGCGGCGGTAAGGGAATACAAGTCGTTGAATCTGCCGCAGGTTTCTACGAAGCATTCCAACGCGTTACGGTCGAAGCGCGAGCCGCGTTCGGGAACGGCGACGTTTATCTCGAGAAATTCGTGACAAAACTCCGCCACATCGAAGCACAAGTCTTGCGTGACAGTCAAGGTAACACGAAGGTTCTCGGCATCCGTGATTGCAGTGTTCAGCGAGACAAGCAAAAAGTCATCGAAGAGTCTGGTTCAACGATGTTGCCGGACAATCTGCTGGACGACGTCTTACAACACAGTGCGGCAATCGCTGGTGGCGTCGGTTACGTTGGCGCTGGCACGGTTGAATTTATCTATGACTTAGACGCAGATGCCGTGTATTTCATGGAGATGAATACGCGACTTCAAGTCGAACATCCGGTAACTGAGCTCGTTTCAGGTACTGACATCGTCGCGGAGCAGTTTCGCATCGCCGGAGGCGAGAGCATTAAGGATCTGGAAGTTCGTTCTGATGGCTACGCAATTGAAGCGCGTATTAACGCGGAACGATTGGTGCGCGATAGCGATGGCGAATTGGTATTGCGTCCGAGTGCAGGTGAGATCGCTAAGTGGGATTTCCCGGCTGATGACGACATTGAGATCATCAGTACTGCAGGTCAGGGCAAGTTCATTTCTCCGTATTACGATAGCATGATCATGCAAGTGATTGCACACGGTGAAGATCGGGATTCGACGGCAAAGAAATTAGTCGAATACTTGAGCCAAGTCACGCTTGAAGGTATCTATACGAATATACCTTTGCTACGAACCATTTTGACGGATAAGGGTTTCCTAGACGGCGTTTACGATACGAGCTACCTGCCAAAACTGCTGAAGACTATCGATGCAGATGCTTTGATTGAAGAAATCGACGATATGGCAGCTGTTGATGCACAAGCAGTTGGTTGGGACGCCATCCAGATCGAAAATAGCGCTGAGTTAAGGGTGTTAGCACCTTCGACCGGCATCTTCTATATCAAGCCGACGCCGGGGGACCCAGATTACGTGAACGTGAACGATGTAATCGGCATCGAAGACATTCTCTGCCAACTCGAAGCGTTCAAGGTCTTTTCTCCGATGCGACTGCGTGACATCAACACGGTTGAGCAAGTCTTTTTCTCTGAGAATACGCGCTACAAACTCAATCGGATAAACGTTGCGACCGGGCAGCAGGTTAACGCGGGAGATCTGTTGTTTGTGGTAGAACCTGTTTCCAAAGTTCCTGAAACGGCAGATAGTTAGAGTTGTAGGCGGTATCGAGGTATCCGCGACCGATTTACTACGACTTCGTTCGTTACGTTATCGGTTTAAAAGATCGATTACGCCACCGATAGTGACTGCT
>JAGWBO010000021.1:3734-4058 GCA_021295855.1 Pseudomonadales bacterium | reverse complement strand
GCGTAAAAGCTTTGGTCGCGACGATTTCAAATCGATTTAAGTCGGTACGCTGATAGAAAGCATCTAGGATCGGTCCCGACGCGCCAGCCACGAGTTGCACAGCAGTGACGACGATGCCACAAATGAACGCCACAATTGGGCGCGAAACGTCTAATTTGAATCGCTTTGGCGTGAACTGACTGATCCAAGGTAGACCTCCCGCAGCGATGAGAACGACAGCTGGATCTGCCACGATCATCAAAACGCCAAATAGTGCCGTCGTGAGAAATACTCCGATGAAATACCATGGAAGAATGCGCCATACGGTGTGTTCGCGTAGGAACC
>JAGWBO010000021.1:0-3567 GCA_021295855.1 Pseudomonadales bacterium | reverse complement strand
TTAAAACAGAAACGGTGCATTCACTAAACTACGGAATCGGTGACGGCTAAAACGCAGATGACACCCTCTCGAACGGCACAATGCTTCAAAACGAACCGAGCGAATAGTTCGATAGGAGGTTGATTTAATTGATTAAGAATCTCGAAACTCTTGTGCAACTAGCCCACACCGGCACGATGAAGGAAACAGCCACCCGTATGAACATCTCACAAGGGGCGGTTAGCAAGCGAATCGCAGCGATAGAGAACTACTACGGCAAGAAGATTATCGAACGACACGGACGACGTGTCGTCCTCACACAACATGGTCGGAAGCTCGTTGATCGGACGATGCCGCTGCTTCAGGAGGTGCGGAGTGTGTTTCTCGAGGACACGGCGCTCCAAAGCGGTCGGATCATCGTCGGCGTATCCGAGTCGATTCTCGGTAGTTGGGGATCTCGTCTATTCGCCGCTGTACGAGCGGATATGCCCGAAGTCAACTTCGAATTTCATGCGCAGCGATCACCGGTCGTTCTTGATCGTCTGCGCTCAGGCGAACTCATGGTCGGTATCTGTACGGGATCGGCAGATGCGGAGTCAGATCTGCAATCGGATATCGTTTATCTTGAATCTATGGTCATCGTTCCCACGGGGTTAAAAACGATGCAATATCGCGTTGGAGACCCGCTACAGGTGATGACCATCGAGTCACGTTCTGGCGCGTGGGCAGCGATGGAGGATGACATGGAGCGCTTGAATTTGACGCGCGCAACGTCCTTGGAGTCGTTCTTTTCTGTGGCGCAGATGGCTCTAGCGGACTTTGGGCATGGCTTGATTCCGCTGGGTGTCGCTAATGCGCTCTCGATTGCTACAGATCAGACGATAGATTTAGGGAGTGAAGGTTTGAATCGACCGGTTCGATTTGTAGCGCGAAAATCAATGTATTCGCGTACGTTAATTCAGTCGTTTTACGACTCGATTCGGCGTCACACACGCGATGGGAGTCTGACGCAAGACACTGGATTGTCGCGTGAGAGGACTTAAGTGCAAGACAATAGCCGTTGAGAAAGTTCTCTTCTTTGCCTTACTAGACGACGCAAAAAATACACCTCGACTGCATTCGCAGTCGAGGCGATCTTTTAGAAAACTAAATTCTGCTGCGTCGTGCGAGCAGTTATGTCGAAGAGTGGCTACTCCGCCGGTGCTTCTTCAGCAGCAGCTTCGGCGTCTCCGCCGTCACCTTCGTCGGCTGCCATGTCTTCAGCTGGTTCAAGCTCAGTCATGGCTTCCTCGCCAGCCTCTTCGCCGCCTTCAGCAGCAGCGTCTTCGGCTGGTTCTAGCTCCATCATAGCTTCTTCGCCAGCTTCTTCAGCTGCGTCTTCGCCGCCTTCAGCTGGAACCATCCCTGTAGCTGTTACAGCTTCTGATTCTTCAGCCGGTGCAGCATCATCGCCGCCACCGCCACCAGTGTCAGCACATCCGATTGCGATAAACGCGCCTACCAGTGCCACTAGTGCGACACGAAGCCAAGATTTGAATACGTCCATTAAGGTCGACCCCTCGTACTTGATTAACGAACTTAATGCGGGAATTTATAACACGCTTGCATTGAAATATGGTGGATTACCCGATATCTAATCAAATTTCATTCAAAATAACGTGCTTTTCGTTGTCATTACGTGCCCAACTCACCACCAATCGCACCCAAGCATCAGATTCATTCAGACAGGGTACCACGTCCAGTCGTTTACCACCTGTATGGAGAAACACCTCGCGGATTTCGTGACCGATCTCATATAGCGTCTCGACGTTGTCTGAAATGAAAGACGGACAAGCGATCGCCAGGTTGCGGACGCCATTTTTAGCCAACCTTCGAACTTCGTCGATCGTATACGGTTGAAGCCACTTCGCAGGGCCAAGACGCGATTGAAAAGCGACTGATGTAGGGATTGAGATCCGGTTTCTCAGTAATTTTGCCGTTCTCAGACATTGAAATCGGTAGCACGTCGCCTGCGTTGGGTGCTCCCGCTCGCAGCAATCGCCATTTTGAAGGCAATGGCGTCTCGATTGGTCGGCGCGACGAATGTGCAATTCAGGCACGCCGTGGAAACTGAAGACAAGATGGTCCACATCGGGTCGCAAATGCTCATTCAGTAGCTCGCCATGCGCTGCGATAAAAGCCGGGTCTTGAAAGTAGGGTGGAGTGATAAGGGTTCGCGTGCCTCGAAAGACATGCTTTAGACGTTCGACCGTGCTCTCGTAGGTACTTTCCGCGTAATGCGGATAGGCGGATATGACCAATATTTCGTCACAAACGTCATTCAGCAATTCACGTGCTTGTACGAAACTCGGCTCGCCGTAACGCATGCCGATTTCAACAGGAAGCGACGTTGCTTCCCGCACGCGTTGCGCAAGCAACTCCGCATGGTCTCGTAGCGGACCTCCTGTTGGAGTCCAAATCTTTGCATAGGCGGCTGCCGAATCGGCGCTACGAGGTAACGTAGCGGTCCTGGCAAGGTGATGACATGCGGGTCCATAAGGAACTCGGATAGATATTCCTTGACCGCGGCGCGCGTAGGTGCCGCTGGCGTGCCTAGATTCGTTATTAAAATCCCGCGTCTTCGCAAAGCCACTAAAACCTTAAACCTGTGGTTGGACTGCGTTCACTGATTCTTTGAGATCCTCGTCATGACTGTTATAGTCGATTACGATGCCGGTAATCTGCGCAGCGTGCAGCGAGCTTGTTCAGAGGTAGGCGTCAATGCGGAAATTACCTCCGAACCTAGGCGCATTCGACGAGCCGAGCGCGTTATTTTTCCTGGGGTGGGCCACGCGGGTGCGGCGATGCGCAGTATCCAGAGTCGAGGCATTGACAAAGCGTTACTCGATGCATTCGCGGACGGTACGCCGATCTTAGGAATTTGCATCGGCTTACAGATATCGTTGGATCGTTCCGAAGAAGCAGACGTTGAAACACTCGGCTTAATCCCGGGTCAGGTGCGACGTTTCAAGATGCAGAGTGAAGGTCTAAAAATACCTCATATGGGATGGAACGATGTGCAAGTCGTCAAACCGCATCCCATACTAAAGCACCTAACACAGGGCGATGAGTTCTACTTCGTTCATGCGTACTACCCAGAACCAGCGCACGAAGACACGGTATATGCTCGAGCTGACTACGAGTCCTCATTCTGTTGTGCACTGGGTTTTAGAAACTTTTTCGGGACACAGTTCCATCCTGAAAAGAGCGGTCGAGTCGGCTTAGAACTCATCCGTAATTTTGTTTCGTGGGACGGTCGCGATGCTTAGCAAGCGCGTCATTGCGTGCTTAGACGTGCGCGATGGCAAACTCGCGAAGAGTCTCAAGTTCGAGACTACCAAGGACATCGGTGATCCAGTCGAGAAGGCACGTGAGTATTACCTCGATGGACTCGACGAACTCGTGTTTTACGATATCACAGCGTCGAGCGACCGTCGTAAGATCATGCTTGAGGTTGTCGAGCAAGTTGCGCAAGAGGTTTTCATCCCACTTTCGGTAGGAGGGGGCGTACGGAACGTTCAAGACGCAACGGACCTTCGTTTAGCCGGC
>JAGWBO010000107.1 GCA_021295855.1 Pseudomonadales bacterium | reverse complement strand
CCGTCAAGGAAGAACTAGGCAAGTGGTACGCCTATCTCGTGTACGAACTCGACGCAGACCCGCAAGACTACCCCACCGAACGTACTGTCTTGGGCGTCGACGTGGGTGTTGCGATCCCTGTCGCATGTTCCAACGGCAACCACCATCAGTTGCCTGATGGGTCCAGGCTCGAGGCGAAGATCAAACGCTACCAAAGAAAAGTAGCCCGACAGCAGAAGGGTTCCAAGCGTTCTAAAAGCACGTACCTAGGCATCGCGAAAGCGAAACCCAAGCAAAGGCATATCCGCCATAACTGGGCTCACCATGTATCCAAAGACCTCGCGAAAAGCAGGGTTGTAGCCTTTGAAGACCTCAACGTGGCAGGCATGACCAAGTCAGCCAAAGGCACCCCTGATAAGCCGGGCAAGCACGTGAAAGCTAAGTCAGGTCTTAACCGCGAGATCCTGAATAAAAGTTGGCATCGGGTCGTTTTGCTGACCGCGTACAAAGCCCGTGAGACGGTCCTTGTCGACCCTAAACATACGTCACAGACGTGTAGCCATTGTGGTTGCGTCTCCCTTTACCATTGCGGTGAGTGTGGTCTGAAAATCAACGCCGATCTCAACGCCAGCATCAACATTGCTAAACGAGCGCTAGAAAAGTGCCCGCAGACAGATAGGGATCAGTACCGAATTGAAGTGGCCTCTGGTAGTGGGGCATCTGGGCGCGGGAGGAGCGTTCTCACGAGAGACTCCAGTGATCCGCCAACTTACGTTTTGGGATTAACCTAATGTCAAAACGCAGCACTACCCACAATATTCGGTCCAATAGGCGAATGCGTTCTCGATTTCCTGGGTTCTGGCGCGAACGATAGGCGCAAAGTCAGGATGCGTAAAGATGTAGAACTGGTCGTTTTGTATTGCGTGTAGCACCATATCACCAACCACATCGGGCTCGATGATGTTGCGCATGACCTCGTTATCCGCTATCTCAGAATCCGTCCTAGCGCGCTCAAAATTTGTTTCGCGTTCAGCAGCTAATGTTGATGGTCGATTCCGACCTGCTGTGAATATATTCGTATTGACAACGCCTGGACACAAAACGGAAACACCGATCCCGTGTTCTACTAACTCGATCCGCAGCGTTTCCGAGAGACCAACTACCGCGAACTTGCTCGTGCCGTAAACACCAAGGTTCGGTACGGCGATGTGTCCGGCAAGCGAAGCGGTGTTAACCACATGTCCGCCTTCACCGTGAGCAATCATGTCCGCGAGGAATGCGTTTAGACCGTTGTAAACACCGTCTAAATTGACGTTCATGGTCCACCGCCAGTCGTTAGGTTCGGCTTCTGCGAACGTTCCCCCCGTTACGATTCCTGCGTTATTGACTAACACATGTATTTGGCCGAAAGCCTCTCTTGTTTTTGCCGCACCCTCCGTGACCGACTCTAGATCCGCGACGTCGACCTGCAAGCCAATGACGGAAGCATTCGTCTCCTCAAACTCTTCGACGACTGCGTTCAATGGCTCGGCTTCGATATCAGCGACTGCAACCTTCATGCCTGCGTTGGCAAATGATCGAACCATCGCCAATCCCATACCACTCGCACCGCCTGTCACGAACGCCGTTTTTCCTGCAACATCTTTCACGTTTTGTTGTCCTATATGGTCGAATTCTTCGGTGCCCGAACCCTTACGTCGTTTCTGTGCGCGAGGAAGCACTAATGGGCATGTGTAAGCTATTATCGAATACACGATAAACAGGAGGATTGAGGTACATCTATGCTTAAGTCAGTGGAGTTGAGTCGGCATTACGGTACAGTTCGAGCCGCCGACAACGTTTCATTTGAAATCGAGCCGGGTGAGATCGTTGGACTTTTAGGTCACAACGGTGCCGGGAAGACGACCGTCATGAAGTTACTTACCGGATTCATAGAACCCTCGTCTGGAGAAGCATGGGTCAATGGCGTGCGGGTCCAGGACGATCCAGTGGCAGCTCAAGCCCAAATCGGTTACCTTCCCGAAAGTCAACCTTTTTATGGGGAGATGTCAGTAGCAGACTACTTGATGTTTGCTGCGACAATGCGGGGAATCCCGTATGAGGAAAGAGCTTCGAGTATTAAGAAGGTTGTGGTCGACACTGACTTATCTGAGCGATTCCTCGATACCATCGGAACGTTGTCTAGAGGTTTTCAACAGCGCGTATCAGTCGCGCAAGCGATATTGCATCAACCGCCAGTACTAATTCTCGACGAACCGACCAACGGACTTGATCCGACCCAAACGATTCAGATGCGGGAGTTAATCCAACGCTTAGCGGAGACTTCAACCGTGATTCTGTCCACACACATCATGCAGGAAGTCGATGCGATCTGCGATCGCGTGTTGATTATGAGAGATGGTGAGCTCGTAGTGGACGAACGATTAGATGAGCTGCATCGCGCTGCCCGCATATCGGTGCGGAGCAATTCGAGTCGCGAGCAATTGAGCAACTTGACAGGTATGCGAGTTGATAAAGGAAGCCAAGCGGGCGAGTTCCTCGTGCACGTTGGCGACTCGGGGAACGCGGATACGTTAATCAACGAGATTGTTCCGAAGCTCGTCGCAGCGAATGTCGCTGTGTACGGCATCAGTCCAGAGCGACACGACTTGGAATCTCTTTTTGCTCAGGTAAACGAGGGTACCAATGCAGCGTAATACCAGTTTTGATCTCGCTTGGAAAGAACTGTCGATGTTCTTTTCATCGCCAATAGGTTATCTCTTTCTCGCCGTATATCTTGGCATCACGTTGTTCGTGTTTTTCTGGGTCGAACAGTTTTTCGCACGCAATATTGCGGATGTTCGACCCATGTTCGAATGGTTACCCATCCTCCTGATCTTCCTCGCTGCCGCTTTGACGATGCGATCCTGGAGCGATGAACGACGAGTAGGGACCATCGAGTTTCTTTCCACGATGCCGGTTCGCGCCTGGGAATTGGTCGCTGGCAAATTCCTCGCATGCCTTATGTTGCTTGTTGTTGCGCTAGGGATGACGCTCCCGATACCGATCACTGTAGCCCTGCTTGGCAACATCGATTGGGGTCCTGTATTTGCCGGCTACGTAGCGTCGATTCTGCTCGGTAGCGCCTACTTGAGCATTGGCGTGTTCGTCAGCGCGCGAAGTGAAAACCAGATTGTCGCGTTAATCCTTACCGTATTCGCATGCGGTGTGTTCTACGCGATCGGTAGTCCGTTCCTGACTGAGCTTGTGGCTAACGAGACTGCTGACGTCCTCCGCGGCATTGGATCAGGATCGCGATTCGAGTCAATTACTCGAGGCGTGGTTGATTTTCGGGATCTGTACTTTTACGTATCCGTCACGCTCACGTTTCTTGCCTTAAATGTACATGCGCTTCGAAGCATGGGTTGGAGTGACTCTGGAAACTCTGACAAGCATCGTAGTACGCATGTGTTGCTAGGTCTGTTAGTCGCGAACTTACTAATCGCGAATGTCTGGTTGAACTACGTGAAGGTTCTTCGCTGGGACGTCACGCAAGGCGACCAGTACTCCATTTCAGCTGTAACGAAGAGTCAACTGTCGCAGCTGACAGAACCACTGTTGATCCGAGGCTACTTTAGTGCAAAAACGCATCCATTACTTGCACCATTAGTACCGCAGCTGAGTGATTTGCTCGCAGAGTACGAGATTTCTGGTCGAAATGTCGTACGTGTCGAGTTGGTGGATCCAACAACCAATCCGGAATTAGAGGACGAGGCGAATTCGAAGTACGGTATTCGCCCCGTACCGTTCCAAGTTCGAGATCGTCATGAAGCGAGTCTCGTTAACTCCTATTTCAATGTGCTCGTGATGTATGGCGATGACTACGAAGTGTTGGGATTTCAAGACCTCATCGAGGTGAAAGCAGCGAGTGAATTCGATTTGGACGTGCAACTCAAGAACCCGGAATATCAGATCACACGCGCAATAAAGAAAGTGCAATCCGGTTTTCGAAGTGGCGGTTCGCCGTTTGACTTTATCACTCAATCTGTGCGTTTCGAAGGCTACATTTCGACCTCGGCAACGCTTCCGCCAGAACTTGAAGAAGGTAGGGCTCCGCTGGTTAGCGCATTGGAAGAACTTGAAGCTGGGTCAAACGGTAAATTTTCCTGGAGCATTGTCGATCCGGAGGCAGATGACGGTACCGTTGCTGAACGAATTGCGGCCGAGCTGGGATTTCAGCCTATGGCGGCGAGTCTATTTGACGTCAACCGGTTCTATTACTACCTCACACTGACGGATGATCGTATCGTCGTGACGCTGCCAATCCCAGACGGAATGGATGCTGAGGGTTTCAACCGTATTTTGGAGGAGGTGCTTACCTCCATCGCACTTTACAGTCCGACTCCTCCGCCACCGATGCCGCAAAACCCGTACATGCAGCAACCGCAGCAAGTCGACGACTATCGCGAGATATACGCCTCGTTGACTGAGGACTTTGACGTCCAGAAAGTTTCTCTTGAGACACCGGTACCTACGGAATCAGATTTGTTGATCGTTGTCAGCCCAGACGCGCTCAGCGACACGAAGGTGTTCCACGTGGATCAGTTCTTGATGGCTGGCGGAACTGTCGTGGTTGCATCCAGTGCATACACGACCACCCTGACGCAAGCTTCGATGACAGCCATTCCCACGAATACAGGCATGAGTGATTGGCTCAAGCATCACGGGATCGAAATTGAGCAGGCGATGCTCATGGACACGAATAACTCGAAGCTGCCGCTGCCGGTCACTCGCCAAGTCGGACCGATCTCAATCCAAGAAGTGCGCATGTTCGACTACCCCTATTTCCTGGAGTTGCCAAGCGATGGCTTAAATGCCGAGAGTCCGATCACGAACAGTTTGAACCAGCTTGCGTTACCTTGGAGCTCACCTATCAAGGTAGATGACACAAATCAATCTGGCCGGAGCGTTACTGCGTTGCTGAATACCGGCAATACCACGTGGCGAGACAGTGCGCCCGATATCCGGCCTAAGGTCGATGCGTCGGGCGAGTCTCCTTACCTTCCGGGCTCTGAGCAACGTGAAGAAACCGTTGGGGTCCTCCTAGAGGGCCGATTCAACTCGTTTTTTACGGAGTCACCTATTTATGCGGAAGCGGTTGCTTCGGCTGCGGAACAAGACGAGGAAGCGAAGTCGGATGACGCGGCAGCTAGCTCGCTGGAACATGGTCACGATCATGGAGCAGAGGACGCAGCTGAGTTGATTGAGCCGGAAGATTCGTTAGGTACAGTCGCAAGTGTGATTACGCAATCGCCTGAATCTGCTCGATTGATTGTGATCGGCTCGTCTTCGTTCGTGTCGGACACAGCGTTAGGTATGTTGGCTTCCGCCCGCGGTCAAAGATACACCGAGAGTCTTCAGCTCATCGCGAATATCGTTGATTGGTCCGTCGAGGATACGGCGTTAATGAGTATTCGTGGACGAGGCTACTTCAATCGAACGTTGCCACCGTTAGGCAACGTGGATAAGCAAGTTTGGGAATATGTGAACTACGCGTTAGCGTTGTTGCTCATCGCCGCGACGTTCGGGGTTTATGTATTCAGACGATCACAACGTAACCGACGATATCAGGAGATATTTGGAGGCGTAGCATGAATCGAGCGGTACTAGCGGGATTGTTCGCTCTACAAGTGTTAGTCGTGGGTGTCGTATTGGCATGGAACATACGCCCACCAGATGAACCTACGGCGTTTTTCGATTTCAATCCGGATTTGATTACAGCAATCCAGGTTCTCAGTGAAGGCCAAATGATCGATTTACAGAAAGTCGATGAGGATTGGCGACTTGCCGATGGTAAACCGGCGGACGTCGAAAAGGTAAACGACGTGCTCGACAAACTCGTGAATGCATCGACAGGCTGGCCCGTAGCGACGAGTTCAACGACCGCTGACCGCTTTGAGGTCACGGAAGATAAATTCCAGAAACGACTGACCCTTCATGCAGGCGATGAGATAGTTGCGGACGCCTTCTTCGGCACTTCACCTGGTTATCGAAAAGTTCACGTTAGTCGCGTAGAGGGTGGTCCTGTGTTTGCGATCGAATTTTCGAACTACGAACTTGGTTCGGACAATTCGTCGTGGCTAAACAAGAGCTTACTTCGACCCGAAGGGGATCTTCAACGGCTAGTCCATGAAGGCGAGTACGTAGTGAACTTGGTCGACGATGAGTGGGTCGCCGAGGGTGGCGTTGAGCTTGATGCGGAGGCCCTCGATAAGGTAATCGGTCGTTTTGAGAACCTGAACGTTTACACGATCAGCGATGCCGATCTTCCTACGGAACCCACCGCTCTTCTAAGCTGGACAGACGCCAAAGGTGAAACGCAACTATCGCTCTATCACCTTGAAGAAGAGGATGACTGGGTCGCGACATCGGATCGTGTAGCGGGACAGTATGGCATTTCCACTTATATCGCCAAGGACATGGCGATGACGTTAGATGAACTGCTCCCGCAAGTCGAAGCGGAAGAAGCTGCGCCGAACGACTAATGTCGGCGCAGCTTCGGCCTAGATTAGGCTTCGCGTTTTTCGATTCCGAGCTCGGCCAAGCGAGCGGCAATGTCCTCGGCTGCTGTCTCGGGATTGACTTTTGTGTCAATCGCGAGGATTTTGCCGTCGGTACCGATATAAACGTTGTGTCGGCTCGAAAAGCCATAGGGGCTCATGACACCGTATTGCTGAGCAACAGACTTATCTGGATCTGCCAATAGTGGGAAATCGGCTGCCATCGACTCAGCGAACTTCGTGACGTCTTCGATAGGGTCTACACTAACCATGAAGTAGCTTGCGTTGTATTCACGAATAAGGTGTCCTTTTTCCGTGAGAGATTTGCACTCGATCGTGCAACCTTTAGTGAATGCCTTTGGATACCACGCGAGCACTACCGCGCCTTCCTGCAACAGTTCTGAGAGCTGGTATGTCTTACCGTCACTCCCCTGCAGAGAGAAATGAGGTGCACTATCGCCGATAGTAAGGGCTGTGCCAAAAACTGCCACGAAAGCGAGAGTCAAGGCTTGAAGGAGTTTGTTGCGACCCATGGAACTAGGACCTATATCAGATTTGACGTTACGAATCCAAATTGGTCGGTCTCGCTACGGCGAAGAAATCCAAAACACACTACCGCAATGACGGCACCGATCAACTGCGCGAGAACAAACGGTGCCACGTCGGTCGGTGCAATGCCAGAAAACGACTCGGTAAGACTCCGTGCAATTGTGACGGCGGGGTTTGCGAATGAGGTGGAGGCGGTAAACCAATATGCGCCGGAGATATACAACCCGACGGTAGCACCAACCCAATTCGGATTGACGCGTAGCGTTCCAAGTATGGTTGCGACAAGACCAAACGTCGCGACAACTTCGGCGACGAACGAGCCAAGGCTGAGTCGTGCGTTGGCGGAAGTTTGCAGTATTTCAACGTCAAACATGAGGTGGGCGAGCCAAGTACCACATATGCCGCCTAGGATTTGCACGATGCTGTAGAGTGCAGTTTGAGAATGTGATAACTCTTTGCGCACCCAGAATGCGACGGAGACGGCCGGATTGAAGTGCGCGCCAGAAAGCGAGCGGATAACCGTAATCAACACAGTGAGCATAACGCCGGTAGCTAAGCTATTTCCAAGCAGTGCAACGGCGTCGTTACCAGCAGCAAGGGTTTCCGCCATGATCCCCGACCCGACAACGGTCGTAACCAGAAATAGAGTCCCGATAAACTCACCCGCGAGTTTTTTTGACATTGATTCCAAGATGACGATCCTTGGGCTCACGTTGCGCGCGATTGTAAAAACTAAGACTTCATCCATATGACGCGTTCTTCGTCTCTGCTGAATCCTCTAGCGTGTGTTCTGATAACAGTCGTCATGCTAGGTTGTAGCCAGACGCCGGAATTCGAGGTCTGGTTTGCGGACGAAGCAGCCGAACGCGGGGTTAATTTCAGGCATGTATCTGGTTTCAGGGACCGACCTTATCTACCTGAAATCATGGGCGGAGGTGTAGCGCTTCTAGACGTTGAAGGCGACGGCGATCTCGATATCTATTTCGTACAGAGTGGTTGGCACCTTGGTTCCACACCGAAGCCTTCAGACATACCCCCTAACGAACTTTATCTGAATGATGGCACAGGCCACTTCACGCGAGCGCATATTCAAAATGAGCCCGAGCAAGTCGCGTACGGAATGGGCGTTACCGCAGGCGACTACGACAACGACGGCGACACAGATCTATATGTCACGAATCTAGGCGAGAACATGTTGCTGCAAAACGATGGTGAAGGTCGTTTCGCCGATGTAACGATGGCTGCAGGTGTTTCTGATCCGAAATGGAGTACCGCTGCAACGTTCGCTGATTTTGACGCGGATGGTGATCTGGATCTATTTGTTGTCAATAACCTCTTGTGGACTGCGTCTGACGAGAT
>JAGWBO010000106.1:8810-9147 GCA_021295855.1 Pseudomonadales bacterium | reverse complement strand
CGTACGACCACTGGGGTTCGTCATTGTCATCTTTCGCTTGAAAGAGGCGTGCAAGCGCATAAAGGCCTACAGCATTCGCTAACGTCCAGGTTACCGCGCCGATGATGACCCCGATGACCACATCAAGCGTGCCAACTTGGTTGGCGAGTTCAGCAAGATCCATCCGATTTGGCTATTGGCTCACGTCGAACTTCTGTAGAAGCAGGTTAACGTTGGAGCAAGAATGGTCGATACCACGGCACCATCCAGCTAGTAGTATCGGGATACTCTGGTAAATCGTCAGAAAACGATTTGTCGAGTGCTTCCAGCGAGTGTCGCAATTGCTTCATGATTGAAG
>JAGWBO010000106.1:3530-8458 GCA_021295855.1 Pseudomonadales bacterium | reverse complement strand
TCGGAATGCGCGGCGGCCCTTCCTCGGCGGGGAGGTATGAACCACCAGTCAATGCTTCATCGGCAGGACCATAACCACTTATGTAATGTGGGAAGTCAAGATCGAACGTACTGATTAAGGTCTCCAGGCAAGTTTTTAGTTTTTGGTAATCGCCGTCGTAGCGTTCTAGCCATAGAGATTCGACACGTTTCAACCTACGTGTGCCATGTTGGCGCTTGGACTCGCCGTCATCGGTGAGATAGATTAGTGATCCAGAACGTTTGACGTCTTTTTCGGTTTTGAGCCAACCAAGTTCCGTGCAGTGACGTAAGACAACACGAGCAGTTCTCGTCGAGAGAACCGCTCGTCGTTCGAACTCTCTTTGATTAATTCCGCGTCGCGGAATGACCCGGAGAACGTTAGATAGAACTTCGAGTGCTTTCATACTCGCGCGTGAACGCAATGAGTGCATGTGTCAAAAGCACCGAGAGCGGCTTTTGGTCGTGATCAGCTTGCGGCGGAGGGGGTGCCATGTGTTGTGTAGACGCATAGGCAAGAAACTTGCCGAAATCCTTCGCTTGTTCGGCACTACAGCGATAACAGGCGGTTGCTGGGCGACCGTCTGATGGTTTGCATGGTTTCGCGCCGACTCGATTGGCGATAAAGTCGACAATCAACGCATCAATGTGGTCGTGCGTTGAACGATTGAACTTAAATGCGAGCTCAAGGCTATTGCCGTGGTCGATCAAGCGGCTACGACGACGTTTCTCGGCCGAGCTGGGGTAGTAAGTGAGAGATTCTTCGAGTCGTTCCCTCCACGCATGCGAGCTATCTTCCGGCACGAATGAACTACGAGCGAATAGGAGTACTTTGGAAACGACTCATCCGCGTTCTCTCGATTCTAGTGCGGAGTCGTGGGGTCGCGACTAATCCGGTAAACCTAGGACTCGTTTCGCGATGATGTTTCGTTGAATCTCGTTACTTCCACTATAGATGGAGGCCGCTCGATTTGCCAGCCACGCGCGGGTACCGCCTATCTGCTGTGGCGTAAATCCTTCGCCAGTCCAACCTAATCCGTTGGTTCCACGCATTTCAACAAATAACGATGAGTTTTCTTGCTGAAGTTCGGTCCCATACATCTTGAAAATCGAAGTAGCAGGTCCTGGCGTACTTCCGTCCGACGACTCTTCTACCGTGCGTCGTTGCGTGAGTTGGTACGACGCCGCGTTGATGTTGTGCTGAATGATGCGATTTCGCAGTGAGTCGTCAGCGATTCGACCGTTTGCCTCGCCGCCAAATTCCTTAGCTTCCTGCACCAATGATGGGCCTTGATCGCGTGTCGCGCCGCCACCGACAAGGGAAGCCATACTGCCACGTTCGTGCTGTAAGAGGCGCTTACCAACGGTCCAACCCTTATTTAGTTCACCGACGAGGTCATCCTTTTGAGCGATCGCGTTGTCAAAAAATGTCTCGCAGAATGGTGACTCGCCCGAAATCAAGCGAATTGGTTTGACGGTAATTCCTTCCTGCGCCATGTCCATCAAAACGAAACTGATGCCTTCATGTTTCGGTACATCTGGATCGGTACGAACTAGCGCGAATATCCAGTCGGCGTATTGCGCACCCGAAGTCCAAATCTTCGATCCGTTAACAAGATAGTGGTCACCTTTATCTTCCGCTCTGGTACTGAGCGAGGCGAGATCGGACCCCGCGCCAGGTTCACTATAGCCTTGACACCAAGCGACCTCTGCGCGAACGATCCGCGGAATGTGACGTTTCTTCTGCTCCTCTGTTCCGTATTCCAGAAGCGTTGGCCCAATAAGCGACGTTCCCATACCCGCTAGAGGCGTACGCGCGCCAATTCGCCGCATTTCTTGAATGAGGATCATGTACTCCTCGTTATTCAAGCCGCCTCCACCATATTCCGTCGGCCATGTTGGCGCAGTCCAACCCTTTTCTATCATGCGCTCCAACCACAGTTTGGTATCGGCATGGGTAAGAGGGATCTTTGAGCTACCGGACGTGATTGGTCCGGGACCTCGAGCACCCTGCGGACAGTTTTCTTCTAACCATGCTTGAGTTTCGAGACGGAACTCTTCTGCAGTGGACATGATTCGTGTTTGAGTAGATTGAAAAGGCAGAGTATGTTACATCCGTCGATACGCGATAAACTATGGGCGGTTCAGGTATAGGTGAAATCGAATGTGCGGACGCTTCAACGTTACATCAGATCCGATGACCGAGTTGTTTATGGAGTTCGTAGGTCAACCGTTTGAGGGGAGCACCAACTACAACACCGCACCGAGGCAGCAAGCGTGGATCATTCGAAAGGACGATGCGGACGAACGCCACCCCGTCGAGGCTCAGTGGTGGTTA
This sequence comes from Pseudomonadales bacterium, assembly GCA_021295855.1. GTDB lineage: Bacteria > Pseudomonadota > Gammaproteobacteria > Pseudomonadales > Azotimanducaceae > Bin55. Next base: position 6,103 of record JAGWBO010000106.1, on the reverse strand, counting down.
ATCCCGAACTGGGTGAAAGAAGAGTCATACAAGTACAGTATGTTTAACGCACGTAGCGAGAAAGCCGCGAAATCACCTGCGTTTCGAGGACCATTTCGTTCACAAAGGTGCGTGGTACCTATCACGGGTTTTTACGAATGGGTGAATCGCAATGGTCAGAAGCAACCATACTTCGTGCATGCACCAGAAAACAATGGGTTGCTGCTTGCTGGATTGTGGGATAGGTGGTACAACCCGAACACGAATGAGCCATTAGATAGCTTCACGATTCTTACGACGGATGTCGTGCCGGATTTGAAATTTCTACACCACCGACAGCCTGTCATGTTGAGCAAGAACGATGCTCAAACTTGGCTTGAAAAAAGCACTTCAGGAAAAGATTTGCAGGACTTATGTCGTTCCAGCTTGCCTTATGACATGTACGCTTCGCCAGTTTCACCATACGTCAACAACGTAAGGAACCATGGTGAAGAGTGCGTTGAGATCATCGGCGACACGGTCGAGCTAAGGGCGAGTGCAAACTAACGCTTTTCTGCAAGATCTAGCCAAGCAATGTCCGAGTCACTCAACTCGACGTCAAACGACCGTAGACTGCTTGTCGATTCCCAAAGAAAACGCGGTCCGATAAGCGGAAAAGTCTTGAACGGTTGTGCGAGGACATAAGCGAGCGCAACGTTGATGAGTTCGACTCCTTTCTGATTAGCAATATCCATCGCGCGATCCCGACGATCGAAATTCTCATCGGAAAACCAACAGCGCTTCATTTCGGCGTCGCCTGGCTGATTCCACCCACTCTGAGAATCGGAACTATCACCTGCGCGAACGCGGTCGTAACGCGGCGTGAAGAACCCTCGTGCTTGAGAAGACCACGGGAACAGAGCTAAATCGTTTGAGGCGAGGAAAGCACGAAACGGATCGGAATTTGCTGAGACACAGCCGGGCCAGACGGGACTTAACATCTTTGCGAGGCTAAATTGATTCGACACGACTGAAAACGGCTGTTTACTGTTCGAGTCGGCATATTTGTTCGCCGCCTCAATGCGTTCCTGCTCCCAGTTTGAACCGCCGAATACGTGAATGAGACCTTCATCATGTAGTTCGTTTAATGCGTCAACCCACTCACCAATGCCGACATCAGCGTTGTCGCGATGTAAGAAATAGATGTCTAAATGATCTGTTTGAAGTCGATCGAGCGTTTCGGTGAGTTGCGGTCGGCAGAACTCAGGTCGGTTTAACGGCGTATGTGCGCCTTTGCCGATGATCGCAACTTCGTTTCGTACTCCCCGTGACTTCAACCACTGTCCAAGCAGTGTTTCGATGCGTCCTCCACCGTATATATACGCCGTATCGAACACGTTCCCGCCCTGCTCGATAAAGTGGTCGAACATCACGGCGGCATGAGGTAAATTTGGTTGATTGTCGCAGCCCATAACGACACGTGAAAGGCTCTTTCCTACTCCGGGGATGGAGTCCCGAGGCAACGATGTATCAGCAGGTTTGAAAGGGCGTCCGTAGACAGGTTGGGCTAGTGTTGCTGGTGCTTCTTGCGGGTACGTGATCCCAAGTTCAGCTCGCCACTTGTCGAGCACGATCGAGTTTCCGATCGAATCCTCCCAATTCATTGCGGGCGATTCGACCAAACCCGCTTGAATACAACGATCGACTTCGTCGACCTGATAGACGTACGCGCTCTCTGATGTACCGGTAAATTCCTCGGTGTCTCTGCCACGATTTAAGGTGACCTTCCATTCTTGCGGACATTGCCAAGGCGTCGCGACTTGAATAGAGCCTTCGCTTCCGAAAATAGCAACATCGTTATCAAGCTGTTGACCGACCCCAGTCGCAACATGCGCCCCTATGCCGCCGTCGAAGGAGAGAAGGGCTGATGAGTAGAGATCGACGCCGGTACGCGCAAGCATGCCAGTTGCGGCGATATCAGTAGGCTCAGAACCGATGATCATTCGCGCCATGGATACTGAGTAGCAACCAACATCCATGATCCCGCCTCCCGCAAGTTCNGTTTTGAACGCAAAAGTTGCGCGTACGTGGCGTATTTCGCCGATTGCATCGTCCGCCAGTAGTTCTTTAATTTTCTGGGTTTGAGGATGCATGCGATACATGAATGCCTCGAGGAGAAATCCGTGGTTTTCCTGTGCGGCATGCACCATCGCCATGACTTCAGCGTGATTGAGTCCCATCGGCTTCTCGCAGAGCACTGCTTTTCCTGCATCGAGCGTTTTGATCGTCCATTCGACGTGTTGCGGATGTGGCGTTGAAACGTATACCGCATCGACGTTTGGATCCGCAAGAAGTGCCTCGTACGAACCGTGAGCGGAAATATTGTCATATTCGGAAGCGAACTTGTCGGCGTTCGCTTGCGTTCGGCTACCTACGGCAACCAATTCAGCAGTATTTGAAGTGTTGATCGCGTTTGCTAGTGCATGTGCGATACGGCCAGTCGCGAGGATTCCCCATCGAGTTGTCATGATTTAGCTATAAGAAAATAAGAAGAGTCACCAACGATAGTACCCTAGCTGTGAATCACACCTAGGATGCGAAGCCATCACAATCCC
>JAGWBO010000106.1:0-3516 GCA_021295855.1 Pseudomonadales bacterium | reverse complement strand
TAGTCTCCGGCGTTAATCTCGAATGTCTTCTCGTCCGGAATCGCGAGTCCGCGTTTTGACTCGTCAGCAGCAGCGAGCATATTTCGAATGTAATCAAGGTGCCCTAGATCACGTTTCACGGTCTTAATCGCTTCTGCGAAAACCATGTCGTTAACAAAGAGCGTACGAAACGCTCGACGAACGTCGCGGATCTGTTCTTCGCTATAGCCCGCACGTTGCATGCCAACGCGGTTTACCACGCGCATGCGTGCGTTTGGCGTACCTTCAGCGATCGTATATGGCAGTACATCCTGTCGAACTGCAGAGCAACCGGCAACCATGGCAACTTCACCTACCGTGCAGTATTGATGGATCGCGCAGAGACCACCAAGATTGGCATAGTCTCCTACGTGTACATGCCCGCCGACCGTAGCTGAATGACTCAGGACGACGTGATCGCCGATGATGCAGTTGTGAGCGACATGAGCATGGGCCAGGAAAGCGTTGTTGTTTCCGACCACTGTCTTGGAACCTTCTGCCGTCCCGCTATGGATCGACACAAACTCGCGGAATATATTGTTACTTCCGATCTCGCAGTAGGTCACGGTATCAGGCACGTATTTCTGGTCCTGAGACTGGACACCGATTGTTGCGAAAGGAAAAATCGAGCATTCCTCGCCGATGGTCGTGTGACCATCCACGACGACGTGGGAGTCAAGCTTGGTGCCGTCACCGATCTTGACATTCGCGCCTATGGTGCAGAACGGACCAACTTCACAGTTTTCACCGATTTCCGCTTTGGGATCGACCACTGCCTGTTTGTGAATCTTCACGCTCATAGCCGAACGCCCTGTCTCACGTTTGTCTGGTAAGGCGTCATATCCATGTCTGGATAGCGACTCGATACACCCTCAAGTGTTTCCGCCGTCCAGTAAGAGTGACCTGGTTCAGGAAATCCGAGCAATGTACGTTCCTCCGGTGTTGCTTGTGAGACCCACGATTTAAACTCCGGACGGATCGCTTGTGCGGACCATCCCACGATGCCTAACCACTTCCACGCAGAAGGCGCATAGGTAACGAACATCCCGATACGACCGCCATCAGCGAGGAACGGCGTACCTCGGTGAAAGGTTCTCATGCTGTAGATGAGTAATCCCCCAGCAGGCACCGTCACTTTTACCTCGTTTTCATAGATGTCTGGTCGTTCCTCGCGGGTGAAATGCATGGGATACCGCACCTTATCCGGGTAATGCGTCCATGAACAGACAGCCGTCGGTGCGTGATTGATCGTGACTTCTGTGAAATAGACTAGATATGCGGTTTGCCAGTACTCCGGTAAATTCGGCGGATACGCCAATGTGTGATTGCCGTAGTCGCAGTGCATGGTTTGATCGACGTCACCCGCGTGACCTTTGTGCTTGTACGCAAGGTGACTCTGTTCACAGTACATCTCAGAACCGCCTGCGAAATGCTTGGCAAAAGAATGGAGATCATGATCCAAGGTGATCCGGTTCAACATTGACCCCGGATACGGAAACTGGTGACGGCTGGCGCGTCTATATGGGAACGGTTTATCACCTGGCTTGTCGTCGGTTTCGCCGAGACTGTACTCGACGCAACCAGGAAGGCAGATCCGCAGTTCGTCATACACCTTTGCGAGATCTTCCTTCGTCAGAAAATCAGGGACGATTGCGAATCCGTGCTCCATGTAGTGTTTGAAGTGTTCCGGCCGAATACCCATGATCATCGGTTCTTAGTTACGATCAAATTATCCTATTGCGGCGTTGGCTAGGGTTTCTCTCTATCCGCCTCATGCAACTACTGCGATAGTCGCAAACCATTCAATCGGGCGTTTGGCGTCACGGTATTGAGGGAGGCTCCTATTTAGAATGCGTCAACTCCGTTGATCGTGCGATTTCAGTTGACCTGTCGTTCCCTTTATTTAGCGTTGATAGTTTGTCTGGCTAGCGTTTCAGGCGTCGACGCCACTTCTGATATTACAGCCGACGAACTCATCATGAGGATGATCGATCAATCACGTGGACTGAGCTCTTATTCTGAGTTGAGTATGACGGTAAACCGACCGCAATGGCAACGAACCTCTTCGTTTAATGTTTGGACTCGCGGTCGCGAGGATGCGTTGATTCGGTTTACGGCACCTCCTAAAGACGCAGGTAACGCAACATTAAAAGTTGCCGACTCGATGTGGACTTATTCCCCCAAGATTCGACGAGCAGTTCGATTGCCGAAGAGCATGATGTCACAGGAGTGGGCCGGATCGGATTTCTCGTACAACGATCTTGCACGGTCCGACAAGCTCCTTGCGTATTACGAACACGAAATCGTTGAGGTGGTTGAAGCGGATGGCCTTACCACCTATACCATCGAGTCAATACCAAGAGAAGACGCACCGGTAGTGTGGGGAAAAGAGAAGCTTGTCTTTCGAAGCGACAATGTGCTTCTAGAACAGACGTTTTTCGATCAAGGGATGCGGGCAGTGAAGTCGATGCGTGCATTCGAAGTGCAGGAACTCGGTGGGCGTATGCTGGCGAAGCGAATGCGTATGAGTGATCTTGAGGATCCCGAGAAATGGACCGAAATTGTGTACAACGCGATTGAGTTTGACGTAGAGATCGATGATCGCACATTCACCCAGTTCGCCCTGCGAAGCGAGTGATTCAGAGTACTCGCTTTTGAACGATCAGACGGTTAAATTGACGAAAGGTACGCCATTTATTTACGTCGCATGGCGCAACCTTTGGCGAAATCGCCGTCGAACCATCCTCACAGTAGCCGCGATCGCATTTGGCATGTTGATCGTGCAGTTAGCGATGTCGGTTCAAAGTGGCAGTTACGGCCCGATGATTGAACTTGGAACGCGCATGGGGAGTGGTCACATCCAGATTCTTCACCAGTCGTACCATGATGAGCCGCGTATTGAGTATTCGATTTCAAACGTTAGTGAACGATTAGCCGAACTGGACAGTGCAGATGACCTTCAAAGCGTAAGCGCGCGTGCAGAAGCGTTTGCGTTGGTATCAAACGATCCGCATAGCACGGCGGCTCTAGTGAACGGAGTCATCCCGGAACGCGAACTTGCAATCTCAGATTTACCGACGAAGGTGGCTCGTGGGACCTACCTAACCGGTGATAACCAAGCGTTTATCGGCGCGGTGCTTGCAAGGAATTTGCAACTTGATGTGGGCGGCGAACTCGTCATCCTTGGGACTAACGCCGATGGGGGAATTGGCGCTGCCGTCCTGGAAGTGACGGGGATTTTCGAGGCGACAACTGACCTTGAGCGAGTTCTAGTTCAGGTCAGCCTCAATACGTTTCAAGAAGCATTCGATATGCCTGATCAGGCGCACCGTATCGTCGCTCTAGTGGACGAACCAACGAGCATGACCAACGGAATTGAAGCACTCGCAAGCGTCCTTGAGAGTAACGAATCCTTGATGGACTGGCGGGAACTCATGCCCGAGATCAGCCAAGGTATTGAAATCGATGTCGTGAGTAATGCAATCCTTCAGTTCGTAC
>JAGWBO010000105.1:619-4700 GCA_021295855.1 Pseudomonadales bacterium | reverse complement strand
CTTGAGAAGATTCCGCCGGCCAAACACCCGAGGCAGTGGTTCAAATAGCGTTTCGCCTAGGTCGAACAGGACGATTGATCGGGGTGAGGTCACTTGCGTTAGTACCTTATGGGTCTGAATAGCCGTCACGGACGGGCGATAGGATAATTACAACTCGTATGGATATGTCGCAGCCAATGTGATCTGGGTCGTCGACAAGCGGGTTGTTACTCATTTGGTTCAAAGCTGCAATCGCTTGTTTGAGTTACCGGTGAGGGTTGAGTTCGAATACCAGAGTGACAACGGGCGATATGTCGAAGGTACATTGAAAACAAATACGTTGTTCAATGAAGCGCAAGTGCTCAAAACCTGCCCGGACATTACCCGTGAGGAACTAAACGACTCGGTTGCTGATTCAGTGCGCCGCGACATCCTCGAATACATCAAAAAAAAGTAAGACCGTAGTAGGAGCTTGATTTTTGAAAGTCGCATTAATGCCGAACCCGTATAACCGCGTCGATTTATTCGAGCAAGCGGGCTTTGAAATCGTGGAGAAACCCGTTCGAACCGCCGAAGACTTGGTCGACTTATTGTCAGACGCGGATGGTGCGCTGGTTAATACACTGCCACTCACCAGTCGCGAAGTCATGGATGCGTGTCCGCGTCTGAAAGTCCTGAGCCGCATGGGAGTTGGTGTCGATTCGATCGACCTAGACGCTGCTACTGAGCTAGGTATTCTCGCGTGCAATGTTCCTGGTGTGAACACGACGGAAGTCGCCGATCATGCGATGGCAATGTTGTTGGCGTTAACGCGCGTTATTCCCGATGCGGTGAATGCTTCGCGTCGTGGCGCGTGGGCAGACGAACGCGGGAGTACGTACACGTTTCAAAAAAAGGTTCGTCGTATCGCAGGTCACGTCGTAGGCATCGTAGGTTTCGGAAATATTGGTAGGGCATTCGCGAATCGAGTGCGCGGATTTGGTCCCGCGGCGATCATCGCGTATGACCCCTACGTTGAACAATCTACTGCGGATCTCTACGGCGTGCGAATGGCGTCATTTGACGACTTTCTCGCTGAATCTGATTTCATCTCGATTCACTGCTCAGGCACGGCAGAGACAAGGCATCTCATCGACGCGGCCGCGTTCAAGAAAATGAAGTCAACCGCGCTCCTGGTGAATACTTCTCGAGGTCCAGTCGTTGACGGCGTCGCGCTGGCACAAGCATTGGAAGCTGGTGAAATCGAAGCCGCAGCGTTGGATGTCACCGAACGCGAACCGATCGCATCAGATGATCCTCTTTTGAAGTTACCAAATGCGATCGTGACACCTCACCTCGCCGGGTTTTCACCGACATTCCTTGAGGAATGCCCGATCAAGCAGGCTGAAAATGTCATTCGCGTTTTGACCGGCGAACCGCCGCACGGACTCGCTAACCCGGAAGTCATCAAAACCATCGCGGTCATGCGCGCTACGGATCCTGGTCGATGGGCTAACGTTCCTGATTTCTCAACAGCATTGGCACTCTGATCATGGGTAAGGTTGCAATTGTTACGGGTGCCGGCACGGGCATCGGTAAATACACCACGTTGGCGTTATTGAAAGAAGGCTACTCGGTCGCACTCGCTGGTCGTCGCGCTGCGATGCTTGAAGAGGTCGTAGACGAGTCGGGAGCGGCAGATCGTGCGCTTGCGATCGCTACGGATGTTGGTAATCCTCAGGACGTAAACCTCCTCTTCGATCGCACGCTCTCCAAGTTTGGGCGATTGGACTTGCTGTTTAACAACGCAGGTACCGGTGCACCAGGTGTACCAATGGAAGAACTGACGCTCTCGCAGTGGCAGCACGTGGTTAATACCAATTTGACCGGCGCGTTCTTGTGTACGCAAGCCGCCTTGAAGATCATGAAGTACCAGTCACCACGAGGTGGGCGCATCATCAACAATGGTTCGATTTCGGCGCAAGTTCCGCGTCCGAATTCCGCGCCTTACACGGCGACCAAGCATGCGATCACCGGCTTGACAAAATCGACGGCGCTTGACGGTCGCGCATTCGACGTAGTATGCGGGCAAATTGATATTGGTAATGCGGGTACTGACATGACGTCTCGCATGACGGACGGCGTTCCGCAAGCAGATGGATCGCGCAAACCCGAACCGACCATGCACGTTGACAATGTGGTTCGAGCGGTTCTCTATATGGACAGTCTTCCGTTAGATGCGAACGTCCAATACCTTACGGTTTTGGCATCAACGATGCCGTTTACTGGGCGTGGTTAAATTGGAGCGCTGCTTCTCGCTGGTAGGTCTCGTGGTCGATTTCGCGGTGCTGGAGCTTCCATAGCTGCTCGTAGTGGCCACCGTGAGTTAGCAGTTCCTCGTGACTGCCGCTCTCACACACTTCACCGTGTGCAAGCACCAGAATTCGATCTGCGTCTATCACCGTACTTAAACGGTGTGCAATCATCAGCGTGGTGTGACCTTCAGAGACTTCGTTGATTGCGTGCATGATGGACGCTTCAGTCGCGGAATCGAGGGACGACGTCGCTTCATCAAACAGGAGAAACGTTGGTTTCTTCAGCATGGTGCGCGCAATAGCCACGCGTTGCTTTTCACCGCCGGATAGCTTCAAACCTCGTTCACCCACGACTGTGTCCATACCTTCAGGCAAGATGCCAATCAAGCTGTCCAAATGTGCCATTCTGGTAGCCGTTTCAATATCTTGCGCAGTCGCACCTAGCAACCCGTACTGAATGTTCTGTTGGAGCGTGTCGTTGAACAGGGTTGTTTCTTGGGGTACGACGCCGATTCTGCTACGGAGCGAGTCGAGATTTACGTCTCGAATATCCACGCCGTTAATTGAGATGCTCCCGGAGTGCACGTCATAGAACCGGAATAACAGACGTCCAACCGTAGATTTACCGCCGCCGCTCGGTCCGACCAACGCGACTTTCTCACCAGGATTGACGGTAAAGGACACGCCTTTAAGAATGGGTCGATCTGGCTTATAGAAGAAATGAACGTCCTCAAATTGGATGGGACCGTCGCCGACGGGTAATGGGGCCGCGTTCGTTCGCACCGTGACGGTCGGTTGCGTGTCGAGGATATCAAGCATGGCTTCAACGTCTGTAAACGCTTGCTTCAGCTGACGATAGATAGAGCCGAGTGCGCCGAGTGGTCCAAACACTTGTAACGCGTAGCCGTTCAGTGCTACTAGGTTGCCAGGCGTATATTCGCCTTGAACGACACCGTAACAAGCCAACCCCAACATGAGCAGCAAGCCAAAGTGCACGACAAATGACTGTCCTATATTGAGTGCAGCGAGGGAGTAGCGATTGCGCGCGCGTGCGCGTTCCCAGATAGTCAGTTCCTGATCGTAGAGTGATGTCTCGGCACCTTCGTTGCCAAAGTACTTGACGTTTTCATGGTTTATTAGGCTGTCAATCGCACGCGTGTGCGCTTTGGAGTGTGCTACATTTGAACGTCGGATGATGGGGGTACGCCATGCAGTGACTTTTACCGTATAGACGCCATAGATAACGGCGCATACGACGCTGATCACCGCGTAGCTCCATCCGAAGAAGGCGATAAACACGCCGACGACGCCCGCGATCGACATGAACATGCCAAACAGCGAGAAGGCGAATAGTCGGATCAGTCCTGTCAGTGCGTGAATACCTCGATCCATGTCGCGTGACAGACCACCCGTCTTGCGCGAAAGGTGATATTCAAGATCAAGGCCGTGCAAATGGGTGAGAAGTACGAGGGATAAGCGGCGAGTTCCCCGAACTGTTACCGTGCCGAAAACCGCATTCTGGATTTCGGAAATCGCGAGACCACTGAATCGAATAAAGACGTAAATAAACAACAAAGCGACCGGAACGGTCACCGCGACGGCTAATGGATCAGCGCCAGAATCGGCGAAATGATCGACCAGCGAACCCAGCAGATAAGGATTCGCGAGGTTGGCAATTTGAATTAGGACAAGGCAAACGAGGCAGAACGCAAACCGGTACTTAAACTCAAAAACGAACGGCAACAGCATTTTGAGCGCTTGCCAATCGCGAGGCTCAAGCATGCTGATGGAACCGAACGACCAACTAG
>JAGWBO010000105.1:0-539 GCA_021295855.1 Pseudomonadales bacterium | reverse complement strand
CCATTCGTACTAGGTGCTCTAAACAAGCACCTCAACGGCTTTGGGGATTAAGGCAACAGGATGTGCTAGGAGTTTTCACGATGGAAACTCCGAGACTATATCTAGTAGCGGCTTGTCTCAAAAACTAGCAAGTCCCGAAGTTTAAAGCACTGTTACGCCATGCAATCGAGCAGCGAAAACCGCTCGATCCAAGCCTGAAGGCAAGAAAAACGGAATTACAGTGGCAACGGCATAAGTCGCCGGCATGATCGGCGATGAATATGCGAACACAGGAGAACGATGCGTTGGCTACGCCAGACCAACCTGCGAAAACCGTGCAGTCGCGCCCGACTGCACAAGGTGTGGATTCCCGAACGATTGTCGGCAACGGCATTTTGATTACGGGTGAAATCACAGGTACGGGCGATGTTGAGATTAGAGGCACGGTGAGTGGCTCGATCGTGCTGAAAAACAACATCGCGACGATCAGCAAATCAGGCGTTGCGAAAGCGTCGGTGACCGCGAAAAACGTTGATGTCAGTGGTCGTGTTGAAGGCGAC
>JAGWBO010000104.1 GCA_021295855.1 Pseudomonadales bacterium | reverse complement strand
GGGAAAATGACGACCAGACGTTCCTCTTTGAATGCCTGATTGATCGCACGTACGGTTTCACGGGTCTTTTGCGTGTTTCGTTCCTGGACCCGCCACTCCACCGGAATGATGATGTCGGCTAGACCAGCCGATGCTCGAATAGCGTCCCGATTGGCAACGAAGCACATGTCGTTACGGATGTCCTTAAGCGCGTCGTAAACAGCGATTCCATCCGCGATACCCGCAGGATGATTTGGCGTGACCAACGCAGGACCCGATCGAGGGATGTGTTCACTACCCCGTACAGAGACACTTAGGTGCAGCAGTTTGGACATATAGTCCATGATCTCGAGGCCAGACATGCCTTGAGTTGCATCGACCATTTCCAACGCGCGAGCATAGCCGAGAACACCCTTACACAGGGACTTGAGTAAGGGCCAAAAGTAGCGACGTTGTCTGAGATGCACCGCGCGTTCATCGATCAGTACATCGACGATGTGTTTTGGTTGATCCTCAGCCGAGGCAGCGTCAAGAAACATGGGCTGACCTTGGTGCAAGGCGGCTCACGAATGTGTCCACGAGTACATTAAAAGTGTCGGCCGCTTCCATATTCACGGCATGCCCTGCAGGTAAATCGTGTACGACCAGACTTGGCATCGCGGTCTTTGCATACGCCCGTAAAGGTCGAAATCTTCGCTCAAAGGAGCCGCACAGCAACATTGATGGAACCTTAAGTTGCGCGAGATTCGCTCGCACTGACGCAAACGGACTCGTCCATCGCATGGTTGCTGCAATTCCCTCGACCGAGTGCGATTCTGCGTCAACCAGAAGTGCTTGTTTGACCTCCTCTGGTAGCCGCTTTGCGTGACGAGGGTGAACAGCGATCCGATTGACAGCCTTCATGCCGCCTTGAATGATTCTCGCATACGATCCTGAGCTGCTCTCTCGCCACGTTCGACACGTGTCTTCGTCAGCGAACGCAGAGGAGCTATTGGTCAGAAACTGACCGAGAACCCTGTTTGGATATTCAAGTGAATATCGCATGGTTAGTGCGGCACCTAGCGAGCAACCTCCAACAAACCACTCGTCCACGCCGAGGTTCCTGCGGATCGTCTCAAAGATTCGTGAGTACGTCGCAGGTTTGTACGCGTCCGGGTCCGATGGTGACGGCGATAGATGGTGTCCCCACAGTTCCACGGTCACAGGCGTGGCGAAAGTTGAAAACGCAGGGAGATTAAGCAACCATTGAGCCCGACTTGCCAACATGCCATGTACTAACAGCAACGGTGGGCCTTGTCCGTCGTGCACTACGACGCTCAGTTCATCGATCACACTGCTTCCGCGACCGCTTGCACCATATCGGCGGTCGAAACGTTGCCACCTTGATCTGGTGTAAGCGACCTTCCATCTGCGTAGACCCGTTCTATTGCGCGCGCTAGACGGACCGAATGTTCGGCAAACCCAAGGTACTCCAACATCATGCCGACAGTCATCAGCGTTGCAGTTGGATTGATGATGTTCTTACCCGCAATGTCTGGAGCGGTACCGTGCGCGGGTTCGAAGTACGCGTAATCGTCGCCGTAGCAACCACTTGCGGCTAATCCCAAGCTACCTAGGAGACCTCCCGCGGCGTCCGAAAGTACATCTCCGTAGAGGTTCGGCATGACGATCACGTCGAACCGTTGCGGTTCACGGATCATGCGACAGGCGAAATCGTCCACGATGAAGTAGTCGAACTCGACGTCAGCATTAGATTCTGCAACCTCCTTCGCAACTTCAAGAAAAAAGCCATCGCTCTCTCGAAGCATGTTGTGCTTCACCACGCACGTGACCTTGTTCTGCTTTCGTCGCGTTCTCGCCAAATCAAACGCAAAGCGTACGACGCGTTCGGTACCTTCTCTCGTAATCGCCTTAATGGCATACCGTCCCTCTCCCAACTCACGTACGGGTTTTCGCGTAGTACGACCAGGTCGATCCAAGAAATCTAGTTCGGAAAGGTCTCCTTCTACTGCAACATAGAGATCTTCAAGATTCTCACGAACGATCGCGAAATCAATGCCGTCTGGACTTTTGAGCGGACTCGCAATGCCTGGAAAATATCGACACGGCCGGACGTTTGCGTAGGTGTTTTTACCCCACCGCAAGTACATGAGCGCGGCACCCGAAGGGCCGCTCGTCGCTCCAAACAGTGTCGCATCGCTGGCATCGATAGACTCACGAGCTTCAGCTGGAAACGGACTCCCGAAACCATCGATTGCGGGCTGTCCAACGATCGGATAAACCAACTTAAGCGGCAGGTTCTGGTTTTGCAGAAGCTCAATGACCGGACGCATCGCTTCTGGAGCTGCATCGTCACCCTCAATCACCGCGACCTGTTTCACCGATTTCGATCCTAGATACACTCATACAGAAGGTACGTCGTGCTTTGTATCTGCCGCGATCGTACGATACAAGTTTAGCGGAAGGCTCCGAAACGAAAATCACAATAAAATCCGTCTCCGCCATCCCTCAGACACGAACGTCATCCACTCTGTGCTGTCGTAAAAACGTGTCCACTCTTACAATGAAAATCTTCGCAGCGGTACCTCTGCCCTTGGTAGCGAGCGTTGCCGTCGCCATTGCATCTCACTTTGTCTTCGCACAGATACTGGATGAGCAGGTGTCGAGCGAGGATGAAGAAGTAGCCAACTCCATTCCTGGGTGTCCCATGTCGCTTCCCATCTACGTCGCCATGCCATTGCTCGATGAGATGGACCAAGCACTTGTCCGTGAAGCGATGAATTTGGACGGCGCACAACTCTTCCCGGTTTGCGCCTATCGAGCGATTAACGACTCGAATGACCACACCGATTGGCTCGAACAGTACACGCCAACAGATGAACTAGCGGCGGACCCTAAAGACCAAGACCAAATAGGTTGGCATCTTGTGAGTATCGAGGGGCGCGCACCAACCGAACGCGAGCTTGAAGAGTACGAACATAGAGGAGGTAATCTGTATCCCTTTTTGGACTTGTATGAGCTCGTGGACTTCGAGCATCTTCAAGTCGCAGAACGCAGTGCAGATCGTGTCGTTTTCGAGACGCGACCGACCCTAGCGTTCCTCGAAAAAAACGATGCAGGCATGCTAGACGACCATGTGATCACAACTATGGTGATTGACTCAAGTTTGCGACGTATTGACTTTGTAACAACGAAGCTCGATGAAGAATTCAAGCCCAACCCATTCATGCGTATCTATGACTTTAATCAGTCCTTGGACTATGAATTCATTCCAGAAGTAGGCGAGGTGATCCTAACTAAACTGAGAATGCAGGCAGACGTCAAGTTCGTGGTGATCCGTCGGCGATTTCATCTTAATGCCGAGCTGTCAGACTTTAGCTGTCCGCTCGCGTTACAACCATCCACCTGCGAAATTCCTGCAACCTTTGTTGACGAGTAAGTCAGAGTAGACCACGCAAGGTTGCCCAATTACCTCAAAGTCTCAGTGTGCTGCGAGACTGCGCGAGTAGTCGAGGTTGAAGCGGAATTAGAGCGGTGGGGCGCAAGTGCCATAGCACTCCACGATGCCACGTTAGGTCGATCTGAACCGTCTCTCGACGGCAATTGGGCACGCACTCAACTAACTGCCTTATTACCTAGCCAAACTGACTTTAGCAAGCTTGAATTCGTATTCAAAAACTTGAATTGCGAAGATATACACGCACAGCTACTTGAAAAATCCAGTTGGGTACAGAAGCTCAATCAACCAGCTCCCCATCTAATCATTGAACCGTTCGTGATTGGCGATTTTCGGTCTAGCGTTGAGACGCAACAGATCCAAATTCAGCTGTCCGCTGGTCTCGCATTCGGCACCGGAGAACACGACACTACCGCTATGTGCTTGGAATGGCTTGCTACAAAGAGTCTCCTACACAAACACGTACTGGACCTTGGTTGCGGATCTGGAATCCTTGCCATCGCCGCCATGAAACTAGGTGCAAAGTCGGCGACGGCAATTGACAACGATCAAAAGGCGCTGAATGTTGCTGAAACTAACGCTGCTAACAACGATGTCGCAATAGCGTTTGAATCTCAACTCGATCTCGAAAGTCAATTCGACATAGTCATCGCCAACATTTACGCCGACACCTTAATTCAATACGCCGAAGAAAT
>JAGWBO010000020.1:51938-61138 GCA_021295855.1 Pseudomonadales bacterium | reverse complement strand
TGCGAACTGCCCACTCGAAGTGATGCTGTTGACGTTGTACGTGGATCAACGGTTGGCGTCGGCGGCGAGCACATGTGCGACCGTAGCCTTAACCATTGCTGGGATCAACGGCTCTGAAAGATCGTGACCCATTTTGTCGAAGAGTTTTAAGCTTCCATTGTCCACCGTCTCGACGAGATCGACGCTACCGTCATGAGCAACGAGTGGGTCATCGGTGCCGTGGATGGCAAGGACAGGAGTTTGACTACCGCGGATCACGTCGCGGCGGTCACCGTCGGTAACGATAGCAGCAAATTGTCGGAGTAGCGCAGCAGGACGCAATGCACGGTCGTACGCAAGCTCGACGAATCGACCCATTCCGACTTCCGTGCTCTTATAGTGCGGCCCGCCGAGGAGATTGTTAACGTTTCGGCCGTTCTCGATTGCGGCTTCACGTTCCATTTCGATGAAATTGCTAGCAAGTGCAGCGATCGCTTCAGGTTGCGGTGCGCCGACGTCAGGATTTCCGGTCGTACTCATAATCGAAGTAAGACTGAATACGCGTTCGGGATGGTTCGCCAGGAGACGTTGTGCGATCATGCCTCCCATGGACACGCCAACGACGTGAGCGCCTGATTGACCGACGTGATTCAGGAGATGAACCGCATCCATCGCCATATCAGATAGCGAGTAAGGAGGTGAAAGGAGTGTTGGATTCTCTCGCGCTTCGATCAGTTGCTCAATCGTAGGTGGGGTTGCGCCAAAATCGAATGAGAGACCACAATCGCGATTGTCGAAATAGATAACGCGAAGACCGGAATCGACGATGCCATTAAGGAATGAATCGGGCCAGTGGATCAGTTGACATCCAACCCCGTGGACAAGTAGTACCGGAGGGTCTGCGCGCGAGCCGCGCTGCTCGAAATAGACGTCGCCTAAAGGCGTTCGAAGTGTTGGCATAACTTGGTCAACTGAACGTTGCGAATTCCTATGAATCAGGCACCGAGGGCGTCGATTCGTGAGGGGATTTTAGGCGTCCGTAAAACGCGAATCTCGGACGCACTTCGGCGTTTTCTGGACCTAGAAATGCCAATTGGCAAGCAGTGAAACTCGGTCACTAGTCACGAGGTTTACCTCCCCACTAACGCACCTATGAATAGCTTTCTAGCTCAAACTCGGTTCCGTGCATTCTCCTTTTGCACCACTGCTAATTCCTGAATTTTGGAATTCGGTTCTCGGTGTAGTGAAGACTCTCACGCGATTACTTGGTTACGCACGCAGCGCCAACGCACACGCGACGTCCTGCTGATCAATGGTGAGCTGGTCAATCTAGAGATTAACGCATCATTGATGCTTCGACATTCAGGACTCTGAATTTATGCGTACTGTCAAACTATCTTGATGTATCTGAAGGTTTGTTCACGTAGTCGCAACATCGGCATCTCGAGTCTTACGGGAACGCCAACGAGATGCGATACCGTGACCCAAATTCTTGAACTGATGTGGGAATGCGAGCATCGCGGGTGTGCACACGAGCGTCAGCACGGTCGCAAACGTAAGACCGAATACGATCGCTTGTGCGAGTGGTACCCAGAAGCTCGACACCGAACTACCAACGATGATCTCGCCGTTGACAAAATCCATTGAAATGTTGCTAGCGAGAGGCATCAACCCCATGACGGTAGTCACGGTTGTTAGCAGGACGGGACGAAATCGTTGCGCGCCTGTGCGCACGATCAAATCAAGGTAATTTAGCTCTGGATGGTCGCGGCGCAGTTGGTTATACGTGTCGATAAGAACGATGTTGTTATTCACGACGATTCCCGCGAGTGCAACGATGCCAATCCCGGTCAAAATCGCACTGAACGGTCGATTCGTGATGACTAATCCAAGCAGAACGCCTGCAGTCGACATCACAACGCTGAAAAGAATCAAAAAGCTTTCGTAGATGCTATTGAATTGAGTTACGAGCAACACGAACATCAGGCACAGCGCGAAAACGAACGCTTGAATCACAAATTCGATGGATTCCTGCTGCTCTTCGTTTGCACCACGGAAGCGAATAGTGACACGAGGGTCGAATTGTTGTGCAGCAAGCCAAGCGCCGATCTCGCGCACTTTGGCGTCTGCTAAAACGCCAGGTTCGACATCCGCGAGAATCTCAAAAATATGCTTGCGATCACGGCGAGTGATGTTCTCGATGCTACTGACTGGCTCGCGTTTAACGAAATTCGACATCGGAACCAATCCTTGGCTTGTTGGGATGCGCATATCGTCCAACGAGTCGAGGCCACGACTCTCAACAGGATAGCGGACACGAATGTCTACCGCGTCATCCACGTCATCTGGTCGATATTCACCCATGAATATGCCATTCGTGACGAGTTGCACGGCCATTCCGACGAGAGTTACGTCCGCATTGAAAATCGCGGCGCGAGCTCGGTCGACAGCAATACGCCATTGCACCCCTGGGATAGGTCGAGAGTCTTCCACATCGCGCAATCCCTCAACTTCGTTGTCGATGTATTTGCGGACTGCGGTCACGACAGGCGGAATAAGCTCCCGATAGTTGGACGAGAACTCAAGCTGAACCGGCTTTCCGACGGGTGGACCTTCCTCAAGAGGGCGAACTTCAACTACGATGCCAACCAGGTCTTTCATTCGGTTGCGCACCACTTCTAGCGTGTCTTCGCCAGACATCTCGCGTTCAGCTTGATCTGTCAGCTCGACAAAAATGGATCCAATCACGTCCTGTGCGGCATCTTGCGATCCGAAGAATCCGCCCGCCGCAATCGACGAGATCGAGTTAATCCCTTGTATACCGGGCACATGCAGGAGTCGATCTTCGACTTCACCAACTAGCTGTGAACTCTGATCAATGGTTAGATTTCCGCGCGCGTGAATCAATACCTGTGCGAACTGAGGATCGGACTCGAAAAAGATCATGCCAAGCTGTTTCGAGTTGTAAGCACTGAAAGAGAAGACAAGAGCAAGAATGGTGAGCGTCACAGTCAACCATGCATGACGAGTTGAGACACGAATTAGGCGGGCATACAAGCCGGTGAAGGAGCGTAGTTGTGTGGGATCGCCCGATTCCAGTACCCGCATTCGCGCTTTGACACGTTCAGTTAGCGATCCCGCTTTGCCAAATATGGCACCAAGCACAGGTCCGAAGCACAAGGCATAAAGCAGACTTCCGCTCAAAACTGCAAACACCGTGATAGGCAAGTAGCTCATGAACTTGCCAGAAACGCCGGGCCAGAACATCAAGGGTAGAAATGCGGCTAGCGTCGTCGCGACTGACGCGGTGACAGGCCAGAACATTCGCTTGGCAGCCAAAGCGTACGCCTCGTTCCGTTCGTACCCTTCGATCATCTTTCGATCGGCGTACTCCGTGATAACGATCGCTCCGTCGATGAGCATGCCGAGGCCTAGCAGCATGCCGAACAAGACCATGAAATTGAACGTCAACCCCATGACCCAAACGATGCCGATTGCGAAGAGGAACGACACCGGGATGGCAAGACCGACGATGATCCCGCTTCGGAAACCCATGCTTCCGACCACTAGCACCATGACGATCACCAGCGCTGTGAGCACGTTCCCTTCGAGTTCTCTTACTTGGCGTAGCGCGTACGGTGATTGATCCTGACTGTAGAAAACGTCAACGTACTTAGGAGTTGAGGCTTTCCACTCTTCGACAATCGTTTTCACGGCGTTTGCGGTGTCGATCTCATTGGCATTTGCGCGCTTGAATACGTAAATCGCCATGGTTTGCGTGCCGTTTACTCGCGCGAAGTTATCTCGATCCTTGAAAGTTCGCTTGACGGACGCAACATCCTTCAATGTGATTGCAACATCGCCATCCACCTTTACTGGCAGATCCCATAAATCGCTTGCTTCTTCGATAACGCTCGGTACCTTGATCGAGATGCGACCGTCGCCTGACTCCAGTGCGCCTGCCGGAATCAGTCTGGTGTTGCGTTGAAGTGTTACCATCAATTGATCGATGGTGATTTCGTACGCGGCTAGGTCTGCCGGGTCAATTACGACTTCCAGAAGTTCCTCACGATTGCCGCGAATATCCGCTTCGAGAATTGACGGGATTGCTTCAAGCCGCGTCGTAAGATCCTGTGCCAACAGGTAGAGCATCCGTTCTGGCGCGTCCTTGCCAGTGATATTGATCTGCAGAATCGGGAAACTCGACGTCGTCTGTTCGCTCACGATCGGTTCTTCTGCCGTCGTCGGGAACTTCACCTTCGCGCGATCAACGGACTCGCGAACGTCTAGGAGCGCCTTATTCAAATCAACTTCGACGTCAAATCCGACGAACACGGTTGCCGCGCCTTCGCTTCCGAACGACTGCACTTCGTCGATTCCTTCGACCGAAGCTAATTCTGATTCAAGCGGCAGGATCAGAAGCTGAATCGCGTCTTCCGGCGATATCCCTTCGTGTATTACCGTCACCACAAAGAACGGTACATCGATCCTTGGACTCGATTCGATGGGAATGGAGACGCGCGCGATGAGGCCAAATAGCACCACCACAAGCATTAGTAAGATCGTCGTTCGCTTCCGACCTAACGTACGGTCAATTAGTGCATCTCTCATGTTGAAGGTAGCCTAGATTTGATCTTCAAAGACGACTTCGACGATTTCACCTGGGATTACGAAGTCTTGACCTACCGTGATCAGAGTCGCGATGTCGGGTAATCCAGTGACCCAAATACCGTCGTCGTCCTCCGTTACGATTGTGATCGGCGCAAACTTGACGCGACTCGCATCACCGACAGTTTGAATCCCGAGTACACCATCGTCGTTGATCCCGATTAGCGCAACGGCTACCTTGTGCGCGTGGTATTTCTCCAAAGGAATCAGAAGCTCGGCCGTTAGACCAGAACGGATGCTGAAATCTGGATTTTCGACCAGAACTTCAACGACGAATGTACGTGTATTTGCGTTAGATTGTTGTCCGATAAACGTAACGGTACCCTCGATTGTCTTGCCTGAAGGTAGACGTGCTTCCGCGGTCGCACCAACGTCGAAATGATGGATTTCCTTCTCACTAACCTGCGCAACTACCTTCATCGGATCTAGGTCAATCAACGTTACACAAGGGGTACCAGGTTGGAGGAGATCACCTAATTCGACTTGGGTTTCTTCGATAAATCCACTGAACGGCGCCCTAATCGTTGCGCGTTCCAGTTCCTTCTGTCTTTGCAACAACGTCGCTTCGGCTTGCGTCACTCGGGCTTTAGCCGCCGCAATCTGCCGTTCAATCTGAAGGCCACTGCTACGAAGTGCCGCTTGTCCTTCGTATTCGAGCTTTGTTTCGCGTAGGAGATCCTCCGCCTCTAAAACCCTCGCTTCACGTTCATCTTGTTCGAGCACACAAAGTGGATCGCCTTTACGGACTTGATCACCAAGTTCAACGGCTCGGTCTAACACCAGTCCGCCGACCTCCGCTCTCACGACCACGGTTCGCTTGTTTTCGGTACGACCACTCAGAATAGAAATTCGTTGCTTCTCCTGTGCAACGCTTACTTTCGCCCGTATCTTGGTCGCGGGTAAATCTTGGACCAGCGCTTCGGCTTCGGCGTTGATATCTGCGAGTGTCCTATCGGACGCGACTATTTCGTCTGGCGTGAGAAAGTCATAGGAGAACCAGGCGATCGCTATCAGCAGGATCACGAGTGCGACCCAGAAATTACGGGACATTTGACAATTGATCTATAGGGTGGTACGTAAAAATCGAAGGTTCATGTTGCCTTGCTAGGCAGACCTTCAGCTTCGGCCGAACGACCGCAGGACAATAATAGTCTGTGTGAATGGGAAATGTTGAAACACACGACGTCAAGTTGAATTGCGTCGTATGTGAATATGACGATCGTGTCATGGTGTCGGCAAGAGGGAAAAACTTGAAAAGTCTTTCGCGAATTTGGGCGGTAGTGTGTCTGCCAGTGATTTTGGTTGGATGTGGGAACGAGAACGTACAGGAATTGAGAACATTGGTTGATTGGAATCCCGAATATACGAAGAACTGGGCGCCGTCCATCGGTGCTTCGTTACCGGCACTTTCCGTAAAAAACACGGCTGGCGAAACTCTGGAGTTCGAGGAACTCACCGGAGAGGAAGGATTGCTGATTTTCTTCGTGCGATCTACGAACTGGTGACCGTACTGCAAGGCTCAGCTCGTGCAGCTGAACGAACGTGTTGAAGAATTCCAGGCGCTCGGCGTGAACATCGCAGCAATCTCCTACGACCCGTACTTGCAGAACTCCTCATTCGTAGAGGAACAAGATCTGAAGTACCCCATTCTTGCCGATCAGAACGCGGATACCGTTAAAGGATTCGGTATCCTTAATCAGGAATACGCCGAGGACCATCCTGCGTACGGTATCCCACACCCTGGCATTATTTTTGTGTTGCCCGATGCGACCATACAGTTTAAACGTGCAGTCCCCGGGTACAAAGAACGACCAAATTTGGATGAATTAGTACTAGCCGTTAGAGAAGCGACGGTATCTTCCTAGCGAAGCAATGTCGCGGATTTCGACGAGAAATTTCAACGATTCGATTGTGTTTCAATGAAATCAATTTATCGAATGGTGACACGAACGTTAATTACGGTAGTCGGTCTATCTCTTACCGTCTCGTGCTCAGCCGTGATCTCAGGATTTACCAACAGTATTGCAGAGGACTTGTCCGCAGCTGTTTTGTCAAGTTCTGACTTAGGAGTCGTCGAAGGAGGACTGCCTGCGTACCTACTACTCGTTGATGCCCTTGTGGAAGGAAATGCCGATGATGCCTCGCTGTTGAATACCGCAGCGATACTCAATGGCTCCTACGCGAGCGGATTTGTAGAAGACGAGAGCAGAAGGAAGCACTTCGCCAGCAAAGGTAAGCAACTTGCATTGCAAGCCAGTTGCGAACACCGTACAGTCCTTTGCGACTTACTCGATGCAACGTTTCCAAAGTTCGTTCAGATTGTCGGCGACGCATCTGAACGAGACATAGACTACCTTTACACGCTAGCGAGCAATTGGGCTGGTTGGATTCAGGCACACGCGGATGACTATTTAGCGATCGCTGAATTGCCAAGAGCCAAATACCTCATGGAACGAGTCATTCAACTAGATCCAACATATGCGAATGGATCGCCGTTTATTTATATGGGTGTGTTCGCGACGTTTCTGCCGGCAGCTTTAGGTGGCGAACCCGAAGTGGGTCGGGCAAATTTCGAACGTGCGATTGAGATAAGTAATGGTGAGAATTTGTACGCCAAGTCGCTGATGGCTGAGTTGTATGCACGAGCAATCTTCGACCGTGAACTACATGATCGTTTAGTCGCGGAGGTCCTAACTGCGAATCCAGCAGCCGGCGAACTTACATTACAAAACGTAGTTGCGCAGCGACTCGCGCATCAACTTAAGGAATCGGCCAATGAGTTTTTCTAGGCAACGACATCTAGTCGTTCTCCTGGTTGTCGCCGCGATCCTGATCGGGACGTTTGTCGCGGCACAAACGACCTTTAAGGTCGCGACCGTGTCACCAGACGGATCAGCCTGGATGAGAGATTTGCGTCGCTCTACCGGATTAATCGAAGCCCAAACCGAAGGACGTGTGAAATTTCGGATCTATCCTGGCGGCGTCATGGGTGATGATCGAGCAGTGTTGCGGAAGATGCGGGCTCGACAACTGCACGGCGGCATTTTGCAAACCGGTGCGCTTGAGACCGTAAGTTCCGCGGTGCAACTTTATAACTTGCCGATGTACTTTCGTGACTTCGATGAAGTCACGAAGGTGCGTAAAGAAATGGATCACATCTTGATCCAAGACCTAGCGGATCACGGTTTTGAAGCCTTTGGGTTCGCAGGGGTCGGGTTTGCAAACGCAATGAGTTCGAAAGCCGGTACCGCGATTGCAGATGCAAGGCGTCTGAAGGTATGGGCGCCTAAAGGTGATTCGGGTGCCGTTCGATTACTCGACGCGTTCGGTATCGTGCCGATCCCGTTGTCATTAGTTGATGTACTCGCGGGTCTCCAGACTGGACTGATCGATACGGTCGCTGCACCGCCGACAGCGGCGATCGTACTGCAGTGGCATACGCAGCTTGACTACATTCTGGACCTGCCATTCATGTATATCTACAGTGTTTTCATGCTTGATGCACGTCAATTCTCACGTCTTTCGCCGGAAGATCAAAAATTGACGCGAGAGACGTTCGGATCGTTTCTCTCGAGGGTCGAACAAAGAAATTACGCGGATCACAATCAAGCACTTAACGCGCTTGAACGTCAAGGCCTCACCGTGCTTCAACCAACTGATGCGGAATTCGCCGAGTGGCGCGCCGCTGCAGCTCGGGCCGCCACCGCGTGGGTTGAGAGTGAAATTCTTCTAGTGGAGCACGTCCAACAATTAGAGGAAACGGTGGCTCGATACCGTGAGTCCACTGCTAAATAGGTTCACGCAAGTACTTCGTTGGACCGGTAATTCTTTACTGGTCGGATTGTTCTTAACCATGCTGATCGTCGCTGCGGTACAGGTGATCTCGCGACAGTTCGGATTTGGTTTTTACTGGGGCGATGATCTGGTTCGAATGGCTGTGCTATGGGTAACTATGGTCGGCGCTGTCGTCGCCATTGGCGACAGCAAACACATCCGGATCGATCTGATCGATAGTTTGTTGACTGACCGTGCGAGACGTCTTGTACAGTCGCTCTCATATATCGCAACGGCTGTCATATGTGCAATCTTCGGCTACTACTCGCTCGACATGGTAGGGTGGGACTACGTGGATGGCACCCCTGGGGTAGGTCAAGCACCAGCCTGGATATTCGAAACCGTAATTCCGGGATCAGCATTTCTAATGACGCTACGGTTCACGTTGCAGGCATTTGTGAAACCTTCCACATGACCTGGATCGCAATCGCTCTCCTGATAGCCCTTGCATTCATCGGTGTTCCTTTGTTTGCAGTGGTTTTGGCTGGAGCGATGCTTGGGTTTATCGCATCCGGTGTCGACCTATCGGTTGTTGCGTTAGAGGTCTATCGCATCGCGGATACGCCATTGCTTGTGTCGCTTCCGCTTTTTACGTTTGCAGGTTACCTCATGACCGCGAGCAATTCTGCGCAACGGTTGATGGCGTTAACCCGCGCTCTATTTGGTTGGATGCCAGCTGGTCTCGCCATCGTGGGATTCGTTGCATGCGCCGTATTCAC
>JAGWBO010000020.1:49784-51921 GCA_021295855.1 Pseudomonadales bacterium | reverse complement strand
CTACTGTTTCCTATGCTGGTGAAAGCAGGCTATAACGAGCGATTTAGCTTAGGTATGGTCACGACGTCAGGCAGCCTCGGTGTCCTAATCGTTCCTTCAGTTCCGCTGATTTTGTACGGTGTCATAGCACAGCAAATCGACGTAGGTGTCTCGTTCACTATTCCACAATTGTTTCTCGCCGGAATGGTGCCCGTGTTGCTCATGTTGCTTGCACTTATCGTGTACACGATGTGGAGTCAAAAAGGTGTTGAGCGCACGGCATTTTCATTTCACGCCGTGAAAGTCGCTTTTTGGGATGCCAGATACGAGATTCCACTTCCGTTCGTCATTCTCGGCGCGATATATTCGGGTTATTTCGCAATTTCCGAAGCTGCCGCAATCACAGCGTTATATGTGCTAATCGTTGAGGTATTTCTGTATCGTGAGGTATCACTCCGGCAGTTGCCAAGCGTGATTCGCGAGGCAATGGTTATGGTCGGCAGTCGCGCTCACCGGATATTTCGTCGATGCACAAATCCCTCAATATCTCTTCGAATTTATCCACGAACGCGTAAGCAATCCGATTGTGTTTTTGATCTTGCTTAATCTGTTGCTTCTGATCTTAGGAGCATTCCTTGATGTGTTCTCCGCCACGGTGATCATGGTACCGTTGATTCTGCCGATCGCTGTTCAATACGGAATCCATCCGCTTCACTTAGGGATCATTTTTATCGCCAACCTGCAAATTGGCTATTTCACACCACCAATTGGTATGAACTTATTTATCGCGAGCTATCGTTTCGAGCGTCCTCTGCTTGAGCTGTATCGAGCGTGTTTGCCTTTCATGATTGTCCTTTTGATCGTGCTTTTACTGATAACCTATATCCCGTCGCTCTCGCTTTGGTTCTTGTAGCTTTGCGCCGTGGTCAATAGATGCTTGTTTCTAGTCGCCGGATTCGGGACGCGGTTCCTTCCTGCGACGAAAGCCATGCCTAAGGAAATGATGCCGATACTAGACAAACCACTTGTCCAGTACGGGGTCGAGGAAGCATTGGCCGCAGGTATGTCGGAGATTTGCTTCGTCACCGGCCGAAACAAGCGATCGATCGAAGATCATTTTGACGACAACGTCGAGTTGGACTTTCACGTCAAAGACACGGCTCGAGAAGAAGCACTGGATGAGATCCGCGAGCTTATGAACAAGTGTCGATTCTCGTATACTCGACAAGCACGGATGCTCGGAACAGGACACGCGGTCAAACTAGGTCAGATTCTTACCTGCGATGCGCCATTCGGCGTGGTATTGTCTGACGACTTGTGCTTTGGATCTGATTGCAACGTGCTTCAGCAGCTACTTGACGTGTACGAACGATATCGGTGTTCGGTTGTCGCTGTGCAGGAAGTTCCTCCAGAACTATCAGATCGTTACGGCATCGTCGCTGGGGAGTGGATTGAGGATGGCCTAGTCGATGTCACGTCCTTGGTCGAAAAACCTGCCGCCGCAGATGCGCCGTCGAATTTAGGTATCGTTGGTAGATACATTCTGACTCCCGACATCTACAACGGTGAGTGGCGAATACCAACTCACAGACGCAATTGATTTACTGGCAAAGGAACAACGGGTATTGGCATGTCGATTCAACGGCAAACGCTTTGACTGTGGCTCGTTGGAGGGTTTCGTCGCGGCGACGAACTACTGCTATCGGTTACGCTTCGGTAGACTGCCAGACCCTGAGTGCTAACCACTCAAATTGCCTGTCTAAGCGACCATGATCGAACAACTGATGAACGGCGGCTGGGTGATGGTGCCTCTAGCGGCGCTCAGTGTCTTGGCATTGGCAATCTGTCTCAATCGATTCTGGGTTTTGGCATCTGAACGGGTGTTTCCGTCGGAGATTCAGTCGAGTTTAGCGCACGCTGAGTTTCTCGAGTTAACTGACGAGCGAGGTCAATCAAGCTCGCTTCAGAACATCGTCACGGGAATATTGACTAACCGTGACGGCGGAATCGATAACGCTATGTCGGCGTTGGAGGACGCGTTAATTACTGAAGTTCAACGGCTAGAACGCTACCTGACAACGCTTGGCACCATAGCCTCTATCTCGCCTTTACTTGGCCTCTTAGGCACGGTGTTAGGCATGATTGAGGTTTTCAACGC
>JAGWBO010000020.1:0-49701 GCA_021295855.1 Pseudomonadales bacterium | reverse complement strand
GTTTGCCATCGGCATTTTCAACGCCGTGTTGACGAATTTAGCCAGCAACTCGAACAGGAAGGGCGTCTATTGATCAACAGGCTTATTGAGACCGAGTTGTAGTGAAGTCTCGCCAGCGCCGCAATGATGCGATTGGGATTGAACTCGCACCGTTAATTGACATCGTTTTCATCCTGCTGATCTTCTTTGTAGTTAGTTCGACCTTCATCCGTGAAAATGTTCTCGAAATCGAGTTGCCTACTTCGCAGAGTACAGCCGATGCGCGCGCGGACGAAACGATCGAGGTCGTCATAACCGCCAACAATGAGATTCAAGTCGGTGAAAGATTGATTCCGAAATCGAGTCGTTGACACTAATATGCGACGGGTAGTCGTGCGCGCAGACGCGAAGTCGAGTCACGAAACTGTGGTTCTCGTCCTTGACGCAGCGAATCTGCTCGGATTGACTCAGGTCAGCATCGTAACGGTGCAAGCGAATGACTGATCAGTCGCGACGCGACTTCGCGACCTATCGACGACTGCTCGGATACCTCCGAGGTCGGGAGTGGTACTTCGTAATAGCGATTGTTGGCTACGTACTTGCCGCGTACTCGGAGGTCGTGTTTGCCCAGACGCTAGGCGTGATTGTGGATGTCTTCGACCCAGCTGCAAATGCATCCGCTGCCGTGACAAGAGGCGAATGGTTGAAGTCTCTGCCCGTATTGGCCCTGAAGCTCGAGTGGCCATATTGGCTGATTTTTCCCCTCTTAATTGGAATAGCTGCGCTTGTTCGCGCTTTCGGTGCAATTATTGGCGAGTACTTACTCGCCACGGTTTCACTCAATCTGATCCACCAAATTCGATGCGATCTCTTCAATCGCTTGCTCGTGTTACCGGTGAGTTACTTCGATCGCAACTCCCAAGGGTCGATCTTGAATCGACTCACCGACACCGCACAAAAACTTCGTGATACGGTAACCGAGGTGTTGAGAATCCTTCTCCAAGATGGGTTCAAGCTGATTGTTTTAGTGATCACATTAATCAATCTCAGCGGCCGACTCACGTTATTGTTCGCAGTTACGCTACCCGTTGTCTGGGTCATTGTGCGTGTCGCATCCAAACGGTTCCGAAGTACGAGCGAGAACATTCAGACTTCAATGGGTGAAGTTACCCAAGTTGGCCACGAAGCGGTTGGTGGCCACAAGCTCATTCGTACGTTTGGCGCGCAAGAACACGAACGACGGCGATTCTTCGATGCAAGTCTGTCGAACCGGCGGCAGAACATGCGCATGGTCGCAACCAAAGCCGTCAGTAGTCAGTCCATTCAAATGTTCGTTGGGATTGTGCTCGGTGTGTTGATGGGGTTGCTGTTCCTCCCTGAGGTTAGCGCAGGGATGTCTACCGGTGACTTGGTGACATATATTGCGATCGCGGGAGTACTCGTTCAACCGGTGAAGCGGCTATCAGACCTGAATGCGCGCATTCAAACCGGTTTAGCCGCAGCGGATGAGATATTTGCACAGATTGACCAAACCGAAGAGCAGGATTCAGGTCGTGAAGAGCGCGACGTCGTGTCAGGTCTCGTCGAGTTTCGCGGTGTCTCGTTTGGGTATGACCGCGGCGAAGAGGATGTTCTGACAGATATTTCATTCCAGGTTGAGGCGGGTCAAACCTTAGCGATTGTTGGTGCATCGGGTAGTGGTAAGTCCACTTTGATTGAGTTGCTCATGGGTTTCTATCAGCCGCATCAGGGAGAGATTCTGATTGACGGCATCCCGACACTCGAATTTACGAAGCGAAATCTCCGCAAGCATCTCGCGTTAGTGAGTCAGGATATTTTCCTGTTCAATGACACGCTGCATGCGAACATCGCGTATGGGGAACTGGAAGCCGTTTCAAACGAGGCAATAGATTCAGCCCTTGAACGCGCGCGTGTTAAACGGTTTGTCGATTCATTGCCACATGGCCTGAATACCACGGTAGGTGATCGAGGTACCACTCTTTCGCGTGGTCAACGCCAGCGAATCGCGATTGCGCGCGCACTGCTGAAGGACGCGCCGATACTAATTTTGGATGAAGCGACTTCCGCGCTTGATCCGGAATCCGAGGCGATTGTTCAATCCGCATTGAACGAAGCAATGAAAGGTCGAACGACGATCATCGTTGCTCACCGCTTGTCGACAATCGTCCACGCAGACCATATCTTGGTGGTAGAAGACGGGCGAATCGCAGAAGAAGGGACACATCGCGATTTACTAGCACAACACGGGCGGTACGCCAAGCTCTTCGAAAGAGTAGATGGCGAATTGAGCACGACCAGTGTCGTAGAGAAACCTGTCACACGTATTCGGCCTGACGCGACAGAACCTGTAGGAGCTTCGGGGAGATTGCTTGATGCGTGGTATGGTGACAAAAGGTGGGTTAGATCCTTGGTACCCGTGTCATGGGTATACGGCAGGCTCGTGCGCCAACGACGACGACGAATGAGTTCGAACGTGTGGGTGCCCCCAGTGCCTTTGCTCGTAGTCGGCAATATTTCGTTAGGAGGTACGGGCAAGACACCATTGGTGATCTGGCTCGCGAACTGGCTACAAAAGGCGGGAAAACGAGTTGGCGTCGTTAGTCGAGGATACAAAGGTACGGGTAGTTTTCCGTCCCTCGTGCAACCAGATTCCAACATTCTGGATGTCGGAGATGAAGCGCCCCTCATTGCAGAGCGAGCGAAGTGTGCGATGGTCGTAGATCCGGACCGGGTTCGCGGCGTGAAATATCTTTTGGAGAATCACGAAATCGATGTCGTGCTTAGCGATGATGGTTTACAGCACTACGCAATGGGACGGCATCTCGAAATCGCGGTCATCGATGGTGCTCGCGGATTAGGCAATGGTCTGCTGTTACCAGCCGGTCCGTTACGCGAGCCAGCACGACGACTGAGTGAGGTTGACTGGGTCATTTCGAATGGACCAAACTCACGTGCGGTCGGTATGGTCGATGACGTGATGCACGTCGTACCTACGCGTTTCGTCAATATTTACTCGCAGGAAAGTCTGGGTGTTGATGCGTTTGCAGAACGCTTCGATAGCGTCATACACACGTACTCGGCGATCGGCAATCCCAGTCGTTTTGAAAACACACTACGACAGCTCGGTTTCGCACCTATTTCGCACGAATTTCCTGATCATTCCTTATTCCGGGAGTCGGACATCCAACACCACGTCGATGATGTAATTGTGGTCACGGAAAAAGACTGGCGCAAAATCAGACCACTACGGTTCCAATCGGAAAACGTTTGGTATCTTGAGGTCTCGGTAACGTTCGAGCGCCCGGTGGACGATCGACTAACGTCGCTATTTCGATCGAAAGAAGTTGATCTGCAAGCATGAGTGACTCGGCTGGGTTTATCGTCGTCATTCCATCGCGATTTGGTTCAACCAGACTGCCAGGCAAGCCGTTAATCGACTTGCACGGTAAGCCTATGATCGAACACGTGGTTGAGCGCGCGCTTGCATCAAACGCCGCTGAGGTAGTTGTGGCGACGGATGATCAAAGAATCGTCGAAGCTATCAAAGTCGATGGAGCAAGGGTAGTTCTCACGTCCTCCGAGCACCAATCTGGTACGGATCGCATATGGGAGGCGATCGCGGATACGGATCAGGCGGACGAAACCGTGATAGTGAATGTTCAAGGTGATGAGCCTTTAATCCCCCCGAGTGTGATTAACCAAGCCGCTAATCTAGTTGGTCAAGTACCAGACTGTGGTGTTGCCACGCTTTGCGAAGCCATGCATGACATGCGTGACATTTTCAACCCAAACGCCGTGAAAGTAGTGGCGGATACGAAAGGACGTGCGCTGTATTTCTCGAGAGCCCCGATTCCTTGGGAACGCGGCAGATTCGATACGGATGAACTGCCTCCAGCTGGGATAGGTTGGTTTCGACATTTAGGCATCTACGCATTCAAACGATGGGCTCTTAAGCGCTTTGTGTCGCTTCCGCGGAGTAGGTTAGAAGACCTTGAGTCGCTTGAACAATTGCGCTTGTTGGAGAACGGCGTTTCGATTGCGATAGCAGAGAGCGTTGTCGCAATCCCGGCGGGTGTTGATACCCAAGAAGACGTCGATAGAGTACGCGAGTATTTGAAAAGCGAAGTCGCGTGAGCGGTCTCGTTCTCTGTTCGATAATGTAACTTGAATTCGAGAAAGGCTTGTTGACGCTATGCGGTTAGATGTTCCCGCGAATCGCTGTTTCGTTTGTGGCCCGGGAAACGCGAACGGGTTGAACATCAAATTCCGTCTTGAAGACGAGGTCTGCCGAGCAGAATGGCAATCGTCCGCGGCGTATATGGGTTACGAAGGAGTAACTCACGGTGGCATACAGTTCTGTCTACTCGACGACGTCATGGCGAATCTGCTTTATCTGCGCGGCTTTACATGCGTGACTGCAAAGGCGGACGTTAGATTTCGGAATCCACTGGGTATAGGTGAAAAGGTCGAACTCTTCGGTCGACTCATTAATCGTCGTGGACCTTTGGCGATCATCGAGGGTCAAATCCAACTCGCGAAGGACGAAACGCTTATTGCGGAATCGACGGGTCACTTCATGGTAAAAGGTAGATTCCGCACTTCACAGAGTACCACAACCGATTGAGATCGTGATTTCTGTGGGATTCGTCTGAAAATGAGATGCACGAATGCGAGAGAACTCCGTGAAGGACTTCACTATGAAGCGGCGTTTCTAAACGAGGAAATTGCGAACGAGCTCTTCGCACATTGCCTTGACGGATTACCCTGGAGCGAGGAATTGGTGAAGATGTTTGGTCAAACGTTTATCGCTCCTCGCTTGTCCTGTGCGCTCGCGGATGAAGGATGTACCTATAGATATCGCGGAAGCCAAACCGAACCGATTCGCTTTACTTCTCAACTAGACGAACTGCGTCTGAGACTCTGTGATCATCTCGAAGTTGCATTCAATTACGTACTCGCGACGCAATATCGTGATGGGAACGATTATGTTGGCTGGCACGCCGATGACGAAAGAGATCTGGTGCGAGGACAGGTGATCGCGATTGTCAGTTTAGGCGAGGTTCGTGAGTTCCGCATCAAGAGTCGCGACAGAACGTTCGACGAAAGAGTGAGAACGCACCACGGCTCGCTATTGCTAATGAAAGGCGACATCCTTCTCAATACGAAACACACCTTAGTACGCACAAGGCGTGCGATCGGTCCGCGCGTGGTATTGTCGTTTCGCGAAGTTCACCAGTGAAGCTTTACCGAAACGCGTCGCTTAAGCGGTTCAATAGTCTCGGGTTCGACAGTACAGCAGAGGAACTGATTGTTGCCCGATCGGTTGATGAACTTGCCGATGCACTCGATACGACCGAACCAATCACGATCCTGGGCGAAGGT
The DNA here is from genome assembly GCA_021295855.1 of Pseudomonadales bacterium. GTDB lineage: Bacteria > Pseudomonadota > Gammaproteobacteria > Pseudomonadales > Azotimanducaceae > Bin55. The sequence continues at coordinate 44,319 of JAGWBO010000020.1, read as the reverse complement.
ACAAACGTTGTTCTCAAATCTCGTCTACGAGGACGCGTGATTCGACCCACAATGAACGCCATTTATCTGGCGCAACAGATGAAAAGCAGTGTGTTGGTATCTGTCGGTGCCGGCGTAAATTGGCATGAACTGGTTCGGTACACCCTCGGCCGCGGCGTTGGGGGATTAGAGAATCTTGCGTTGATTCCGGGTTCCGTTGGTGCAGCACCCTTCCAAAACATCGGCGCTTACGGAGTCGAATTAGATCAAGTCTGTGAAGGTGTTGAGGTTTTCGATCGAGAGCGGCGGACTGTTAAAGTCCTCCCCGCAAGTGCGTGTAAATTTACGTATCGGAACAGTGTTTTTAAGTCGAGTTTAAGAGACCGCTACGTGATATGTAGCGTAAATTTGAGACTAGGTAATCGCGAGCTGTTGACGCAATATCGCGACGTTGATCAGCTCATTTCTGGTAGGTCACGCACAACGCTCACGCCCACCACAATCGCTGAGACGGTAATTCGAATTCGTCGACGCAAATTACCTGATCCGCGTCAGATCGGAAATGTGGGGAGTTTCTTCAAGAACCCTATTCTGAGTGAATCTGATTTTGATCGCTTATGCGACAAACTCAGCATCGAAGGTCACCATGAGCTGCAGGGGATAAAGGTGTCTGCCGCGCGCCTAATTGACGAAGCTGGCTGGAAAGGGGTCGTGAACGGCGATGCACAAGTTTGGCCACGCCAACCTCTTGTCCTTGTCAATCGTGGCAATGCGACAGCGCACGATATTCTTGATTTAGCGACGCGAATCGCCGATGACGTGCATCGGCGATTCAACGTGAAACTAGAAACTGAACCCGAAATCCTTGGATCGTTTTAGGTCTCCCCGCTGACACGGCTACGTGGATCGTTCGCCGGCCGGCTAGGCGAGACCGAATCTGGTTCGCTGACTGGTTGTGGTGGCGAAGTTTGCTCAGGTGCTTGCTCATGTTCGGTGCTCGACAGACCTGAGGTTGGCTCGGATATCTCGGACATAGGCCGATGTGCGGAAGGTCGAGGTGGATTGATCTCACTCTGAGTGTTATCCGATCGAGCGGATTCCTGAGCGCTCTCACTTTGAGAAACCTTAGGTTCTTTGGTTGCCGGTTGCTGACGCCTTGCGCGTGGATCGTTAGCGGCAAATACGGGTTTCGATGAAGTCGGCTCGGTTCGTGTCCCAGATACGCGTTCGTCGTTCGATTCTGGGAGCGCCTGTCTAGTTGCTTCATTTTGGCGCGGTGCATCTTGCGAGCTTCGACTCGACAGTTCTGCCTCTGTCCGAGGACGATTTCGGTTTACCGGTTCGCGTCGTCTCGAAGGTTCGCTGTCCTGGCGATGTGTCCGCCCTTGCGTTCGAGGTTGCTGTCCATCCTGAAATTCTTGCGGTTGTTTTGATTCTTGATTGCCAAGATCTCTAGCTCTATCGTTCTTTCGAACGGACTGTTCGCGACCTCGTTGACGTTCTGGATTCCGCTTGCCATTTGAACCAACAGCTCGGTTGCTGCGAGGCGCACGGCGATTTGCGTTAGAAACATCGTCGGACTTTCGTGCTTCGCGAGCAGCTGCATCGGCACTTTGTTTAAGGTCGGCGGCGCGTCTGACCTTGTCACTAGGTGCCTTGCTCTTATTTGACTCAGCATTCGTGGTACTACGTGATGTTCGAACATTCTTCTCGCGATTGGGATTCCTGTCGCGTCGAGGCGCGCGAGCCGCAGAGCTTCCTTGCACATTCTCCCGTTGAGACTTCTCTTCGCGTTTAGTTGACCTCGTGTTGCCTCGCTGATCGTTCTTATTTTTGCCGGTTCGCGGTTTGCCGCTTGCCGCGATCTTGCGTCCTTGCGGATTTGATTGAGGTGCGTCCTTGCGCTTAGTTTGCGATGGACTCCGCTTTTGACCCGCTCTCGACGCTTTCTTATTTCGTTTCGGAGTTTTCTTTTCTTCGATCCCAAAAATCGAGGTAAAAAAGCGCGAAAGTGTGCCCTTATTTCGATTGCCTCTGCTATTCTTGTTTTGCTTTTTCTTAGGGTGGGCGACTGCCTTCGAGTTGCTTTTCTGCTTCTTCTTTTTAGGCTTTTTCGTATCAACAGGTGATACCAATGGCTGCGGGTTTGCGCGAGGCTCGTCGGGGAATTCAGCTCGCGCTTTGTTGAGCGTGTCCTGACGTGATTGGTGCAATAGCTCCTCAAGGTTTGAACCGCCTTCGTAGTCGATTCCTTTCACGCGCCTTGACTTGATATCGAATTTGTCATTGGACAGTGTTGAGTCGGCGATAACGATTACTTGCTTGCGAGTGTTGAGTTCGAGATCGCGTAGGTACTGTCGTTCTTTGTTGAGGATGTATGCGGCAACTTCATCAGGGACGCGGCAAAGGTACTGATTCTCTTGACGGCTTGGATCATGAATGAGATACGAGAGTTTTCTCAGGACCTGATTGGCATTGGTTTCTGCGCGCCGCACGAATCGTCCGCCTTGACAATGCTCACATTCTTCGAAGTGGGTGTCGTAGATTGATGAGCGTCGTCTTTGGCGGTTGAGTTGCATAAGTCCGAATTCGGAAATCGCCGTACATTCAGAATTCGCCGTATCTTTTGACAAGCACTCACGAACGACTTGTTCGACCTGTTCGTTGTAGCCTTCGGTCAACATGTCGATAAAGTCGACGATGATTAGACCACCGATGTTGCGGATCATCAATTGACGACAGAGTTCTTCAGCCGCTTCAAGGTTCGTATGAAGGGCTGTCTCTTCCAACGTTTCGCCGCCAGTGTTCTTCGCCGAATTAACGTCTATGGACAGTAAGGCTTCAGTCGGGTCAAAGACAAGCTCGCCACCAGAAGGCAGCGTGACCTTGCGTGAAAATAGACTTGCGACGTCGTTCTCTACGCGAAACGTATCGAAAATTGGTCGATCGCCTCGGTAGTGCTCAATCTGGTCGCGTAGTTCGGGCATGAAGTCCGATGCGTAGCTACGGCTCTCGCGGTACAAACTGGGATCATCAACAATGACCTTGGTACCGTCACGACGAAGTCGATCGCGCAACACACGTTGCATGAGTGTGTTGTCCGAATAAACTAGCACGGGCGCGTGTTGCTGATTCTCTTCGTATGCGTGTTGGACGTTGCGCCAAAGATTCATCAAACGGTGAAAATCACTCGTGATTTCCTCAAGCGTATGGTTGACAGCAGTCGTCCGCATGATCCAACCTACGTTTTCAACGTTCGGTAATTGGTTCCCTAACTCGCGAAGGCGCATACGCTGCACTTCAGATACGTTACGAGTTACAGCTCGTACGTTCGAATTCGGTTTCAGAACGATAAATCGTCCTGGTAGCGACAGTTCCATCGAGAGCGCAGAGCCTTTTTCGCCGCGCGCTTCTCGGAATACCTGAACGAGGACCTTTTGACCAACCTGAAGGTCAGGATGTTCGATCTCGACCGGCTCGTCAGATTCCTGTGCCCGCGTGTCACGTGAACCTCTGCCACCAGCTTTGCTGAAAGCTAGTAATCCGTGTCGCTCTTCGCCAATGTCGACGAAAGCGCCTTCGAGGTCAGTTTTGACGGCGGTTATGACGCCGATATAGATGTTGCCTTTGACGGAGGTTTGTGTGCTAGATTCAATTTCGAAGTCGACAAGTTTGCCGTCTTCTAAGTAAGCAACGCGGACCTCATTGGGTTGCTCCGCGTTGATGAGTATTCGTTTCATGCCCAGCTTCTTCCTGAGTAAGTGGGATGAATGGATATTTCGCGAGAACGTGGTTAAGGTATTTGATTTGCAATGGTTTGCAGGTGATTAGCTGAAGTTTTGGGTCAGGTGATCGATACCAGTTGTGACTGCCTTCATCCAAATCGTTGGGCACGATGTGAACGACAAACAACAATTGTTCTAGGCGGTATCAGACTTCTTAATCGCGATACCCTTGCACGTCTTTCGATGAGCGACAAGGTCTGTTTTACGGAGGTAAGCTGACTGTTGTTAAGAAACCAACTTACTCTAGACCAACACGATGAGAGTCTAAATCCCATTCATCGGTAAAAATTAAAGGGTTACACATTACGTAACCCAATTGGCGAGATTACGCCAAATTGCGCGGCAGGTGCCGCATTCACGCTATTTTAGTACTTTGCGTGATACATTCCAAGTTTGAGATTTTGAGTACTTTCGATAGACGATCAAACCAGAATCGTACACTCGACGCCGAAATTGCGTTCATCGTCGCTAAATCCGGTAATTCCAATCAGAATTTGATTCACATTTGCCATCTAGCGTTGCGTCTTCAGTGAGTTAGGAGGCATTTACGACTATGGTCCGCGACCAATAGTCATGTAGGCATCTTCGCGCCGAACCGAATATCCACAACACCTCGATAAAACCGAGGATCGGCACGATGCTGATCACGCTCATCCCAACTTCTCTCACAACAAACAACCGTGTAAGAGTCGGTTTCTCATGACTTTCATGGTCCACGATCTTGACGTTGAGCGCCATTTTTCCAATCGTTTGGCCGTATTGAGCTAGAAAATAGCCTTGCACCGCAAACAGGACTGCCATAGCCAACAGGAAGTCGAGCAGGGAGAGAAGCGAAAAGTCATATGCAAATATGAATGGCTGAAATAAATCGAACGTCGAGGGGTTTGTGTTTTGGGGTACCGCATCAAATTCTCCCATGAACCTACCCCACAAACTTGGAATGAAATAGATGATCAAGAGGTATACGACAACCTGTATAAAGCCGTCGATAATCCGCGCAACCAATCTCTTGAATCTGGACGCAAGGACGATTTCATGTTGTTCGGCGGTACCGCTTGCTAGTCGAGTGGAAGACGCAGCATATGGGTTGTCAGACATGGTTCGGTGCACCTAATCAAGTGTGTCGATTACGATCGTTCCGGCCCAAAGATCGTGTAAGCATCTACGCGGCGGTCCAAAAATCCAAAGAATGTCCAGCAACGGAAGAATTGGAATCCACTCGAGGAGGCGGATGCCGCACTCCCGCACGACGAACGATCTTGTGAGAGTCGGTTTGCGATAGGTTTTGTCGCTCACTATCTTGATTTTCAACATTCGTTTGCCGATTGTTTGGCCGTATTGCGCCAGTAGATAGGCTTGAAAGAGGAACGTTATACCGATCCCAAATAACCAGAACGCCAGCGCTTCCGCTGAGAAACTTAGAGAGAAGTACTCAAACCAAAACGTGGAATCAGAAGATGCCAGTTCGGATATAGCTCTCGTTGCAGGTTGCGTATAGATATCCAACATCCCAGGGATGAGGTATACGCATAGCAAAAAAAACAGTCCTTCGACCATCCAATCGATCATTCGTGCAATGAGGCGTTTAAATCTGGATGCGAGGACAATCTCCGTTGGTGGGAGATTGTCCTGTTTCAATGGCGTTAGGGTCGCGGCGTATGGATTTTCCGACACGTTTAGGACGACCTAGACAATCTCATTTCATGGAGTGGGCAGTATCGTGGTTGGTTCGACCCTGTCAGAATTCCTCGAACTTAAAGTGCGCCGCTTCTCTTAATCTGCCAGTACGCATTCATAAGCCGAACGATCAAATCTTGCGGTCTGCAATCTAGACTCAAGTGGCATGATCGCGCACAGCGCGTCAATAATCGGCGTCTGTCGCTCAGAAAGTGAGAAAGTTCAGCGAGCAGAATCGCATCTTCATAAGTTTCTACTGTGCGTCTCGGAATTTCATCAATAACGCTATCTCGAAGGTTAACCAGCAGCGTGAGGTGACGCTTACTAAGTAACCGCAAGGCTAATGGAATTTCTGTCTCTGTCTCGCGCGAATTCGTCACGAACACTACGAGCGAGCGCTTGCGCTGACGGGTCAGAAAAGACTCGGCTGCTGCGACATAGTCTGATGGATCTGAGCCGCTTTGAACATCAAAAACCGAATTTAGGAGTGTATTGATGTTCGTAGCTCCTTTAACGGGTGCTATCCACCGGTTTGTATGGCCGAAAAATTGAACAGCAATTGAATCTCCCTGACGCAGCGCAACATATCCGAGCAGTATCAGCGCATTTAATGCATGATCAAACGAAGAAAGGTCGCCGTCGTTCATTCGCATCGTCATTCCAGAATCGATTAGTACACAAATCAACTGGTCCCTCTCATCTTGAAACTCACGTGAAATGAGCTTCTGATGACGTGCTGTAGCGTTCCAATCTAGTTGATTGAGTGGGTCGCCGACACGATACTCTCGTAGTTGCTCAAACTCCAGACCCGACCCACGTCGGGCGACCAATTTCATGCCTACTTGAGCTTTGTGTTGCTTTGCCGCCAATTCGAGATAACCGGAGATGGCTACAAAATCTGGATAAACGTTGACTTTTGAGTGAACTGGGAGTGAAAGCTTGAATTCCCAGAAACCTAGCAATGACCGAACGATTACTGTCGTTGAATTGAAATTGTAGCTGCCGCGCTGCATTGGCTTGACGTTGTACTCGTAGGAAAGCTCCCAATCGCGATCAATACGAATGAACCTGTCTGACATTTCAGGATTGAATTCACTTGGACATGCGTCGATTACTTTCATGAGTAATTGGCGCTGGGTTTGGTTTAGGATGTTCAGTCGAATGACGGAGGCGCGATGAATCGCGACGTTTGATTGGATGATTCGATCGATAGAGAAAGCGGGACGCTGCAACCAATAAAGTGCAAGGTCAGCGACGACGACTCCGGCACAGATGGATGACAGCCAAATCCAGATTTCAGTCGAATTCGGTAATAGCCCGATCCCGGCGATGCCGCCGATGAGATAAAGCGAGTACTTTGAAGGCTTCAAGACCGCGGCGCTTCCACTTGAGCTAGCAGATCCTCAATCACAGTGTCAGTGCTCTTACCTTCAATCTCTAGGTCCGTTGTAAGAGCAATACGATGACGTAGGACAGGCAACGCGACAGCTTTGACGTCATCAGGAATAACGTACGTTCGGGCTTCCTGCAATGCTGCGACTCGTGCCATCACGATCGCTGCGATCGATGCCCGTGGACTGGCGCCTCGGCTTATTCCGGACGCAACACGAGTCTCGCGAACGATTCTCACTGCGTAGGAAAGAACGCTTTCGTCAACTTCAACGGATGTGGTAATCTGGCGAAGACGGTTGATTTCATCGACTGACACACACGGTTCAATCACGTCAACGTTCAAAGATGTTGAGTATTTCCCGTGCGTTGCAAGTTCGACGATTCGTGCTTCGGTTGCCTCATCTGGATAACTGATTAAGGACTTGATCATGAATCGATCAAGCTCGGCTTCTGGCAGTGGATACGTGCCATCTTGCTCAATTGGGTTTTGAGTCGCGAGCACCATGAATGGAGACTCAACCTGAAACGTGATATCGTCAATCGACACGCGTTGTTCTTGCATGACTTCTAACAATGCCGCTTGTGTTTTAGCGGGTGCTCGATTAATTTCGTCGGCAAGCAGGATGTTTGTGAAGATCGGACCTTTTCGAACTTCAAACTTGCCTTCCTTCATATTGAATATCGAGTGACCGGTTATGTCACTAGGCATCAAATCCGGAGTAAACTGGATGCGTCCTGTTTTGCCGCTAAAACAAGCTGCGAGCGCGCGAACCAACAGAGTTTTGCCTAGACCTGGAACTCCTTCAAGCAATACATGACCACTGGCCACGAAACAACGAAGTAGGTCGTTGACAACGGATTCTTGTCCAATGAATACCTGACGGATGGTAGACGCGATCTTCTGCAGAGCGTCCGTCGCGAACTGAAGTTCGTCATTCGTGTCTGAGTTCAATGTGTGCCTCGCAATCTGGAGAGCGTAGCCACGAGTTTGACGAACTCACGTTGTCCTGGCCACGCATTGGTGTTTAGCGCTGTGTTAATTTCGTCGATCGATTGACCAGTCTTATTCGAGAGTCGTTCGTAATCTGACTGTGTAAAGTGAGTCCTCATCTGACCTAGGATCTCGGTTCGTAATGGGTTTAGCTGCTCAAGCGAGTTAGCGGATCGCCAACGAAAGATTGCTTTCCTTAATAGGTACTCGTGAAGCGCATTCTCGCTCCGTTCTGTGTTTATCCTGACTGGCTGGTCGCGTGGAATTCGATTCCACAACCACCATATAAGAAGGATCGCTAACGCAACGATTGAATGGGGGAGCCACTGCCATAGGAGTCTATAAAGAGGTTGAGTCTCAGCACCGTCTAGCCAAGCTAGCCACGTTGTTGTTTTAGATTTGTGCATGACAAGGTCACGAAGGAACTGAGCGTTGTCATGACATTGGAGAAGGTTATTGCGCCATTGTCTGAGACCGGTAAGAATGACGAGTCTTCCAGACCCCGATTGCGGAACGAAGTAGATTGACGAGAGAGGCGAACCGATATCGCCGATTGGCTTCAGAAAAAAGTTTGTTGCCAGGTCGACTCGATAGTTTCGGTCAGTCATTCCAGAGATCGTTACAGTTCTCTCACGACCGGGGCACTCGACGTCAGAATGGTGGATGTCTGGTGAGGGTGTGCGCACTGTTTTGCGAGTTGGATTAACAACGAGCCTAATCGACTGTGATTCAAGGATTCGATCAGAGTATTCACCGTCTTCCGCATAAAGTGTTGCCGGCTGATAGATTAGTGTACCTCCAGCGGCCACCCAATCGAACAAGCGGCGTGACTCGTCTGGAGTGAAGTTGCCAGTCTGGTTTGTCATCAAAATCACATCAGAACTGGCTAATGCGAAGTCAAGTTTCGTTGCGTCACCATGCCGTTCGATATTTACGTCGTGCCTCTCAAGAAACATTTCCGCAGCTAAATACGGATTGATCAATGCCTTCGGACCATAAAACGGTCCTATCGAAGTCGAAGTCCATGGAATCAACCACAGATACAAGCCGAATGGAATCGCAATCGCAACGAAGACTGTTAACGGAATGTTGTACCGGATAAATTTCACGGGCTATGCTGGGGCGACGTGTTTTTCGAATCGCTGCAATGCAGACCGGAAACGTTCTTCACTCGGTGTGGCTTTGGCGTAGGCGATTTGCATCCAAAGCTGTGTTATCTCAAGAAGCGTGTCGCGCGCATCTGCCTGAATGTCTCGCGTTTTTCTAATACACTCTCCTTCCGTATCGCATTCCTTGATATTGCATGTGAACTTCGCGTCTACGTAAATCACTGAAGCGCTATATAGGAGCGATAGAGATTCCCTAATTTCCTGGTTTAACCAGTGCTGCTGGATGGTCTGAAGCACGTTAGCAGGAAGTGACTTTACACGGATTGACTGAGTGAAATCGGATCCTTTTGCCCTCCTTCTTAACACACCAGATCCGTAGGTGGCGTGAAACTTGTAGATGAGAAACACGAACGCCACGATCAGTGAGCTAATTAGGATGAATTTCAGAATCCATGAAACTACCCTACTACCAATACCTACCTGAATCCGGCTGGGTTCGACGTCTTCGACTCGGAAGAGGTCATGTACGTACTCGCTTAAGTGTTCAGGTACTGTGATCGTCTTTGTTTGATTGAATTCAGGTGCGTCAAGCACCTCGGACAAAACCGCCTCCACATCGCTGGCCGATTCGCGCGCAATCGCTTCGAGACCGGGCAGGACCAGTGCCGCACTGAGAACTAGCACGCCTAGTCGATTGACGATTTTCTTAAATCCCAGCTCAAGGTCCCACCCTTCCTTGATAGTCCGACGGTTTAAATACGTGGCGAAGCCCACGGAAACATAAAACACGGCAGATACCCCCATCGCGATGAAAATCGCGCTGAGGAGAAAAGTGGATTCTTGTTTGCCGATCTCGTTGATATTAAGAATCTTCAGAGCACCAGCATAAGCCGAGTTGAAGTCGCTCTGTGTGAAGAAATAGAAGAGCGCGATAAGCGCAAGAACGATGATTGCTTCAATCATCAGTCCAAACGACGTAACGATTACGGCAATGCGGTTATCGCTCGCGTACAACCATTGGCGACGTTGGGATTGAGTAGTGAAATCTAGTTCTTCTAGCGCGTCGATAGGTGTATTTTCCGATCTACGCCAGGAAAACCGGAATAGGGTGAGATAGAACCATAAACGTGTATCTGTAAAACCTCTGAGGATCCCTCTTATTGTTAATCGTCCATCGAATATCAAGATCGAAAGTGCCATGAGCACCGTCCGTTCGTAGAGAGGTTTGAACCACCAGAGGAAGAGTAGCTGAATTAAGAAGCGCTCAAACTGCATTGCGATAAACAAAAATGGCAGAGCTATTAGCAGCCAAGCTATCGCTAACGAAGGGAACCAACGCAAAGCTAGCTTTGTTCCCAGATCGGCACACTCCCACATGGTTCGTGGTTTAAGTGCGACTTGAAGTTGCTCGATCTGCATTTCGACCAGTAAATAGGAAGTAGCTAAGTGTGAAAACCCAAAGGCAGCCGCCGACCAAGTACTTTATCTCCGGCGTTACAAATTGGAGCGACGACCAGAATGCTTCGATGAACGCAGCAGCTATGAACATGAATGCAGCGCCTAGTACGATTTTGACAGCACTCGAACCCGCTCGGCGTACTGCTTCACGGCGTGGCAAGCCCCCTGGATGAATGACGGCGTAACCCAGCATGATTCCCGCCGCTCCGGAAAGGACAATCGCGGTTAATTCAAACGCTGAGTGTCCTGCTACAAAGCTCAGAATCGCTGTTCCTAGACCAATTACCATCAGATGGTTGATGACCGCAGATATGAATAGCCCGTTGAAACCCAGAACCAGTATCGAAGGAAGACAGAATATGACACCGGTAGCAAAAACTCGCAACCCAATCTGCGTGTTGTTGTATACATAGAACCCAAACATGGCTATATCGGACGCGCCGGATCGTTCGCGTCCAAGCCGTTCCTGGGTCGTCGAATACATGCGTTCGATTTGCTGTAGTTGTCCTGGATCCAGGACGCTCGTAACGTAATGTGGACTGTATTGAATCATCGCACCGATCACGAATGCGGGTAGAAGGAACGAGATTGCTGCGACGAGTACAAAATAGCGCGCCCGTCTCACTTCTTGAGCAAATCCGGCGATAAAAAACTCGACGACGTTGTCGAGCGGATTGATTTGGCTCTTCTGAAGAATGAAATGGCCGCGGGTCACGAGTTCATTGAGACGTTCGACTAGCTCGAGACTGTAACCTCGATTTTTAGCAAGCGCTAAATGTTTCGAGATCAGTTCAAACTGATCAATGAATTGATCGCGTTCCTTACTGCTGATCTCGCGACGTGTCGCGACACGCTCGAAATTGGCAAGTTGCTCAGCAAATTCGATCCACAGATCTTCGTGGCTCCTCTCGAAGAATGTCTGTTTCATGTCCCGATTCGAATACCTTGAGCAATGGCAAGTACTTCAATAACCGCCTCTTGTCCCTGTTTACCAAGCAACGGAAGCAAGGTCTCCGCTAGTTCGATCGCTCTTTCTGAAGACAAGTCAGAAATGCGCTCTTGGAAAGATAGGAAGAGCAACCTATCTTCCGCTGTAAGACCCTCAGGGACCGGAATGGCGCGATGGAGGTCCGCGATTTGCCGAACTTTGCGCGGACGGTTGTAGACGACGATTGTTCCCGCGACGATGTCACCCACACGTTGATGGGTTCCAGTTAAAGTCATGGTGGCGATTCCGGTTAGATAGCCGAAGGGGAGAAAGTCAGCTACCAGTAACGTTGATCGAATTACCGCGTTAGTCCATCCGATCGGAGTGCCGTCTGCATTGACGGCACGCAATCCCATGTAATGCTTACCAGGGGTTATGCCGTTATTGAGCACTTCAAAGAGTACGTTATATAGCCACCAAACAAAAAACCCCGCAACGGCAGCCAGTCCGAGACCGATGTTGCCGGTAGGTATTAAGAGAGCGAACAGCGCGGAAACGATGAGAAACCTGATTGCGTCGTCAATCAATCGAGCGATTCCTCGGATATAGACTCCGGCAATACGTAGTTCAATGTCAACCCCTGTGAAAGTTTCGAGCCGTATAGTGCTGTCAACTAATGCGGTTTGGGCGGAATGATCGCTTGACACTTCAACAGGTCCTGACGTGGCGAATTGATGCTTCTCCACACGCTACCACACGGTAGACGACGGGACGCAACCTTACTACCTTACTATAGCACGGCAAAGAGACCCGAAATTAGGGTGGTTTTCCATTTTCAAACAAACGACGAAAAATGACCAGAATCGAGCCTATGCGCTAATGTCTTTAAGTTATGACACTTAATATGTGATGTACTTTCCGCCGATATTGCACGTACTAAAAACCAATCATGCCTAAACCGAATATCGTATTTGCGTTCGCTGACGATTGGGGAAGATACGCTAGCGCGTACGCGAAATTTGAAGGACCGAGCTCGATTAATCATCTGATCGAGACACCCAATTTCGATCGAGTCGCGAGTGAAGGTGTACTCTTCAGAAATGCCATAGTTCCCGCTCCGTCTTGTACTCCGTGTCGAAGTTCGATTTTGTCCGGTCAGTACTTCTGGCAAACTGGACTAGGTGCGATCTTGCAAGGCGCGCAATGGGACGAGTCGATTCCAACCTATCCTCTCGAACTCGAAGCACGTGGGGATTACTTCATTGGCTATCAATACAAGGTCTGGTCGCCCGGGCGTACGCTGAACGCGCCGTATGGAGCAACACGGACTCGTTATCAGTCAGCGGGAATCAACTTCAATCAGTTTTCTCATTGGGTCACGCGTCACGCGAGTGACCTGGGCATCGAAGGGGCAAAACAGGTGTTGTTTGACGAAACTCGAGCGAACTTCCGAGAGTTTTTAGAGGCACGTCCTGCTGATCGTCCTTTCTGCTATTGGTGGGGACCTACGAACACTCACAGAACTTGGGAACGCGGTTCAGGTAAAGCGCTTTGGGGAATAGAACCAAGCGATCTTAAAGGGCGACTCCCAAAGTTCATACCCGACGTTCATGAAATTCGCGAAGATGCCGCTGACTACCTAGGCGAATGTTTAGCGGTCGACAAAGGGCTCGGAATCTTGTTGGAAGAGTTAGATCAAATTGGTGAGCTTGACAACACGTTGCTTGTCGTGAGTGGCGATCATGGTATACCCGGAATTCCGCGCGCGAAGTGCAATCTATACGACATCGGATGCGAAGTTTCGCTCGCCGCTCGCTGGCCTAACCACATCTCGTCGGGACGCGTAGTTGAAGACTTCGTGAATCTGATGGATCTTGCGCCCACTTTTTGCGAGGCAGGTGGAATCCAAGTACCAGAAAGAATGACGGCAAACTCGCTAATGCCACTTCTGACGAGTGTAGAGAGCGGTCAAATTGATCCAACTCGCGATTTTGTCGTCACTGGCCGTGAGCGCCACGTCGCGTTCGCGCGCGAGAAGTACCTTCCATACCCACAACGTGCGATACGGACCGAGGACTTTATCTACATCATTAACTTTGAACCAGATCGTTGGCCGATGGGCGATCCTAAAGGATTGGATCAGCCGAATGCAACACTGCCGTCATACCAGGAGCTTGCGTATGACACATTCGTCACGTATCCAGAGATTGATGCGAGTCCAACAAAGGCGTACATGATTCAGCACCGCGAGGACTTGGACGTCGAGCCATTATTCGAGCTTGGGTTCGGAAAACGACCGCGTGAGGAACTCTATGACCTTAAACGAGACCCGGACTATCTGGTAAACGTTGCCGACAAACCTGAGTACGACAACATACGTGGTGAACTTGAAGGAAGATTGCTGAAGGTCTTAGAAACGCAGAACGATCCGCGCTTGATGGAGCAACCGTGTCGGTATGAATTCGAGCCCTACGCTGGACCGCCGCAATCGTAGAATCGAGATTGTTGGCATGGTAGGAGATTGAAATGGCTCGTTATCGTCTGATTAGCGCAGGAGTAGCCCTCTTGTTGTTTGTCTCACATCATCAGATTCTTGCGGAAGAATCGATTGACGTTCCTGTAGAACCTTTGAGTGAGAAAGTCGCGCAAGCAATACTCCACAGCTGTGCCGATGCCGAAGGACAGGTTGGAACTCTAATGCTACGTGAGCGAGTCTCGGATGAAGGGCTTAAGTTAGTCGACGTTGAGTTGAGGATTTCAAGTGACTTAATCGAAGCTGGGAAACATGCCGTTCACATCCATGAAACTGCGAATTGCACGCCATGCGGCGCGGCTAAGGGACACTTTGATCCTGGTCCACACTCAAACAGCAGTCCAGACGGTAACCACCCCTTCCATATGGGTGATTTGCCGAATATCGAAGTTGATGAGAATCACCAGGGGACGCTATTGACAACGACTTCTCGCATTACGTTGTCTGATGGACCTTTATCTATCTTTGATGCGGACGGAAGCGCAGTGATCGTGCACGTGAACGCCGACACCTATTGCCCACATGGTGAGGATGCTGGGTGTGCGGGCGGAGCTCGAGCTGCTTGCGGTCTGATTCAACATGCGGAGTAATGTGTAAAAGGTAAAAACACGTTTATAGGAGTGGCAACCGTTTGCTAATCACTTAAAAGAGGGTGTGACTTCAATAGTAGAATCACCGCTTACACAAAGTTATTGTTGACGTCGCCGTCGAGGGAGGATTTCTAAATGCGTGACGTAGTAGTGGTAGATAGTGTAAGGACTGGCTTAGCTAAGTCGTTCCTCGGACGACATGCTCGCGCATCTGATCGACGGCTTGCTTGACCGAAACCCGAAAATCTCGCCTCAGGAAGTCGAAGACGTCGTTGTTGGCGCGGCAAGCCACGCAGGCGAGCAGGACGGAAACCTTGCGCGACTCGCAGTAGTGCTGTCGAAACTGCCGATTACTACGGCAGGGATGACTATCAACCGATTTTGTTCTTCAGGACTGCAGTCGATCGCTATCGCAGCGAATCAGATCGCATCCGGTCAGGCTCAGGTTGCTATCGCTGGTGGCGTTGATTCGATTTCGATGCGGAACCGTCAGACGACTGGCAAGGCAGAGCAAAACAAGCGTTTGATCGAAGAGAAGCCTGAGATTTTCATGGCTATGGGGAATACGGCTGAGGTCGTTGCTCGACGCTATCAGGTGACCCGCGAAATGCAAGACCAATACGCACTGCAAAGTCAGCTCCGCTATGCGGCGGCTGAGAGCGACGGTCGCATGAGCGAAGAAATCCTTCCTATGACAGTTGAGATGTTGAAAGTCGACAAGGAGACGAAGGAAGAGAGCCGTGAAACGGTTGACGTCGCTAGTGACGAGTGCAATCGTCCGAATTCGACGATGGAAGGCTTGAGTTCGTTGCCACCGGCTTTCGAAGAAGATGGGACGGTAACGGCAGGAAATGCGTCGCAGCTCTCTGACGGTGCCTCGATGACCATGCTCATGAGCGCTGAACGTGCTGAGCAACTAGGTGTAGAACCTATGGGCATTTACCGTGGCTTTTCCGTTGCAGCGTGCGAACCTGACGAAATGGGTATTGGTCCTGTCTTCGCGATTCCACGCATGCTTGAAAACGCTGGAGTCCACCAAGACGATGTCGACTTGTGGGAACTCAATGAAGCATTCGCTAGCCAGTGCGTGTATTGCCGAGATGAGCTAGGCATTGACAATGAAAAGTACAACGTCAATGGTGGTAGCATCGCAATCGGGCATCCGTTTGGAATGACGGGTTCTCGCTTGACCGGTTCGATTCTTCGTGAATTGAAGCGCCGTAATAAGAAATACGGTGTCGTCACGATGTGTATCGGTGGCGGTCAAGGCGCAGCTGGTCTCTTCGAAGCCGTATAGCTAGCGTAGCTGTAAACTTAGTGAGTCGTCGCGATGCTCGCTTGCGTCGCGTCGATCACTAACGATCGTAGGCCGATGTTTGACACGGCTAAATTCCGTATGAAGGGGGTTAAACTTCTCTCCTAACATGCGATCAAAATTTTCACTTGGCGTTCTTTTCGTCGTAATCGGCGCTTTCGCGTTCGGCGCTGACGATCTACCGTCGACGAAAGACGTCTCCTCACGTGATACTGCGTCGAAGGACCTTATACAGCCGATCATCCACTCTGCGCGTTTGGGTGAGATTGAGGCTGTCACGCCGGTCTATCGGTCGTACACGAATGCTGAGATAACTGACAAGCTAAATCAGTTTGCTCTGCTGACCGCGATTGAACGCAGGGAGCTGCTGCTTGAAGTCCATCGTCGTATCGAACGCGATGGCGAATTCAAAGTTGAAAAACATGAACGACGCTTTGGTCAGGTCGTAAGTGATGAACCAGTACCAACTAGCGATATTTCAGAAGAACCCGTGCTTGAGGAAATCGTGATACATCGCGTCGATTCCGACGAGGACGAGATTGAGGCGATACGCGAAACAGAGGCGCGGAAGCCGCTACCACCTGTTCGTCGAGTGTCCACTGGCCGAGCCTATTCCTCGCAGCAATAGCGCTCAGGCTGCGCCTTCGGACCCGAAGGAATACTCGGGAGCACGCGTTTTAGTCGTTGACGATGACGCATTTATTCGAGAATCTCTTGCAACGCTTTTTACCCGTGAGGGCATGGAAGTCGTTACGGTTGGAAATGCGCGTGGATTAGATCGTGAGCTGTACAAACGCTCATTCGATCTCTTGATTCTCGATTTGATGTTACCGGGTGAAGACGGTATGTCGATTGCGAAACGGCTGAAGAAGGTTGACGGTATGCCGATCGTCATGCTCTCGGCTAAAGGTAGCGACGATGATCGTATCGCGGGTTTAGAAATCGGTGCGGACGATTACCTACCCAAACCATTTAATCCACGAGAGCTTTTAGCGCGTATGGCAGCGGTTCTGCGCCGCTCACGTCAAAGTACGTCTCTTGAACAGGATCGTGTGCACATGTTCGGTCCGTTCGAGTTGAACATGCGTACTAAGGAACTGTGTAAGAACGGCGAATTCGTAAGTCTTACCTCAGCAGATATTGAGCTATTGGCGCTGTTCGTAACCGAGCCATTTAGGGTGCTTGATCGCGAGTTCATCTATACGCGACTGACAGGATGTCACCAGATGCCTGCAGGACGAAATGTAGATGTGCGAGTGACCCGATTACGCAGCAAAATCGAAGATAACCCCAACGATCCTAGTTACATCAAGACCGTGTGGGGCAAGGGGTACATGTTTCGCCCAGACGCCTAAACGGCGTGATCGAGTTCCGCGGGTCACTTCTGACCCGTACTACTGCGGTATTTGCTCTTGCAGCGACTGCGATTGTTGCATCTGCCCTTGTATCCATCAATGCGCTGATTGTTGAGCCATTGATGCAACGCGCCGCGAATAACCAAGCTGCGATTATTGAATTGGCAGCGAACACCTATTTCGAACTACCGGCTGATCGTCGCGCAGAGTACGAACTGCTCGTGCTAGTCAATCATGAATTGCTCGTTAGTACGATCAAACAAGACATGCCACAGGCTACGTGGGATGCTAGCTACTTTTCACTGCTCCGTGATGCGCTTGTTGAGAGTTTTGGATCAGAACTCACTTTTTATGAGGATGAAGACCACTACTGGGTCAATCTACCAAACCCGACGGGCGGTCCACTCGAGCTGCAGATAGGGTTCTCGTCGGAGTTCCCGTACTTGACGCAACAGATTGTGGGATTTGCGGTCGTGATCGTCGCTGCGATCATCGTGATGCTCGCTTCGTACATCGCGGTCCGACGTATCGCCCGACCTTTGCAGCGAGCGTCTAGCGCAACTGAACGTTTTCGCAACAACACCGCGATCGAACCAATTCCGGTCGAAGGTCCACGCGAGATTCGCACACTTACCGCAAACCTAAATCAGATGTATGACGAGATCACCGCGTTACTTGAGAACCGCACTGCGCTCTTAGCGGGTATTTCGCATGACATACGTACGCCACTGACAAGAATGCGACTCGCGCTTGAAATCCATGGGGATGAGCTCGATCAAAGCGTCGCAGATCAATTTGCGAACGATCTATCTCAGATGGACGAGCTGGTTGAAAACGCGCTCGAATATGCACGCGGTACTCAGGAAAAGCCTGAGCGTGTTCCTTTCCATTCATTCTTTACGTCGCTGGTGGACGGAATCGAATCGGATACACCTATTGAGTGGCAAGGAGAAACGCAATTTGAAGTGGAGCTTGCGCCGAGTGCATTCAGTCGAGTCATAACAAATCTGGTTATGAATGCTGCCGAATACGCAGTTGATGCATCTCTCTTCGTCGAAGTTCAGGAGGACTGTGTTGTCGTTCATGTGCGTGACCGCGGGACCGGCATCCCGCCCCAAGAGCGTACAAAGGTGTTTCGGCCGTTTTACCGCATGGATAGTGCGCGTGGCGGCGAGAATCGACATAGCGGGCTAGGGTTGGCGATTGTGAAGCAGCTCTGCGACAACTTCGGCTGGTCAGTCACGATTGGTGAAAACGAAGGGAGTGGTGCGGATGTAAGTGTGACGGTCCCTCGATCCTGTGTCGCAACGTCTGGCGCGTAAGCCTGGAATTTCATGCTAACTAAAATCCGCCGTTCATTTTGGTGCGACGCATGAGCTACACTCAAATCGGTCTCGATGTTGAAGCGCCTATGGCGTTGATCACGATCAATCGACCTGAGAAACACAATGCGATATCTTTAGAGACACTCGCGGAACTTCAGCAAGCGGTAGCTGAGGCAGAGCAGGACGAACGCGTGCGTGCCGTGACGATTACAGGCGCCGGTGGTCGTGCGTTCGCCAGTGGATCAGATTTGGGCGAAGTCAAAGATCGTGACTTTCGGAAAGCACTAGAGCCAATCGTTCAGGGTCTTGCCGATCAACTAGAGCGGTTACCAAAGCCAACCATCGCAGCGATTGATGGAATCTGTATGGGCGGTGGCTTGGAAGTGGCATTAGGTTGCGATCTCCGCATCGCAACCCCGAATTCAAAGTTCGCAACACCAGAAGGCAAGCTTGGCATCATCCCCGGCGGAGGGGCAACCGCTCGATTGCCACGAATCGTTGGTCGCGGCTGGGGTCTAGAGATGTTGCTTATGGGTGAGCCGATTTCAGCAGAACGCGCACTTGCGATTGGTCTCATAACGCGAATTGTTGAGAACGAGAAGCTCATCGACGAAGCACGAGCCATGAGTGAACATATTGCTGAATTCGCGCCGTTTGTTCCGCATACGATGAAGATGATGGTGAATTTCGGAATGGAAGCGAGCACGGCTGCCGCTCAAATGCTTGAGAAATACGCACAAGGTGCATTAGTTCAGACCGATGACGCGAAAGAGGGGATTCGTGCTTTTCTAGAAAAGCGCGCCCCAAATTTCAAGGGAAGTTAGTGAAGCACGGCTACAGCAAAAACGCAGAGTCAAACCCTATCCAACCATTTAGGAGGAAAAATGGCGGTTGACAAATTCTCGGTTGAGGCAAGTCACATCATGATGTTTGCTCGATCAATCGGTGATGGAAATCAGATCTACTACGACAAGGAATACGCCGAAGCTGCGGAACCGGGTGCGATCATCGCACCACCGACATTTGTGCAGGCTAGCGCACAATTTGATTCCACCTATGGTCTACGTCCAAGCATGGATGGTATCGGATGGATGGGTTCAGGATCAAACCCGACGAGCGCGATCCGTCGCGAAGCACCCAAAACCGAAGAGAAAGACTCGGAAGATGGTGGACGCAGCCGACAAAGTCAGGGCGGTGGCGGCTTACATGCGGAGCAACGATACGTCTATCACCGTCACCCGAAAGTCGGGGACATCTTGACTGCTGCATCACGCCCAGGTGAGTCTTGGGAACGAGTTGGACGACGTTCAGGAAAGCTCGTATTTCGAGAGTCAATAACTGAATATCGAGATCAAAACGGTGAGTTGGTCGTGACCGCGACAAGCGTTGGCGTGACTACCGAACGACCTGTCGATCAGAAGTAGGAGAACGTAATGGCATTAAAAGCAAGTGAACTGAACATTGGCGACACATATTCTGAAACGGTCGTTGAAGATTTGAAACGAACTCAGATCGTGATGTATGCAGGCGCATCTGGAGACTACAACCCGGTGCACACAGACGAACCGTTTGCCACGAAGGTTGCAGGCTATCCGACGGTTTTCGCACATGGCATGCTGACTATGGGTCTAACTGGGCGGATGTTGACGAACTATGTAGGCGACGGTCGCCTTACGGAATTCGGTGTGCGGTTTACGAGTCAGGTCTTTCCCGGGGACACTCTACAGTCGACTGCGACAGTGGAATCTTTGGAGGACGGTCTGGTAAACCTCTCGGTGTCGACGACCAATCAGAACGGTGTCGAAGTCGCGAAAGGCACCGCTCAGGCGCGTGTTGATTAGCTCGAGTCAACTACCGTAAATGAGCCGCGGCTTGTCCCGCGGCTTTTTTTTAGTTGTGCAGAGTTGGTTGATGAGCGGTCGGTGGTTGCGAAATCGGGCAGTTTTGCGGACCGCAAGCGGTTTGGTGTACTTTAGCGAAATTGTGATGATGTTTGCTTCGCGCCTTGCGTGGAACTCGGCTCCTTAATTCGTCACCGATTAGCCATCGATTGGTGTTTCGTGCGCTTCACCACTTCTCAATCGACGTGCGCACGTCGACTTCGAAGGTCCATGCACGTCGTGGTTGATCGTACATGTACTCGTACGCGTCAACGATTCCCGCGAGGTCGATCAATCCCGCTTCTCCGACTTGCTCAGCGTATTGTGGAATGCCCTTGATGATTTTGTCGCCGCCAATTGGTCCGTCGATGACCACGTGACCGACATGCACACCGTCCGGTCCACATTCTTTCGCTAGTGCTTGTGCTAGCAGGCGTAAAGCACCTTTGCTGGAATTAAAAGCGCCAAAATTCGCTCGTCCCCGCATCGATGCGCTAGCGCCGGTAAATAGCAAGGTGCCTCCGTTCGGCGACATGCGGTTAACGGCTTCTTGCGCGAAGAGAAAACCGCCGAAACAGCAAGTGCGCCAACTCGTCTCGAAGTATTTTGGATCCATGTCAACGATACGACCTGGCGTGTTGTTACCGACGTTATAGATCGCGAGTGTCAATTCGTTTTGGCCAGCGGTCGCGAGGTTGAATAGTGAAGCGATCGAGTCCGAATCACGTGCGTCAGTTACTACGCCTTTGGCGTCGTGACCTTGTGCGCGGATATGTTCAGCAACAGCGTCGACACTTGCCTGAGTTCGACCAGCGACGTACGTGCGTAAGCCACGTTCTGCAAAACGAACACCCAATTGCGCTCCTAGTCCATTGAGCGGACCTACGCCAATTACGACTGCAGTTTTCACGATGAGTTCTGTCCTTTGCCTTTAATGACTGAAAGAGTCTTGTAACGCCGCGCAAGCGTCATTCATCGCTTGCCGTGTTGGCGGTACAGTATCAAAATGGGAAAAGAATCCATGAATGAATCCTTCGTAACAATGCGAGCTTGTAGCGACGCCAGCCGCGGAAAGTGCTTCCGCATATTGAAGCCCTTCATCACGAAGTGGATCGAACTCAGCAACTTGCACAAATGCTGGAGGCAGATTCGACAGGTCGTCTGCACAGAGAGGCGAGGCGTAAGGATTAGTCCGATCTGCTGTATCCGCGTAGTGATTCCAAAACCAATGCATTGAATCAGCTGTCAACATGTAGCCTTCGGCGTTATCTCGGTAGGACGCGGTCTCGAAAACACGTCCGTTTGTAACCGGGTAAACGAGAAGCTGAAAAACCAGCGGCGGTCCGTTCGTGTCTCGAGCCATTTGTGCGACTACAGCAGCTAGGTTTCCGCCAGCACTATCACCTGCGACCGCTAATTGCGCTGGATCTACGTCGAGTTCTGCGGCATTCTTGTGTGTCCATACCGTTGCGTCGTAGCAGTCTTCGGCAGCTGCTGGAAATCGGTGTTCAGGTGCAAGTCGGTAGTCGACAGCGACCACGACACAACCAACTTGGTTACACACCTGACGCGATTGTGCGTCGACAGTTTCCAAATCGCCTATTACCCAGCCGCCACCATGGAACATCATGGTAACGGGAAATGGACCTGTGCCGGGTGGTGTGTAGATTCGAATCGGAATCGAACCGTTTCGACCCTCAATCGTTCGATCGGTTACGCTCGCGACTACGATATCTGGTCGAGTTGGCTGCGCGACACGAAACATCGCCCGAGCTGCTGAAATGGGCATGTCAGTCAGCGGAGGTGCATCCGCCTCGGCCAACTGGTCGAGGAGAGCGCGGTATTCACTCAGTAGGGGCACAATTTCGCCGTATCGATTTGAAGCAGGCGATTATCCATGAGCTTAAATAACGAGCACGACGAGGGAACTCGCTGGTCCGTTGGGATCCGCCTATCGAAACATTGCAAGGTTTCGGTCAGAAGTTCATGTCAAACATGTGACTGTATTTCAACACGATCGAACGTCTGTGGCTAACGTCTTCGGTGGAATTGCCATCGTCAACTTCACTGTAGACCAAGTAAAAACCAGTGCTGGCAGATCTAAGCCATGCGAACCGAATATTGGCGGACAGAATGTCATCCGCGTCGTTATATTGCAATCTCCCGGACAGCGTTACTCTTGGCGTGAACGCTGCACGCAATCCGAAGCTAGTAAGTGCGAAATCAAACGGTTTTTCGAGATTCGGAAAGTCGACTTTGCTGAAGTTGTAGCCAAACGACATATTTAGGTGCTCACTAAACGTGTAGTTAGACCAGACGCTGAGACCAGTACGATCGCCTTGATAGAAGCCACCAGTATTTAATGCGCCACCAATTCCCCACCGTCGATCAAATGGTCCGTTCACGCTGACGCTGAGTTCAGGCGATTCGTATTCGCCTACTAATACCTTTTCGCCGGCAATATAGAAAGGATATCGAACGCCTTCTTGGGCAAGGTTTAGCGCAGTTGAGAAGTTTGCGCCGTTCTGCCAAACGAAATGATTGTCGAGATGTAGGTATCCGCTCTCCTTGTAGCCATCGAAATCCCAATACGCTGTGTAGTTGCCATGAGGTTGCCACTCGCGCAACCCCCACTTTCCATCCATCGGAACCGATCGTTGTGATGCTACGTGAACCTTTCGCGAATTGCGGCGTTGTACAAAACCCATCGCGGGGTTGAATCCAGCGCCGACTTCGTGATAGCTGGTGCTTGACTGCCAGTTCGGTGAGTTGTAGGTACCGTAGAACGCGTACGTGTACTCGTCGTCGCGATCGACCCCATCATTCGAATGCGTGGTCGCAATAAATGAGCGTATTTCGCCGTATTCACCGATTCCCCACTGTACGTCGCTCGCGAACGATTGAGACTGGTGGGGACCAGAATCGCGATTCGTTGCGAGGAACCCGAATTTAGATCGGTTCGTCAAACTTCGGCTGTAACGGGCTATCGCGAAATCTTCGTAGCCTTCACCAGTTGCACTGTCAGCGCGTAAATACATCAAACCGACTTCGTTCTGTCGTCCGACGTGACCGGTTAGTTTGACACCGCCATCCATCGGCAATCTTGTACCGTTTCGAGCAATTCCAATCCGTCGACTATGAAACACGAGTGTCTCTCGAGGTACTCCGATCGTGAAGAGAGCGCTATTCTCAAGAAAAAACGGTCGAGTCTCTGGAAAAAACAGACTAAAGCGACCGGTGATGATTTGTAGTTGATCCGACTCAACTTGCGCAAAGTCTGTGTTGAATGTTGAGGTGAAATTAAGTGTTGGCGTCAGCGAATAGAGGACGTCGAAACCGTAGTCGGAACGGTCGACTAAATCGGCGTCAAGTCCATCACCACGCGCCGCAATTACGTATGGATTGAATCTAACGTTTCGTTTAGAAGGAGGAGGTTTGATGTTCTCAATGATGCCGGCTAAACCGAGTCGCCAAATAGAAAACTGACGTGGTATAGGCGCCCAAACTGAATTCTCATTGCGATTTCTGACGTAGCGGCTGAAGTTAAAACCCCAGGACTGGACCTCTTGCTTTGGATACTGAAGAGACGCAAAAGGGACAACCATTTCGACACTCCAGTTGTCTTCATTGATACCAGTTCCAATCCGTATTTCCGTTAAAAAGCGAAGCATCCCATTCAACGCCAGTTTGATTGGTCGAAAAAGCCACGCCGGTCACTTCACTCTGATAAGGATCGATGACCACTACCACTCCGTCGGATTCCCAACCATTACTTGAGGGTGCCATGTCTTCGATGTCATCTTCGTATGCAATGAATGCGATATGGAGCGCTTCGTCCGTATAGCCGATGAGGACCTCTGTCGCCATCGTCGCTGCGCTACCGTTAATCGGAATCTGTTGCGTGAAATTTGTTAACTTTGGAAGGTCTTTCCACGCTGGATCTCCATCCACTTTTCCGTCGAAAACTGGCGCAAGCGAGAGGTACGTGGCTTGCGCTCGAGGTCGAGAGTCCGCATCTTCGAGTGCAAATGCGCTGTTGGTGCATAAGCAACAATAAAGTAGAACGCCGATAGGCGCGAACGCTGATTTAACCATCGAAGTTCGATTGAACCTGACTTCTATTCCGATCGTAGACCCGATGAGCGTTTCCTTAACAACTAGACTGCATGGGTACGATCGGAGGGTCGGTGCTTTCGTCGTCGAGTGGGGGAAGGTGCACAATCTTAAGACGTTTGGGGATTTGGCGACGCACGCTAATCCTCAGGATGCTGATGAAATGCTGCGAGACTTGCGTACTTGGTATGCCTCAACGGGTCTAACATAGTGAGGACTGAACGACTTTCGACAATGAGGTGACACGTTAACGCGAACGTTTCATATAGCGACACTCGTCTCACTTCTCGACTCGAGCAGAGTTTACAAGGAGAATCCAAATGATCACCCTTCTTGACGTACTGGTGCAGCTGTTCGTTTTCATCGTAGGCATCGGCGGATTAATCGTCGTCGTGTTGTATTTCATTGATCGGACGCAAACGACACATGCGATTCGTAGAAACTATCCAGTTATTGGTCGATTTCGTTACCTATTTGAGAAGCTAGGTGAGTTTTTCCGTCAGTACTTCTTCGCCATGGATCGTGAAGAGTTACCTTTCAATAGGGCGGAACGCACATGGGTATATCGGGCAGCGAAAAACACGGATAACACCACCGCGTTCGGCTCGACACGTGATTTGCGACCGGTCGGCACGATCATGTTTGCCAACACAATGTTCCCTCGGTAACAGGAAGAAAATCGGGAAATCACACCACTCATCATTGGACCTTACACCGACTTCCCATTCTTACATCGATACATCTTCAATGGGTCTGGTATGAGTTTCGGTGCGATTTCGACACCTGCACTCAAGGCGCTTGCAGAAGGTACTAAGCGTGCCGGTGTTTGGATAAATACCGGAGAGGGCGGTCTATCGGAACACCACCTCAACGCGGGGGGAAGCGTAGTGTTTCAGATCGGCACTGCGAAATATGGTGTGCGCGACGAAAATGGGAATCTCAGCGAGAAACTGCTCGAAGACGTCGCCGCGCACGAGCAAATTCGAATGTTTGAAATCAAGATCTCGCAAGGCGCAAAACCAGGTAAAGGCGGCATATTGCCTGCAGTCAAGGTAACCGAAGAGATAGCGGCGATTCGGAAGATACCGGTGGGTCAGGCATCAATCTCGCCTAATCGTCACCTTGAGATCGATTCTGTTTCAGATCTATTGGATTTCGTGAATCGAGTTCGCTCGATAACGTGTAAACCAACCGGGTTCAAAACCGTGATGGGATCATTTGAATGGCTTGACGAAATGTGCATGCTAATTCGTGAACGCGGCGAGGAATCAGCACCTGACTTCATCACGGTTGATAGTGCGGATGGCGGCACGGGTGCTGCGCCAATGAGTTTGATAGACAACGTTGGAATCCCGATTCGTGAGAGCTTGCCGACAGTTGTTGACACGCTTACGCGTCACGGCTTACGCGATCGTATTCGCGTAATCGCTAGCGGCAAGATGATCACCCCCACTGGTGTGGCTTGGGCGGTATGTGCGGGTGCTGACTTCGTAGTTACTGCGCGCGGATTCATGTTTGCACTTGGCTGCATTCAAGCGTTGCAATGCAACAAGAACACGTGTCCAACCGGTATCACAACGCATAACAAACGACTACAACGAGGTTTAGATCCGATCGACAAGGCGGAACGTGTTTATCAGTATGCGATGGGTATCCGCAAGGAACTCGCGATCATCGCGCATTCATGTGGCGTGGATGAGCCGCGGGAGCTCCAACGCGAGCACTGTCGAATTGTGCAGGCTGACGGCAGATCTGCGCCATTGGCTGAACTTTATCCGTATGTTAAAGCTGCCTGACCACGTTAAGTGCACCGAGTCTACGCGCAAAATACGCATCGTTTGATTGATTCTGTGTTAAGGAACCTAGGTGTCGTCCGAGTTCGATGTCTCCGATTTCCGCCATGTTGTCAGTCACTTTGCGACGGGTGTGGTCGCGGTGTGCGGCAATGAAAAAGGAGAACTGATTGGTTTCGCGGCGCAGTCTTTTGTATCGCTGTCCCTAGAACCTCCGCTCATCTTGTTTTGTCCGCAGAAAACCAGCACAAGTTGGCCGCGTATCCGAAGCTTGGGAAAGTTCTGCATCAATGTGCTCGCAGAGGATCAAGGCGATGTCAGTGAAGCTTTCGCGATGACTGGCGAAGTTCCAGATATTTCTTGGCACGAGAATTCGATCTCGGGCACGCCCGCGTTGGACGGCGTGATCGCGACGATCGACTGCACACTCAATACGGAACATGAAGCCGGCGATCACACGATTGTGGTAGCTGACGTACGAGGGTTGAAGGTCGAACGACCGAATCTAGGACCGCTACTTTTTTTCCAGGGCGCGTACGGACACTTCGCACCCGCGTCGTGATTCTGTCGTTACGCGAGTCCCGTTACCGGCAGCGAGGCGCCGTGTATAGGGTCAGCATCTGACGAAGCGAGGAACAAGACAACCTTCGCCATCGCCTCTGGAGTAACCCAAGTCGAAAAATTCGCCTTGGGCATATCTTCGCGGTTTCTTGGCGTGTCGATGATGCTCGGTAAGACGCAGTTCACATTGATATTTTTCGTCTTGAGCTCTTCGGATAGACTTTCGGTCAAACGTATGACGACGCTCTTTGACGCGGAATAGGCTGCCATACGACCGACGCCTCTGAGTGCGTTAAGTGCGCCGATGTTCACGATCTTACCTCGTTGACGATCAACCATCTGAGGTACGACAGCTCGGACCATGTTGAAGACTGTACGCACGTTTAGGTTGTACATAAAGTCCCACGTTTCATCGCTGGTGGAATCAACGGTGTCGCCCATCGTAAACCCGCCGGCGATGTTTGCCAGTACATCGATTTGACCAATCTCAGCCACCACTCGACGCGCATCTTCAGGATCAATGAGATCAGCTTGATGTAGCGTGAAGGTAGTATCGGTACTGACGATATCGATACCAGTAACCGTCGCACCTTTTGCCCGAAATGCCTCAGCCACCGCCGTACCCAGCACACCGGCTGCGCCAGTTACAGTGACGTTTACACCATCAAATTCGCTCATGTCATCCTCTACGTCGAAAGCGCTTCAAGGGCGTCCCAGTCAGGTTGCTGAATTTTGCCATCGGCACGAATCGGCTGAACGCACACGTGACTTGCGCCCGCCTGCATATGTTCGTCTATACGTTCTCGAATCGCGTCGACGTCTCCCCACGCAAAGGTCGCGTCGATGAACTCATCGCTCCCGGACTCATTGAAATCTGATTCACTTAGACCCATGCGAAGCCAGTTATTGCGGTAGTTCGGCAACCCTTGATAGGTCGATGCGGCGCGACGGGCAGCAGCTCGAGCCTGTGCCGCGTCGGTCTCCATGATCACCTTTTGCTCAACGCACAACCATGCTTCCGGTCCCATCGTTTCTCGCGCCATTTTCGTATGCACAGGCGAGGTAAAGTACGGATGAGCGCCGTCGACTTCTGAAGCCGCTAGTTTCAACATATTTGGACCTAGCGCCGCAATGACAGTCTTAGGAGCTTCGGCGATGCGCGGCGCGCTGTACGGGGAAGCTTTCATTTTTTGCAAGTAAGCGCGCATCGTCGACACAGGTTTTCCGTACGTCAATCCTCGCAACCCCTCGACAAGGGGTTGGTGTGAAACCCCTAGACCAAGTAAAAAGCGATCGTCGCTCTGTTCGGCTAGTGTATGTTGAGCCGCGAGCGTAACGCCTGGTTCACGGTAGTAGATGTTCGCAATACCAGTCGCAATCACGAGCGAGGTTGTGTTCGCGAGGAGCCATGCAGCATGAGCAAATGGGTTGCGGCCGAACGTTTCAGGTATCCACAGTTCGCTGTATTTGCAGCTTCAGTTGCCGACATTGCATCGGTGAAATACCAAACGCCGAGTTTGCCTAGTTCCACTTGATAACTCCTTCGGGTCTTGTTAGCGTCCTACGAAATTACCGGGCCGACGTTCTGCGACCGACAGGATGCCTTCAGCTGCGTCTTCCGTTTCGCGCAACCATTGCTGCTCTTTTAACTCGTGATCGGTCGCGGTCTTGATTTGATCCGCGAGCCCTTGTCGTGTCGTTGCACGCGTAGACGCTACGGCGAGGGGAGCGTTTTCCGAGATCTCTTGTGCGAGCGCGATAGCACGATCTCGAACGTCCTCTAGTGGCACGAGCTCATCAACGAGACCGCGCTTGAGCGCTTCTTCGCCCTTGATTCGACGACCAGTAAAAAACATGAGGTTCGCGAATTGAGGACCGACTAGTCTTGGAAGTGTTACGGTTAGTCCGAAACCCGGGTGAATGCCCAGTTTTACGAAGTTGGCTGCGAAGCGTGCTTCCGGTGCTGCAACACGAAAATCCGCAACGAGTGACAGACCGAAACCTCCGCCGATAGCAGCTCCTTGTACGGCCGCGATTAGTGGCTTCTTTGCACGGAATAGCCGAACGCCTTCCTCATAGAGTGATCCTGTTCGGTTTCGAAATCCCTCTTCGGTAAACTCTTCGTTACCTGAACTCTCTTCGGAGCCGCTCCCGAAATTCGCGCCGGCGCAGAAAGACTTGCCTTGCGAGGCGAGGACAACTGCGCGACAGCTCACATCTTCATCTAGCACATTGAAGGCGTCGGCGATCTGATGGATCAACCGCACGTCAAAAAAATTGTGGGGAGGGCGTTGAATTTCGACAATTGCCACGGCACCTTCCCGCGTTACTTCAATATCTGGGTAATCGGTTCCCACGTCGTTTGTCTCGGAGATTTGAAAGCGTAGATGTTACCCAGAGTAAAACCATCCTCTGAGCGACCTGGTCTCGGGAGCTTGGCGTTTCCGTCGATCATCACAAACTTGATGTTTTCGCTTGTCGTGATCGCACAGACGAAATTTGTCGGGGAATTAGGTGAACAAGCGATCGCTGCTGTAGGCATGGGACAGCGCGTGTTCTTTGCGACGCAGGCACTGTTAATGGCAATCACAGCGGGGACAACCGCACTCGTTGCTAGATCATGGGGAGCGCAGAACTACCAAGAAGCGGGTCGAATGACCATGGCGAGTCTCGCGCTGTCGGGAATCGCCAGTGTTGCAAGTGCGATTCCAGGCATCGTCTTCGCCTTTGAAATCTCATCGGTGTTCGGCGTTGATGAGGAGACAACGCGTCTCGCGGCCGAGAACATCCGTTGGATGTCGGTTTTCAATTTGGCATTTGCGGTGAACTTCACCATCGGAGCCGCACTTCGTGCCGCCGGCGACGCATGGACACCGTTCTGGATTAGCGTCGCGGTAAACATCGTGAATATTCCTTTGCTGTATGCGTTGGTCTTAGGTCATTGGGGATTTCCCGCATTAGGTGTGAAGGGTGCCGCGATCGCGGGCGGTGTTGCCGGTTTACTCGGTGCGGCAATCAGCGTGGTTCTCTGGGCGGGGCAATGGGTCCGGATTGAGTTTGTACGAGTCGGTTGGATGGAGAAACACCGATTTAAGCAGTTGCTAAACGTTGGCTATCCCGCAGGTCTCGAGATGATCGTGTTCCAAGTTGGCTACTTTTTCTTCCTAGTTCTCCTCGGGAATTTCTATGGTACTTCAGCGTTCGCTGCGTACTCACTTTCAGGAACGATGTTCATGCTCTGCATGGTCGTTGGCTTCGGTTTTTCGATCGCTGGTTCGACGCTTGCCGGGCAACATCTTGGAGCTAATGATCCAGAAGGCGCGGTTCGAAGTGGCTGGCGTGCGTTACTTTACGCGGCACTCTCGATGGGAACGCTTGCATGTGTGATCGTGTTTAACGCGGAAGCGATCGTTTATGTGTTCCTTTCGGAGCCGGATCCGCAGACGGTCACTTATTCGGTGCAAATCGCGTGGATGCTTGCTCTTTCTACGCCATTGATGGCGATTGAATTCGCGATCGGAGGTGCACTACGTGGAGCTGGCGATACGCGTTTTCCAATGGTCTCGACTCTTATTGGATTAATCGGTATTCGCTGCGTAATTGCGATCGCGTGTGTGCTTCTCAGTCTAGACGTCATCTACATGTTCGCTGCGATGGTAGCTGAGAATGTCGTAAAAGGTGGTCTCCTGATTGCAAGATATAGAACCGATCGATGGAAGAATCTCATTCAACTCTCGTCAGGAACACCCACGAATCCAGCCGTTCCCGCTGAGCGTGGTCATGGCAGTGCAAAAGCTACTAGCCTCAAGTCGAGCTAGCTACGTAATGGGAGTTAGCTCGACACAGAACCGAAATATCGTGAGGTTATCCAAGTCTCTGCGTTCCGCGAAGCGAGGTGCGAGTGGATTTGCGATCACTCTAGCGAATTAGCCTTCCAAGCAGGCGAACACCAAGTCCCTTCGATTTACGATCCCTAGCGGGTGTCGTGTCTCGTCCGTAACGACTGCTTGGGATAGGTCTAGCTTTGCCAATAGACGAGTCGCATAAACCACCTTCATCCGTGCTGGAACTGAGACTACGGGTTTCATCATGATCTCGAACACGTAAGTTCGGTCCGGTGGTCGGTGTTTACCCATTACTTCCCTCGCAACGTCCGAAACCGTGACTAATCCAATTTCATCGTCTTCATCGCGCCGGTCCACAATTAGGGCATTTAAGTTGTGTTCCTTCAGCATTGTGATTGCGTCGTGCACAGTCGCGTCCCGATCAATCGAGTGAAATTCTCTGGACATGTAGTCCTCCACTCTAGCGATACTGTCGTCTGTCATGTGTCATCATCCATGGATTCAAGAATGTAAGGCATTTGGCTACGGAGACCGACTGCATCCTCAATTGACAATTGAAATGCAATTCCCGAGCCTGGGTTCTCGTCGAATCCTGCAGACTCTTGAATGGCGTTCATGATGTCTTGTGCGCTGTTGTCTGCGGCGACGAACAAAATTGCGTCGCGCACTGCACTGAAATCTAAACCGAGAAATGTCTTGGAAGCCTTCAGACCCTCGCCACGAACCTCATGTATTACCGTGGCACCGGTGGCACCTGCCTTCCGCGCTGTTTCAATTAACTCGTCCGTTTTGTCAACAGACACAATGACAACAATGAGTTTTAGCATGTGGTTAGTGCTCGGTCTTGCGAGGTGTGTGCTTTCTTTTTGCTAGCGTGGAGCTGATTAGCGAGTAACTAAGTACGCTCATAATCGGAAAAACGCTTGCGAATGCAATCAGTCCGAACCCGTCGATTAACGCGCTTCGTCCAGGGATATTGCTGGCCAGACCCAGCCCTAGCGCAGCAACGACGGGAACAGTTACAGTCGAGGTCGTGACTCCGCCGCTGTCGTATGCAAGCGGCATTATCGTTCTGCTCGCAAATACTGTTTGGATCATGACAATGATGTAGGCTACGATGATATACCACTGTAGCGGGGTTCCGGTCACGATGCGAAAACAGCCTAACGATACGCCTATCGCAACGCCGACCGCGACCGCCAATCTCAATCCCCACGCACTAATTGCCCCGCCAGATGCGCTTTCTGCCTTGAGCGCGACTGCTATTAATGGAGGTTCCGCAATCGTTGTTGCGAATCCGATCGCTGCCGCGAAGGCGTACACAACCACATAATCCATCCATCGAACCTCTACGGCTGTCGTCGCAAGGTTCGAAGCAGTTAGTTGTGTTGCCATCGTTTCGCCGATTGGAAACAAGGCGTCTTCTAAGCCAACTAGGAATAAAGACAATCCGATGACGACGAGCGCGAAGCCACTCGTGATTTGCTTGAGTCTCGGAAGTTTCTGGCGCAATACGAGTGCTTGAAAAACGACAAGCATGAGCACGATCGGCGCTACGTCTCTCAACGTGGAGCCGAAGGACATTGCTAAGCCGACTAGGAATTCCATGTCAAGCGATCATTCCATAGACGAGTATGAAGATGATTGGCGCGAGACATGCGAACGCGATCAGGCCGAACCCATCGACCATTGGATTGCGTCCCTTGATGCTCGAAGCTAATCCAACCCCCAATGCGGTTAATAGAGGCACAGTGATGGTGCTTGTCGTGACTCCGCCCGAGTCGTAAGCGATGCCGATGATCTCGTGAGGCGCGAAAAACGTGAGTACGGTTACGATCACGTACGCTGAAATGATCATCACGTGTATCGGCCAACCTTTCAAGATTCGGACGACGCCAATGACGACGGCGGATCCGACTGATAGAGCAACGACCAATCGCAAATTGAGAGCATACGCCTCGCGTACGCTGACTTCGTTTTCGATATGTCCGGCTAGTGCCACGACTTCTGCCGCTTCTGCCGCGATGGCGATGAGAGCCGGTTCCGCGATGGTAGTTCCAAATCCAAGACAGAACGCAAAACTGAGTAACGCGATAAGACTGCTCTTCTTGGCAAATGCTTGAGCGATTGCTTCTCCAAACGGAAACAAGCCGCTTTCTAGTCCATGTATGAACAGAGCGAGACCGAGTATGACGCAGACCAAGCCCACAAAGGTGTCGCCAAGGTTAGGGAAAGGTTGCTGGAGGACAACGATTTGGAAAAACGCGATTACGACGACGATCGGCGCAAGATCGCGCATCGCATCAAATATACGTCCAGCGAGCGCTTTCATTAATACCGTCAATGTGTCGCTATATTTGGTTGCGTGGCTAGGGTATGTAGGAAGTGAATTCTTTAAATCTACCTTGGTGCAACCGAAGAATCGCGGTACCGCCGGGCACGCAGGATTCTAGCAAGTGAATCTCAGTAGAACATGAACGAGTATTCGTACTTAATTTTGAACGTGAAACACGAGCTCGAAGCTAGATGGCTCTCTTTGATCACGACATAAACAGGTCAACTTGGCATGAGTTGATGAGGGACTTATGCAACGACAGGTCTAGGAACCGAATTTAGTGTTCGATGGATATGCCTTCTCAAGCTTGTTTGCGGCAAGTTTCTCTTAGTTCCGTAGAGGATAAATCGCATTGGAATTCCGAGGCCGAAATACCTTCGCAGAGTGCGCCTAAATCAGACCCCACCTTGAGATCTTCGAGCGTCAAAAAATCAGATCCGTGGCGACGCCCGAACACTAGGAACCGAATTCCGAGCATTGTCAACTCCGCGATCGCGGCGTCTCGATGTTCTAATGAATCGTAGTACTGCTCGTGATCGATACGAAGCAAGGTATCCGCCCCAACGACGAATGTACCGCCCGAGGTGCTGAAGAGCAGTCGCGCTTTCTCGATGAATGTAGGTTGATTAGTTAAAACGTACTCATCAGCTTCAAACTGCTCAATCCGTTGACTGATGTCGATGAAATCAAGATCAGGCTTATCTACATTTCGAATACTTAGTTCATATACGACGTGTTGGTTTAGCCTTTCCTCCGCTACCTCGCGCATGCGACGATGACCCTCGTGCATCGGGTTAAAGGCACCGGGTAGCACTGCAAGACCTGCATTGCCGTGAAACGCAGGAGTCTCGCCAAGCAATCGAGGCACAGAATCGTGGTAATCCGCGCCAATCGTCGGAGTGAAATCCGAATTTGTCTCGTCAAGACCTAGGCCGAATTCGAGGAAGTGAAGCGCTAAATCAGCTAGTTCCCGTTCCTCCTGTAGGCGAGATAAGGCACCTTTCTTCAATGGCACATGCCATACAAGACTCTTACGCGGAGTCTGCAGCGCGACGTAAGCCCGATGCTCGCCTCGCTTTGCGCGCACAGAACGCAGTGCAGCAGTGATTCCTAAGCCGTACACGTGGTCTTGATCAGACACGTCAGCCAGATCTTGTGCGCGTAAGAAGGCTTGCATCGCAAGTCGTCGTGACGTGAGCGAGGAGCAGTGACTCTCGGGTTCGTACCCAAGCAAATCAATCATTGCTCGATTGTGATACGGGACAGTTGCTGCTAACAGTACGTTTGAGGCACCTGGAGTGGTCGCCAGGTCAGAAAGTAGCAGAGTACCGCCGGCAGCATAGATCACACCACGCCACGGAGATTCAATGAGGCGATTTACGGCATTCACGCGTTAAGAAAGTCGCAAACGATTCTCATGAACACGTCGAATTGGTCATGGTGGCTCCAGTGCCCCGCATCGTCAATTCCTGCGACTTGCACATCGTTAAACACATCGGCTCGACCGTCTTTAAGGGGATCGCTCGCCCACGATTCTTTCCCGTAAATGAGGAGGGTCGGGCATGTGATTCTGGCATAGAGCGACTGAATCTCATCGTCCGACAGACCAATAGGTGCGAACGTGCGCACGTAGTTGTCGAACTTCCAGCTGTAGGTTCCATCCTCATTTTGATTGCTGCCATGTACAGTCAAATGTCGCGCCTGATCTTCCGTGAGGTGGGGATTCTCGGTCTGCATGCGATGGAATGCTTCCTCTAACGAAGCGTATTTCCGCGGCACGCGACTAGACAGGTGGCGCAAGTTATTGACCCAATTCTGAAGACGCGATTCGACCTTGGGTGTGCTACCCGAGTGAGACCATCGCGGTGGCGCTCCCATTCCTTCAATTGAGATCAATTTGGTGACGGTCTCGGGATATAGACCCGCATAGATGAGCGAGATAGATCCACCTAAAGAGTGACCCATCACCGTGACAGGAGACATATGTTTCTGCTGCACGACCTGAGCAATGTCGTAGACGTAATCGATGTGTAAATAACCACCACCGACCATCCATTGCGAATCGCCATGTCCTCGAAGGTCAGGAGCGATTACGTGATAGTCATGTCTCAGTTCGGACGCGACCCAATCCCAGTTTCGACAATGGTCGCGACCTCCGTGAATGAGTAACAGCGGTGGTGCGTCTTCGTTCCCCCAATCGACGTAATGCAAGCGCAGTCGCTGAGAGAAGTAGATGTGCGAGCTAGGCGTCTCAGTCAGCATGCCGAAATTTTAGGGTGAGTACTAGTCTTGTTAGACAAGGACAGCGGTACCTAACAAATGTTCAAGTTGGGATCGTATCAAGCAATATACTGTGTTAGTGAGGTGAATAATCTCGCTACGCAACGAGATTATGTCGTCCTAATTTGGTGTGGCGTAGCTTTCGTTCACCCTCAAGTGAAACTGGACATTAGACTCAAAATGGCGAACGCACAGAGGTTTCTCCGCCTCATGAATGAAGAAGGCGTGTTGCAATTTGGGGACTTCACGCTGAAGTCGGGAAAGAAAAGCCCTTACTTCTTCAATCTGGGGAATGTTGCGTCCGGTCGGGGATTGTCGGAGCTCGGACGCGCGTTCGCGCAGTGTATCTTGGACCACGAATTACGACCGGAGATTCTGTACGGTCCGGCTTACAAGGGTATTCCCTTTGTGGTGACCACTGCAATTGCGCTAGCTGCAGAAGGAGTCGAAGTCGGCATTGCGTTCAATCGCAAGGAAGCCAAACGCTATGGCGAGGGAGGTTGGCTTGTAGGCGAATCGATGGACGAAAAACGCGTCGTTTTGATTGACGACGTGGTCGTAGACGGAGGCACCAAACTGGAGTCAGCCGAGTTGATTCGCAATGAAGGTGGAATCCTGTGTGGGATGGTCTTAGGGATTGACCGCTTGGAATACATCAATGAACGGCAGACAGCTACGGAAGCAATGACAGAAAAGTTGCACGTAAATGTCCGTGCCGTCGCTGACCTACACGATGTGCTTGAGTTCCTCGCAACTAACGACAGCGATGCCGAACGATTGCGCGCAGTAAGAAATTACGCTGCTGACCATTGCAAAATGTAGCGTCAGCTCGGGAAAATCTGCGCTCCGCCATCCACGCGTAGGACTTGCCCCGACACATAGCTTGAGTCGGATGTCACGAAGAACTCGACGGCTTTTGCGACTTCCATCGGCCAGCCATATCTAGTCAAAGCTCCGACTTCAACTTTACGATCATCGTTCGTCGGCCGACTTGCCTCGAAGCGAGGAGTAATGATCTCTCCCGGCGCGATTACGTTCGCATACACGCCGTATGGACGCATCTGTGCAGCTAAGCAACGTGTGTATTCGTGAACCGCTGCTTTTGCAGTACCGTATACGACCTCTGAACGGTGTCCAGATAACCCAGCGATGCTTCCAATCGTGACAACCCATCCTGATTTCCGTTCCATCATCGAGGGTACAGCGGCTTTGCAGACGAGAATGCAGGTAGTGAGATTTCGTTCAAGAATGGTCTGCACATCTTCAAGGGACACTTCAATCGCGTCGTTAACCAGCGGTTTGCCTGCGTTTGGACCTGACGTCCCAGTCGAACCAATGTCACCACCAGCGTTGTTGATCAGAATGTCAACTGGACCTAATTGCTGCTTGATATCGGCGTAGTTCTGCGTAACGGTCGCCGGGTCCGTAAGGTCGCCGTGAACGGCGATGACGTTTGCGTCCGTTTGTTCTGCGATCTCATTTGCAACGGTATCTAACGACGGTGCTTCATTAAATGCCTGCGTAGAGGTTGGGGTGGTGCCATGTACTGCTACGCTTGCGCCAAGATCCGCTAAGTGGGTGGCTACTACGCGTCCAATCCCTCTCGATGAGCCTGTTACCCATGCTACCTTACCCGAAAGTCGTTGTTCCATCTTGGTTTACATCTCCACAAAAACGCGCGGATAACTATATGAGTTGGCGCTAGTCGACTCGGCAACCACCTCAAAGTAGAGCGTCTTCTAAGTGCTATCGAAGTTGATCGCGTCTACGTGAAGCAAGGTAATTCACAACACTTAGTTGAATTAAGTGAACTACGTCGAAAGACTTCCTGTCGATAATTTCCCGCAGTGGTGGCAGTTATTCGCTGTCAGGAACATTGCCCAGATGTTGGAACTGGTAGACAAGCTGGCCTTAGAAGCCAGTGCCTTCGTGGCGTGAGGGTTCAAATCCCTCTCTGGGCACCAACCGGGAATGTCAAGAGTGCTTATATGAACCTGTTCTGCTTGGACGGAATCCCGGCGATTCACACTGAGCCCGACGAAGTGCCGGGTATGTATATGGTGCTCGGACGTGTAGCCGACCATACCGAGGAATTAGCGCCTGAAGAGCGAGCGTTAATTCGAGACTCGAATCCATCGAGGCAAAACGGCTTTGCAACCGGGAGACGTCTCGCTAAAGCTGCGCTAACGCACCTCGGAATCAGTCTTCAACCCATTTTGAGGAGTGAGCGAAAACCCGTATGGCCTGAGTTCGTCGTCGGAAGTATTTCGCACACGGACCACCTCGCAGTGAGTGCTGTGGCACGAGCCATGCATTACCAAGGCATCGGTGTTGACGTTGAAGTCATCAGTGCAGTAGATGAACGCGTCGCGAATCGAGTACTCGACGAGGACGAACGTGGTTGGATCGACGCGCTTCAACTCCCAGAGTGGCGCACCGCCTTGTTCTCAGCCAAGGAAGCTATATACAAGGCGACGAATCCAATCACAGGCGAGTTTTTAGGATTCCGCGACGTCACACTAAGAATCGACGAGAACGCTCAATCGTTCACTGCGTACACCCTAAAAGACCTTAAAGCATCCAGCTTGTTAGAGCGCGCTCGCGGGTATTTCCACCGAATTGAGGGTCACTGGCTTACGACTTTTGTCATCGAAGCGTAAGCCTAATTTATCACTCTTAGATGCAGGGAGTTCCTAACTCTGCAGCGCTAACGATTCGGTCCACGGAGCATCGGGACTGGCTGCCATCGCTCGAGCGGGGTCTTCGGTAATACCGTTGGATTTACGCAACTCATCGGCCATTTGCCTCGCAATACCAATGAAACCTCGTGTCCGACCCGTCTGCGCGCAGTCGGTCGCATTCGTGTGCTTGCTGAAGCGACGTGCGGCGTTACCGTGACTTGTGGCATG
This sequence comes from Pseudomonadales bacterium, assembly GCA_021295855.1. Lineage (GTDB taxonomy): Bacteria > Pseudomonadota > Gammaproteobacteria > Pseudomonadales > Azotimanducaceae > Bin55. The sequence continues at coordinate 6,166 of JAGWBO010000020.1, read as the reverse complement.
TTGAGTAGCGGGTTTTGCGGATCCGGTGGTTCCTGCTCAAGGACATCGAGACCAGCAGCTTGTACTTTTCCACTATTGATCGCATCGACCAGATCTGCCTCCTTCACGATGGGACCACGCGCAGTGTTCACGATCACCACGCCGTCCTTCATCCGATTGAAGGCATCAGCGTTGACAGAATGCTCGGTCTCCTCGTTATGAGGTGAGTGAATGCTGATATAGTCGGAGCGCTCCAACAATTCACCCCAAGCTACAGGCTCGACGCCAAACTCGCTCATCGTCAATTCACTGACATATGGGTCGTACGCAATAACATGCAACCCAAAAGCTTGCGCCCGTTTGGCCGTGCAACGTGCCACATTCCCAAACGAGACCAGACCGAGAGTCCTACCCATTAGGCGAGGTACATGATTCAATAACGGTCGTCCTTTGTGCCATTCGTTTTCAGCAGCAAAGATGTTCATCTCCTTGGTGCGACGGATCGAGTTCAGAAGTAATGCCATCGCATGATCGGCAACTTCCTCGATGAATGTATCGGGCGTGTTAGTCACGACTATCCCAGCTTCAGTTGCCGCATCGACATCAACCATATCGACACCGACGCTTCCGAGACCGATAACCACGATGTTCTCTAGTCGATCAATGACTTCCTTACTGATTCGGATTCCCCATGACGTGATGATCGCATCACATTCTTTTGCTCCTTCGGCGAAATCCAGAGGCGTGGGTGAGGCGACCTCGACAATGTCAGCTACCGGTCGTAAGGCTTCGAGTTCAAGAGAGTATTTCTCATCAAGGTTTGTTACTTCGGCGATGCGAGGTAACTGCATCGCCACCTTTTTCTTAGTGTTCATCAGTTAGTTTTCCAGTTCAAGTTTGCTGAGAATTTCTTCGCGAATCTGTCGCTTGAATATCTTTTCAGAAGCGGTACGTGGTAGTCGTTCATGTCCGATCCATATACGGGATGGCACCTTAAATTGAGCGAGGCGTTCGCTCGCGAATTCCCTTAGTTCGTCTTCAGTGAGATCCATATCCGGCTCAAGACACACCGTCGCTGCAACGGTTTCACCGAGTCGTTCATCTGGAATCCCAAAGACGCAGGCTTCAGCCACGCGTGGGTGCTCGTAGAGCGCTGCTTCGACTTCTTGGCAACCGATGTTCTCGCCGCCGCGAATCACGATATCTTTCATACGATCCGTGATGAAGACATAGCCTTCATCATCGAGATGGCCGACGTCGCCTGTATGAACCCAACCATCAACCAGCGTTTCCTTGGTTGCTTCAGGATTATTCCAATAACCGCTGAAGTTCTGAATCCCCCAAATGCACAATTCGCCTGTCTCAAAAGGTGGCAGGTCGCGTCCATCTTCGTCTACTGCCTTCACTTTAACGAGCGGCGGTAGTGCGCGTCCGCAACTCCGTGGTCTAAGCGAGAACGCAGGTCCACCGATACTGGTAGCTAAGCCTTGCGTTTCGGTCATTCCCCAACCTGTACCTGAAGCGCCTTTCGCGATTTGTTTGTCGATTTCCTTTGCCTGTTCAGGTGCCATAGCGGCTCCGCCACCACCCGCGCTTTGAAGACTGCTTACGTCGTACTTGCCTAGTGACGCCGACTTGACCAGCTCGTACGACATGGTTGGTACGCCATTGAACGACGTGATCCTCTCGGCTTCAATGATCTGCAATGCACGATCGACATCCCACTTGTACATCCCCACCAATTTGCGGCCGTACCGAAACGACGACAGTAATTGAACGACCAATCCGGTTACGTGGAACAGCGGTACTGACAAGATTGTCGAAGGCGGATAAGCGGGTTTGGTTGATACAGCGGCTGCGGCTTGTTGTGCTTGGGCAGGATTTTCGATAACTGTCAATTGGTAGCCAACGGCTCCTGCCGCCTCCCAGCCTAATAGCGCGTTGCAGATTGACCGGTGAGTGGACAACACGCCTTTGGGATGAGCGGTGGAGCCTGACGTATACAAAAGCGTCGCGTTGTCGTCCGGTCGAATTTCGCTTTCAGGCATAGCGTCGCTAGTACCATCAATAAAGGCATCCCACGTGTGGAACGAGTCATCCTGACACCGCACCGTGATGAGCTCAATTGCTAGATCCTTTGCCAAAGGTCCAACTCGTTCAAGCCTTTCTTGATCGACGAAGAGAAGCTTCAAGCCGCTATCTTGGATACCGTATTCCATTTCCTCTGCCGACCACCACGCGTTCATGGCGACCGCGATACCACCCATTGCGGTGATACCCATGAAAGCGAATATCCATTCAGGGTAATTGCGAAGGGAGACGCCGACGCGATCACCAGGCTCAATTCCGATTTCGATGAGCTTGTTGGCAACCTGTGCCGCGATTCTCCAAGCGTCTTCGAAGGAGTAGCGCTCGTCATCGTAGACGTAGAAATCGACTTCGTGCCTTAGTCCAAATCGATAGAGCTCGCGAAGATTGGCAGGCGCATTTACGAAGCCGATAAAGTCCACTCCGTTCACGTTAACGGTGTCGGTTTCAAATGGTTTGCCGGGAGCGGTTACCTCAGCGATCGCACGTTCGAGCGAGTTATTTGACGCCATGTTTAAATGTTGCCCGTGGAACGTGCGGACGCCTTCATATGGGTTTCAGCTCTTTTTTAAAGCGGAGAATAATATTTGTAGCGTGGCTAAAATCGCCGCCGAACCATCGTAATGGCACCTAATGCAGCCGAGCTGCGGTGTTGTTGTTCAGCTAAAGCGAGACCTACTATGCGAGAAAACAAAGCCCTTTCATCTTGGCGACAAGGCGGACAATCGGTTGGGGGCTGGCTTAGCATCGGTAACGCTTACACGGCTGAAACCATGTCGAGTCTTGGGTTCGACTACCTATGTGTCGATCTGCAGCACGGCATGTTGAGCTACGACGATCTTAAATACATGCTACCTGCAATCTCGAACTATGACTCAGTACCTTTCGTACGGGTTCCTTGGAATGAACCGTACGAGATTATGAAAGCACTAGATGCTGGCGCATACGGCGTAATCGTGCCGATGGTGAACAATCGTGAAGAGGCGGCATTGGCTGTAGATTCCTGTCGTTACCCACCGGACGGTCATCGCTCGTTTGGTCCGATTCGCGCAGCGATGTACGGCGGACGTGGTTATGCGCGCGAGGCGAATGACCAAATTGCGTGTGTGGTGATGGTCGAGACTGCGGATGGTATTGAGAACCTCGATGAAATCGCTTCAACACCGGGTCTTGATGGAATCTATATCGGTCCGTCCGATCTTGGATACGCGTTGGGATTGAGTCCGACTACAGGAAGCCAGGATCAAAAGCACATTGACACGGTAGCGCATATTCGCGAAACATGTAAGAAGCATGGGATTGCGGCCGGTATTCATACTGGTAATCTAGATGCGACGAAGGGATACCTCAAACAAGGATTCAATCTCGTTACGCTCGGTACGGACAGCGCGTTTTTGGCGGGTGCGGCTAGCACACAATTGGTTCAAGCCAAGGAAGTCGCTGAATCCGAACGCGAACAGACTGGTTACTAATCCGTCTGCTCAGCTGGACCGATTTCAGCGTCGGTATACGCGAACGCCGGCGTTTCACATATCGCGTACGGGTATAAGTGTAACGCATCAAGGTGTTGCCGATACGTTCTAATCGGTTCAAGGGTTTCACGATGAACCTGCTCGCTCGATGGCAGCAGAACGACGCTGTCGAGCGCTTCAAAAATCGGATTCACCGGTCGTAGTCGAGTAAATGTGCACCGGGTTTCGAAAGCTTGCCCAGAGTATGTTGCAACTTCGATGTCGCGAATAACAGCCCAGTCTTTCAGAATAAGATCGGGTTCGACGACGAAGACAAGAGGAACGATTTCCTGATTCGAACGCGCGAGTTCAAGCAGCTCTCGCGCTACGAACCATGGATGTCGATCTCGGAATGATCCGTTGTTTGACCCCGAATCATGGACCGCGTCAAGTGCTTTTTGGTCAGTGACCGTAACGAGGCAATAAGGGGTGAGCTCAGGCACAGTAGCGCTAACGAAAGCTAAGACAATCGACGAATGTGTCGATCAAACTAAATCAGAAAACGAGGCGGAGCTGAATATCGACGCCTTGATCAAATTCCTCCTGTTCGAATCGTGATTGCACCGTGGCGATCTCAAGATTGAACAACCGATCGAGATTTGAATTAAGCGCGACTCGAACGCCCATGCGCGTCTGATTGAGGGTGGAGATAGAGATCTGTCCGAACGGTGTAATGATGCCGGTACCGCCGATCGCCATACCGTAGCTCAGCGAACCGCTCATCGCCCATATAGGATCGGTCGAGAGATCGAATCTTGAATCTAGGTGGCTCGAATAGCCGACAGTTGAATTGGGGGTTAAGAGGAGGCTTGAGCGGTTAGTGCCATAGATGGGCGCGACGGATAGCGCTAAGCCTTCTCCTCGAAGACCAGGATCAAGGTGCGCCGCGACGCTGAATACGAGATTCGGATTTTCAAACACGTTTTGGGCTGAAAGCGCGCGTCCTTCAGCTTCAAAAGTCAGGCCAGTGAGCGACGTGTACCGAACGCCTCCAAGCGCTTCTAATGAGGAGTCTCGATCTACTGGACTGCTATTGACGCGACCGCTAACACCAACGTAAGGTTGTACCTGTTCGCCAGCGAATGACATTTCTAATCCAGCTCGAAGGCTTCTCGATCCGTAATTACTCGAGAAACTAGCGTCCGAACCGAGTTCAGCCGCGCTCAGCGGAACCGTGAGACCCGCATCTCCCACTGAAGTTAGATGGAGATTTCCCGTCGAGCCGAGCAAATGCCGCCAACCGATGGCTCCTAGAAGAAGGTTACTTTGAACTGTTTCCGGATCAGGCGTGTTGACGTGGTCAAGCCGAGAGTTATCACGGGCGACACCTACGACTCCCCAAATCTCGCCTCCGCTACCGTCATGCCATCGTGCGTAGGGCATGATGCTTGAGAAGCTCGCACCCGTGAAGGATGGCGTACGACTCGATCTCGGCAGAGCAGAGTTTGTATAGCCGCGACTGTCGAAGCTGATCGATAGTCCTGTCGTGAGGTTTTCTTCGAGTCGAGTATCGAAACCAACATAGATGCCGGAGGGCTCTATTCCAAGATCCGCTGTCGGATTTGAATTCGTTGGATAGCGAGTGCTGGCGTAGTTCCATAACGTATACGCTCGAGACTCATTGCTATCTTGAACTAGCGACAGGTCGCGAAACCTTGAATGCATCGCGCTTGTAATGCCATCCAGAAGATTTCGTTGGACCAAGATATCGTTGTTGTTTTGGGTGCGATACGGACGGGACGCGGAAACGGTACCAAATCGTGCTGTCCCTTCGTCGCTTGTGGTACGTCTGTAATCGGAGTCTCGAGTTCGGAGTGAGCTAGGAGGTAGCGATTCGTTGAGGTCAAGGATTGCCAAGGACGCATCAGAATTCCGAGCATTTCTGCGCTGTTCAGTCACCGGCGCGAATACAAACTGCTGAACTCCCACGCCGTTACCGGATATGCCGATCCAATAGTAAATCGAATTGGGGATTACGCCGTCGACCCGACCTCGGATGGATCTACTTGCGTTGTCGAATACCAGTCCGGAGGGTAACGCGGGGAAAACGTGATATTTCGCCGATGAATCGTGCAGAGCGGGTAGTTGCAAAACGTTGTCACTACTGATGTAGACGGGCACATTGTGCAATTCCGACTTAAATGCGCTTTGTGTGCGCTTCGGGATTTCCTCATGAGCGCGCTCTTCGACGTTGACGATAAACCAGTCAATCATTGACCCGAAACTGTTGGTTGCGGTGACTGCGATCTGCGCCGTACCAGTCGATTTCGCTAATACGATGAGAAAGTTCTCGACGATCCACGCGTCTACAACCGTCTTGTCATACGGATATACAGAGAACGTCTGATTCGGGACTTTACCGAAAGAAGTGTGGAGATCGCGTAGATATATCCGCTGTGACCCAACTGGCCCGACGGAATCGGCGTACTTCGGACTTAGGAATAACGTTTGGTCGTCAATCGCGTTCAGGAGCTTAGGCGCGATTTTTGAAGACTCGCCTTGCTCTTGCGCCGCAATAGCTGCAATGAAGAGGGTGAAACTGCACACCAGTAACGCACGACAAAGTCGTTTTCGACAGCGCTTGGTGT
>JAGWBO010000103.1 GCA_021295855.1 Pseudomonadales bacterium | reverse complement strand
CGTCATCCTTGTGTTGTTAAACGCGACTCCGATCTACACGTTTTTTGACGTTGATCCGGTTGGCATCCCGATCGCGGTGGGCTATCTAGAGTCTCAAGCATGGGGTATCTTCGCATTGTTCGGCTACTTCGTGTTCCGAAATCTATGCGAAGGACTCGCGCTCACGTTACCTGCGATGGTCATCGGCTTGATGAGTCTCGGTCTGAAGATTCCACTCAACATGATCTTCGTCAACGGTGCGCTCGGTATCGAAGGACAGGGTGGTATCGGATGCGGTGTTTCATCGGCGATCGTCTTCTGGATTCAGTTTTTTGCGATCGCCATCGCCGTATTCGCAACACGTATACGACGATCCGGTGTCTTTCAGCGATTCGACAAACCGGACTTTGCCGAGATTGGACGTCTGGTGCGATTGGGACTCCCAATCGGTACAAGCATCTTTGCAGAGGTCTCGTTCTTCTCTGGCATCGTAATGTTGATTGGTCGTTTCGGGGTCGATGTCGTAGCCAGCCACAACATTGCAACGAGCTTTGCGGGTGTAGCGTTCATGATTCCGTTAGCGATCGGTATGTCAAGCACGATTCGTGTCGGTGCTAGTGTTGGTGCGAGGGAATTCGGACATGCATGGTTGACCGTGCGTGTCGCAGTGATGACGGCGCTTGCAATAGGTTGCGTTTCAGCCCTTGTCATGTTGTTGGGGCGTAAACAGTTGGTAACGCTCTACAACGAAGAGCCACAGGTCGTCGCGTTGGCATCCATGTTGTTTCTCTACTGTGCTTTCTTCCAGCTCTTCGACTGTGCCCAGGTCGTGATGATGGGATCATTACGTGGATACAAGGACACCACGAAACCCATGTTCATCGCGATTGGCGCGTACTGGGGTATCGGCATGCCAATCGGTCTAGCCTTTGGCTTCGGCTGGGTTACTGAAGAACCAATCGGTGTTGTCGGTTTTTGGTGGGGTTTATGTGCTGGGCTGGCTGCTGCTGCGTTTGGCTTGTCGATTCGCATAAAGCGTACGGCCAATGCCTACATCTCAGGACGTCGTCAACCCCCGCCAATTTAGCTTCAATGCGGTTTTTCGTCGAGAATACGCTCCGCCGCCGATCGAGGATGATCGAGATCGACACCTGACGGAACAGTAGATTCGTCCTCGCCTTCTGTTACTTCAGCTGGCGACGAGATTGATCGCGTTTTCCGTCTTTTGTTTCGCAGAGTGACTGCCAATGCCGTCAACGCTGTGAGTGCAATCGCGCCCCATTTCAGCGCGAAAGACAGCAGGACGTGTCGATTCGCGCTAGCGGAGGCAGCGTACTCCAAGTACTCCCCGTGTGCGAACACGATCATCGCGATGATCACAGCTGCTATGACAACGGGACGGAACCACGTCGAGTTACGCCAAGAAATCTTCAACCACACAACCAAAGCGGACCATGCGAATACACGACCTAGCATCGAGTCAGATCCACAGATTAATGCCGAGGGACGCTAGCGCGACTCCAAGTGCGCCTTGTAAGGCACCGAGCTTCAGGCTGTTTTTAATCTCGTCGAGTTCCTCACGATAGATGATTTCGTACTGCTCCGCGGTGAGTTCGTCCGGTAGCCTCCCGGCCGTTGCAATCCGAGCATCGGTACGTTGTCGAGCCTTGTCCTTGATCATTTGGTCAAGACGATCCGTGACCTTGTCAATTCGGGTACGTTTTTTAACGTCAAGTGACTCGTACCAGCTCGTAAACGACTCCCGATCTAAGTCGCCGACCGCGTTTCGTACCACGAGCACCATGTCCTTACCGGGAATGCGAGCGCGTTGAACGAGACTTTTAGCTTTTCCCTTCAGTTTGTTGAATGGAGAATCTTTAAGGGTCATGACGCATAGTTCGTTTGAGTAAAGGAGCGATCGCTAATCGCCAAAATCATAGTTACGCTACCTTGAAGAGCTACCATATTCTCGGCGGACCGCAAAGGGAGTGCTTGTGACCGAGTACGTACTGAAGATTGAACACGAGGGTTGGATAGAGCTTGTGCTCAACCAGCCCGAGACCCGCAACGCGATCACGGGTCCTCTTGGAGAACAACTCGCTGACTCCATCCAAGCAGTAGACGCGGACTCAACAACTCGCTTGCTAATGTTGCGCGGCGCGGAAGGTGCGTTTTGTTCTGGGCTCAATCTAAAGGAATTCAATCGAATTTCCAATCGACTTGGCGTCGGACCCATACCGCGTTATATGAGTGTAGCAAGCCAATTGTCGTAGCGCTCGAGAGATTTGCTATCAACGGGGGTGCTGCGTTAGCGCTTGCAGCGGATTTGCTCGTTGTAGGTGACGACTCCTACCTTCAGGTCGGTGAAGTCAGGCAAGGCATGGCAGCGCCGTACAACCTTGCGTGGTTAAGCCTGCGTCACAGTGAAAACGTCATTGCGCAATTGACGTTAACGGGCAAGCGGTTTTCAGGATCGGAGCTTCATCGCTTAGGCATCGCCTACGCGGCACCGCCTACGGCCGATGCAGTGAGTGTCGCGGCATCCTTGTGCAATGAATTGGCGGGTTATCCGTCCGATGCGTTAGTTACGATCAAACGCATGATGCGCGCATTCCACGACGCGTCGGCCAACGACTGGTTTGACATCGCCACGCGGAATGCGCCAAAACGAAGCGGCGGACCTAAACGCGTTAGCTGATCGCGACTTCGGATCCCGCTTCCGCTGACGCATATAGCCCATCGAGCATCTTCTGCACCATAAGTCCGTGTTCAGCAGGCGCCATGGTGGGTTTGTCATAGAGGACATGGTCCACCCAATTGCGCATCTTTTTTCGGAATGGATCTGCAGCTTGGCCGGAAGGTAACCAGTGTGGCTGCGCGTTCATCATGTGATCGTGCTGATCGCTGAAAAGTTGCGGCGGATCCCAGGTAGCACCACCCTTGTCGCCCATGAGCGTGAAGTTCCATTCATTTTTCTCGATGTGAGCCGCGAAACTCGCCTCGATGCTGAGTGAAGCACCGTTCTCAAAACGAATATGACCAACCGCTAGATCTTCCACCGTATAGGTCTTGTGATCCCAGTTAGGCCATTGAGAGACAACACTAGACGGTTTATCGCCAAGATAGGTGTGCATGACACCGGTCGCGGCGACCGGCTTCGGCGAGCCCATCACAAAATGAGTCGTTTCAAGCACGTGTACGCCGATATCGATTAGTGGGCCGCCACCTTGAAGATCTTTGCGGCCAAACACTCCCCAGTTCGGAATCCCGCGTCTTCGCAATGCCTGCACGCGACCGTAGAGGATGTTGCCAAGACTGCCGTCGGCGACCACTTGCTTGAGAAAGTTGGTGCGCGCTTCATATCGATGCTGGAACCCAATCACGAGTTTTTTTTCGTGGTCTCGAGCGGCGTCGAGCATTTGCTGGCCTTCGATGGCGTTCATCGCGAGCGGTTTCTCGACGATGACGTCAAAACCCGCTTCGAGGGCGGCGATCGTGCACGGCGCATGTAATCCGTTAGGCGTGCACACGCTGACCGCATCCGCTTCGATCGTGCTCAGCATGGTTTCGTAATCAGTAAACGAATGCGGGATCGCGAATTGGTCGCAAAGTCGCTTCACGCTGCTTTCGATGACATCCGATGCGGCGACCAACTCGACGTCGGACATTGCACTTAGGTAACGCATGTGTGTGCCTGCAATGCCACCCGCGCCAATAAACGCTACGCGCAGTTTCTTCTCAGCCATGCCTCCTCCTCTTTGCTTGCCCTGACGTCGAGTCGTTCGAAGTGGCGATTAGAAGCTCAGCTTCGTTGACACATAAACCAGTCTGCCGTTGTAACCGGCTGGCGAGTATCTTGGATACAGGCGACCGTTGCCGTAGCTGATGGTTTCCTCTGGGTACGTGTCGAATGCGTTCTCGATACCCGCAGATACGGATATCGAGTCGGTAATTAAGAGCGTTCCCAATAGATCGACATAGCCATAACCATCAAATTCTTGGGCGCTATGGTCGTCGTACCAGGAGCCGTAGAAGTTGTAACGCGCCGTCAGATCGATACGTTCCAGCGAATACCGGGCCGAAATACCGTAACGTGTTTCCGGTGCACCACGCTCTAGATTGTCGATCGTGTCGCCGCCGGTGATGGTGGATCCTTCGCGGTAGTTCTCTACCGAAGTTTGAGTGTTGTTGAACGAGAGCAGGACGTCGAGTAAACCATCGCCGAGCTCGAACGATTGCGTCGCAACGATGTCGATGCCGCGCGTTGATGTGTCGAAGTCATTGGTGAAAAAGCGCACGGACGTGAAATCAGCCGCTTCCGGTACGCCTTGCGCGACAAGTGCGGTCTTGATGTCGTCGGTCACGGTCGTCAAACCGGAAAGTGCGATTCGGTCGGTGACGTCGATGTTGAAGAAATCTGCAGTAACGGTGATACCGTTGTCCAATTCCAGAATCGCGCCGGCGGTAAAGTTGACCGATTCTTCCGGTTCGAGCTCTCGCCCACCTAAAGCCACTGCGACTGGGTGAGTTGAGCCGATCGTCCCCCGTTCTTCGAAGACATTAGTCGCTGCATTGACGACGGTGGAGACATTTCGAGCGTTGGATTGACCTGGAGTCGGTGCACGGAAGCCCGTGCCGACGCTGCCTCGAACTGCCAACATATCAGATACGTCAATCCGACCCGTCAGCTTGAAGTTCAGAGTCGTTCCGAAGCCATCGAAGTCTTCCATCCGGACCGCGCCGCCGTACACAGCGTTGTCCGACATGGCAAGTTCCAAGTCAAGGTACGCCGCTGTGTTTAGACGGTTCCACGCGCCACTCGAAGCAGGATTGAAGCCACCGAAGCCGTTGGTACCCGTGCTGAACCCATATTTCTGGTAGCTGCCGATTGCCCATGAACTTCGCTCGCCGATGTCGATCGAAAACTCTTCGTTTCGAATCTCAAGACCACCTGCGACGTTCAGATCGTTACCGTCGAGAACTTGTACGACTTTACTCGCATCCAAGTTCACGTTCCATTCCTTCTGTCGATACTCGCCAAAATTGAAATCCCGTTGTGACGTAGGTCCAAGACTGGGATTAAGCGTGTTGTTGATGAATCCGTTCATCCGGTTGTAGCCAGAGCTTGCGGATAGGTCTAGATCGACATCGTCGAAGATCACGGTACGGAAGCCGACGACCCCGGAAAGGTCAGACACTACGGCACCAAAGCGAGGCGTGAAGCCTTGCGGAAGAATCTCGCCGAACCAGAAGCAATCTTGATCTGCACGGAGCATGTCATGAAATGGAAGTACGTTTTCCGCTACCGCAGGGACGTTGTACTTGGCTTGACATCCTTCGCCGCCGACGAGAAAAAAGTTGTCGCCGGTTTTATAGACACCTACCCGATTCATCGGACTGCGGAAGAAGAAGAAGGTTTCTACTTCCCGTTCCGCGTAGTTTCCGAACGCGTAAAAGTGACCGTCGTCACCAACATCGTTGCCGATGTTCGCAACGAGTTTGATGTTGCTTTTGACGTCAGGTGAGCCCCACGGTTTCGCTGGCACACGCACGCCTTCAACACCTTGTTGAATCAATGCGGTGGCGTCGCCATGTTGCACGCTTCGATCGGTGGGTTCGGATGAACCATATTCAACACTGAGGTTGGCGAAGCCACTGTCGAACAAAGGAAAACCGACATTGCCAGCAATACTCATGAAGGTCTCGTCGTCGTTTTCCGAATGACTGCCATACTTCACGAGGATGTCCGACCCACTGTCTGCATCCTTGAGTTGGAAATTCAAGACACCCGCAATCGCGTCTGAACCGTACTGAGCCGCCGCGCCGTCGCGCAACACTTCTAGCTGCCGTATCGCGATGCTCGGGATTGCGGAAATATCGGGACCTTGTGCCCCGTTAGACGCACCGTTGGAGATCCACTGGATCACGGACCCACGGTGGCGCCGCTTGTTGTTCATTAAGACCAAGGTATGGTCGGGCGCGAGTCCTCTCAGGTTGACTGGACGAAGCAACGAAGCCAAGTCACGAGAAGGATTGTCGCTCATATGGAACGACGGTACCACGGAACGAATCAGATTCGACATGTCGCTTCCGGCTTGACTGTCGAACGCTTCATTCGAGATTACATCAACTGGTACGGTTGAGTCTGTCACCGAGCGCGGTTTCGCACGCGTCCCGACGACTACAACCTCTTCGATCTCGAGTTCTGTGCTGGCGTTCGCTTCTTCCTGACCAAACGCAACACTGGACCAGATTAAGCCACCTAATGACGCGAGGAACGCAGCTCTATTTAGAACTTGGTTAAAACAACGCATTGAAATCTCCCTTGCTTTACGGACTTATTGCGCACTCGAAGCTCCGACGTCTAGAACGCGCCAATACAGAAAACTAATCGGGTAGATGAGAG
>JAGWBO010000102.1 GCA_021295855.1 Pseudomonadales bacterium | reverse complement strand
CCATAACGCGTATCTTGGTTGCAAACCGTGGAGAGATCGCGTGCCGGGTGTTTCGAACCGCCAAGGACATGGGGATCTCGACTGTCGCAATCTACGCTGACGGTGATGCCGACGCACCTTTCGTACGTGATGCCGACATGGCCATCGCGCTTCACGGCACAACCTCGACACAAACCTATTTGGACATCGACAAGGTTCTGGCGGCCTGTAAATCATCACAGGCCGATGCAGTTCATCCGGGCTACGGCTTCCTATCAGAAAACGCGCAATTCGCTGAAGCTGTTGAAGCCATGGGGCTTACGTGGATCGGTCCACCCGTCAATGCAATCAAGCAAATGGGGGACAAACTTGCGGCGAAAGCGCTGATGACAGAAGCCAACGTACCGACCCTTCCGGCGCAGGAAATCGGCGATGGGACAAATCTCGCGAAAGCCGCTGAGGAAATCGGATATCCCGTGCTCGTTAAAGCATCAGCGGGCGGTGGCGGTCGAGGCATGCGAATCGTTGAAGACGCAACCGAGTTAGATGACGCGGTAGCAGGTGCACGACGAGAAGCTGGCGCGTCGTTCGGTGACGACACTATATTCTTTGAGCGTTGGTTGACGTCGTCTCGACACGTTGAGATGCAGATCATGGGGGATTTGCATGGCAACGCGGTTCACATGTTTGAGCGCGAGTGCTCCATTCAACGTCGACACCAGAAAATCATCGAAGAAGCGCCTTCTTCTGCCGTTTCCGAGAACCTTCGCGAACGAATGGGATCAGCCGCACTCGCAGCAGCTACGCAACTTGGCTACTCATCAGCCGGTACCGTGGAATTCTTGGTCAGTGGTGATGAGTTTTGGTTTCTTGAGGTCAATACTCGACTTCAAGTTGAGCATCCAGTGACCGAGGAAATCACGGGTATCGATTTGGTTCGGGAGCAGATTCGGATTGCGGAAGGTGAACCGCTCGGGTACTCGCAGTCGGACTTACAGATAAACGGACATTCCATCGAAGCACGCGTATACGCAGAGAATCCCGTTAACAACTTCTTACCCTCACCCGGAACCATTGACGTTTGGGAACCATCGCCGCGCATACGAGTCGATTCCGGCGTGGAGTCTGGTAGTGAAGTCAGTGTCTATTTCGATCCTTTGATCGCAAAAGTGATCAGCCATGCCCCAACACGGCGAGAAGCCGCTGCGAAGCTAGCTCGTGGATTGGAGACCACTCAACTCCATGGTATCGCCAACAATCGCGACTTCCTCGTTGCAGTATTACGCACACCCGAGTTCCTAGCGGGTGACACGACCACAGACTTCATCGAGCGTGTCAATCCAGCCCGATCGCGGGCGGCAAGCGAAGACGAGCTTGTTGACGTCGCGATCGCTGTTTCGCTGTTCTCGCAACATCAGCGGCGCGAGGAAACTCGTGTTTTGACATACATTCAGTCAGGATGGCGCAACTCACTGATGCCGCCGGAACGCGTGCGGTATACATACGGCGATTCAGTACTTGAGGTCGAGTACCGTTCTCAACGCGATGGGAACTTCACGTTTGACGTCAATGGGGCGTCCTTGAATGCACTTGTGAGGCACGTAACCGACAATTCCATCGATACCGTGATCGATGGACGTCGCATGAAATTCCAAATGCGAGCCAACGGCGCCGTATGGCAAACGCACGGACCTGCAGGTGATCTGCAAATCGAGGAATTGCCTCGCTTCGTCGTCCCGGACGAAGCCGAGCTTTCCGGAGGATTGATCGCACCAATGCCCGGTAAAGTGCTAGCGACCGCCGTCGCTGAAGGCGAAGATGTCGAAGCGGGACAGTTGCTAGTGGTATTGGAAGCGATGAAGATGGAGCACCGCATCGTTGCGCCAGCTGCGGGCACCATTACCAAGATACACATCGAAGTAGGCGAGCAAGTCGAGAAAGACGTCGTCCTCGTCGATTTAGAAGAAGCCGAGACGTAACGAGGAGAAGAACGATGGCAGGTACCGAAGCCACGCTGTATGACGTTAATAAGGGAGCGGCGTGGATCACGCTGAATCGTCCAGAGAACCGCAACGCGCTATCGGCCGTACTGGTGAGCGAGTTGTATGAGCATCTGGGTGAGGCAAACGACGATCCAAACGTACGATGTATCGTAATCACCGGTACAGATCCTGCGTTCTGTGCAGGAGCAGACCTAAAGAGTCCACCTGGCGGTTCGATCGAAGGGCGTCGTTCCGTTCCGTATCCTGACGTACTCACGCGCATTCAAGACAGTGATAAACCCGTCATCGCAGCGGTGAATGGTGCGGCATTTGCGGGCGGACTAGGTTTGGTAGGCGCCGCCGACATCGTGGTCGCACGCGAAGATGTGCAGTTCAGCTTCTCCGAAGTACGAATCGGCGTCATTCCGGCTGTGATTTCTGTGGTGTGTATTCCCAAACTTGGGACCCATCATGCGATGAAACTATTTCTTACCGGGGAGCGCTTCACAGGCGCACAAGCAGTAGACATGGGTTTCGCACATCGCGCCGTTCCCGCTGACCAGCTCCGAGACGCCGTTCAAGAAGAGATTGACATGATCAATCAAGGCGGACCAAACGCTGTTGTCGAGTGTAAGAAACTCGTGAGGACAGTTCCCAACTGGGACCGTGAAGAAGCGTTCGCCAAGACCGCCGAATGGAGCGGTCGTATGTTTCGATCGGACGAAGGCGCCGAAGGCATGGCGGCGTTTCGGGAGAAGCGGAAGGCGTCTTGGATTCCGCAAGACTAGCCGGGCAACTAGTGGTCCACCGCTAGATTTATCAAGACCACCCTAATAAAACGGAGCGTCCTTTAACAGAACGCTCCGATCTTATGTAGGTTGCTAGTTAGTCAAACGCTGGGAAAATCTCTTCGTTTAGCTCGGCGTAGATGTCCGGTCGCTGCAGGATCGACTGTAGCATGAATTCTTCTGAACCTGCGTCGATGTAGTCCGCGCAACGATCGATGACGTATTGTGGCGAACCAATCATCAAGTGATCGCGACCGCCGCGGAGTTGCTTGGCCTTTTCCTCGTCACGTTCGATTCGCATTGGCACGTGCGCAGACATTTTGATCTCAGCAGGATCTCTCCCGACCGACTCGCAATGCTTGTGGAGCACTTCTTTCTTATGTCGAATGTCATTAGGACTTACACCGACTAAGTTACAGATGTCAGCGTATTTAGCTGCAGTACGTAACGTGCGTTTCTCGCCGTTACCACCTACCATGATTGGAATCGGATTCTGTACGCCTTTAGGCGCGAATGGCGCCGATTTCAGCTTGTAGTACTTGCCGTTATAGTCGAACATTCCCTCATTGGTAAACAGCTTCTTAACCAGTTCACACGCCTCTTCAAGACGGTCCGAGCGCTCTCGCATCGAAGGGAACTCCCAACCGTAGGCTTCGTGCTCGCGCACATTCCATCCAGCACCAATGCAGTACTGAGCGCGACCGTTCGAAATTACGTCCATGGTCGCGACCATCTTTGCCATCAACGCTGGATTTCGATAGGTATTGCCAGCAACTAACACACCCAATTTCAGACGTGTCGTCACCGCTGCTGCTGCAGCCATCAATGTGATGCCCTCTAACGTATCTATCGTATCTGAATCTCTAACTTCGGCAGTATGACTCCATGGCGGCACGAAATGATCGTAAAAATAGACACTCTCCCACCTACCCTCCTCCATAGTATTAAGGACTGCAACGATCTCTTCCCAGGATGTAGCCTGGTTATACAATTGTGATGAAAACACGGTTTTCTCCTTACGAACGACTAAAAAGAATAATCGATAGAGATTTTCGGAGTCTGAATGAAATCAAAAATCTGCGATAGGCTCGGTATTGAATTCCCGCTCGTCGCTTTTACACACTGTCGCGACGTTGTCGTCGAAGTTTCGAAGGCGGGCGGCATGGGCGTCCTTGGCGCCGCCGGGCATAGCGCGGAATCTTTGGACTTTGAGCTGAGCTGGATCGACGACCGAGTTGAGGGCAAACCTTACGGTGTTGACCTAATCGCGCCCACAAGCATCGCGATCACCGATGACACCACACCCAAAGAAACGCTCGGTATGGTTCCCGAAGAACACCGCGATTTCGCACGTAACATTCTTGCCCAACACAATATCGATACGCGAGACTTGTATCAAGGACAGGTTGGCGGAGGCGGCGGATTTCTTACGAAAGGTCGTGCCAACAACATCATAGACGTTGCTTTTTCACACCCGATCAAACTCATTGCGAACGCGCTCG
>JAGWBO010000101.1:634-5838 GCA_021295855.1 Pseudomonadales bacterium | reverse complement strand
AAGGGAATATAGGCTAGCCGTTGATCTTCGATGGGATCCGCTGTTATGACCAGGTCGAGTTCGCCTCGGGCGAGAGCGGCTTGAGGTTGAAAACCAAATCCGCCGGCAATGTCCACATCGACATCCGACCACGAACGTTGGTATTGGTCGAGGGTGGGTAAGAGCCAGTCGTAACAGCTATGACACTCGATCGCTATGTGGAGTCGGCCACTGTTGCCTTTTGCCAAGCGCAGAACTTCCGCGTTAGCTTCTTGTATTTTTGGAAGGATCTCGTCAGCTAGTTCGAGCAAGCGATAGCCAGCGGCGGTAAACGAGTAAGGCTGCTGTCGCCGATACACGAGTACGCACCCGAAACGGTCCTCGAGTTCCCGCAATTGATGTGAGATAGCCGAAGGCGTTACAAAGATTTTCTCCGCAGCGTCACTGAGACGATTCGTGTCCCGCAACGCCTGCAATGTCAACAAATGCTTGATATCAAACTTAAACAAAGTGAATACGACTCACTAAAAACCTCAAAATAGTGAATTTTATTCAATATCTGGTTCTCAGTCGTTTAAGAGATTCGAATACAACGCGCAATTGGCGGCTAAGCGATATCGACGATAGTCGTCAATCGAGATGGAATATGTACCGGAATCTTCTCATAATTGCCGCTCTTCTCCCAATTGCATTGGTGTAGTGTGATCACACGAGGATCTAAGACGCTATTTGGCACATATGTGACCTTAGCGACTCTAAGCGTTGTCGTCATTTTGCTTTCTGGATGCGCAGAGCAGTTACCGGCTGATCCTGAGAGGTCGGACGAAGCCGCCGCCACGATAGAGCAAGTCACATCGGTTGAAGGCATTACCGAGTATCGACTCGACAATGGTTTACGCGTCTTGCTATTCCCGGACCCCAGCAAAGAACAGATCACGGTGAACATCACGTACCTGGTCGGTTCGTTGCATGAGGGATACGGCGAAACCGGTATGGCGCACCTGCTTGAGCATCTTGTGTTCAAGGGGACACCGAACCATCCAGACATTCCTGCCGAGCTCACAGAACGCGGTGCATCGCCAAACGGAACGACGTGGTACGACCGCACCAACTATTTCGAGACGTTTCCAGCGACCGAAGACAACCTACGATGGGCGTTAGATCTTGAGTCCGATCGTATGGTCAACTCGTTTATCGCGAAAGAGGATCTCGATTCTGAAATGTCAGTGGTCCGCAACGAATGGGAGCGTGGCGAAAACAGCCCATTTAGTGTGCTCATGGACCGCATTCTTGCTACGGCGTTCATATGGCACAACTATGGCAAAACGACGATAGGGGCGCGAGCGGATATCGAGAACGTGCCGATCGATCGCCTGAAGGCTTTCTATAGGAAGTACTACCAGCCGGATAACGCTGTATTGGTTGTCGCGGGTAACTTCGAAGAAGATGTTGCACTAGACATGATTTCGGAGTTATTTGGTCGGATTCCGGCTCCGGACCGTAGTGGTGCGAATCAACTTTACCCAACATATACCGCTGAACCGGCACAAGACGGCGAACGAACGGTTACCTTACGTCGCGTGGGTGATACTCAGTACATTGCTGCGTCATATCACATACCCGCAGGATCAGACCCACAATTCGCTGCGGTTGATATCCTGTCACACGTGCTGAGCAATCAGCCTTCGGGCCGTCTATACAAGAATCTAGTCGAGTCGAAGCTTGCTGCCAACGCCAACGCATTCGCGTTCCAATTGCGAGAGCCCAGTGTACTACTCGCATATGCGGAAGTTCGAAAAGAAGGCGATCTGGATGTAACCGCAGATGCGCTTTTTTCAACATTCGAAGAGCTCAAGCAGGACAAACCGCCGACTGAGGAGGAAGTGAATCGTGCTAAGAATGAATATCTGACCAGTATCGAATTAGCCTTCAACAACCCGCGCGGTATTGCACTGCAATTGAGCGAGTGGGCAGCGATGGGAGACTGGCGTCTCCTGTTCTTGCATCGAGACAATCTAGAGAAAGTCACTCCGGGGGACGTGCAGGCGGCAGCGAACACGTTTTTCCTTGAATCGAACCGTACGGTAGGTCGGTTCTACCCAACAGAAGAGACGCCTCCCCGAGCCGAGATCGCTGCGGCACCTGACGTCGGGGACCTCGTGGACGGCTATGTTGGCCGTGAGGCAATTTCCCAGGGTGAACGTTTTGATCCTTCGCCTGCGAATATCCAGGCGCGAACCACCGTAGCAACGCTTTCGAACGGCGTAAAGGTTGCGCTGCTTCCCAAGGAGACGCGTGGCGACTCGGTGACGATTAGCATGAACTTTCCCTTCGGAACGTCTGACTTGCTGATGAACCAACACCACAACGCGCGCTTGGTCCATTTCATGTTGATGCGAGGAACAAAGCATCGCGCGCGTCAGGAGATACAAGACGAACTTGATCGATTAAAGACGCGCCTAACGATTGGTGGCTTGAATTGGAATGTGGCTGTTACGGCTTCGTCAGTCCGTGACCAGTTACCAGAGGCATTGAAGTTAATCACAGAAATCTTGCGAGAACCCGCATTTGACAAAGCCGAATTCGATTTGCTAATTGAAGAGACTCTAGCGTCAATTGAAGCGAACATGAGCGAGCCACGTTATCGCGCCACTGAAGCGTACCAACGCTACCTGGTCAATGCTGTTTCCAAAGGGCATCCTTTCTATTTCTATACGGCAGAAGAGGACATTGAAGCCCTCTCTAACACCACGATCGAAGATGTTTCGCAGTTTTGGCAGCAGTTCTACAGTCCAGTTAATGGAGCGATTTCGGTAGTAGGTGACTTCGATAAGACTGCCGTGTTAGCCCTTCTCGAGAATTCGTTCGGTAACTGGGAAGCGACGACGAACTACCAACATATTCCCTACGAACACTACGTGCAGGACCCGGTTGAACTCGATATAGAAACTCCCGACAAGTCCAATGCAACCATGTATGCCGTTCTAAATATGGGTGTACATCCGTCGCACGATGACTATCCAGCATTTCGGATCGGCATGGAGATCCTCGGAGGGGGGTTCTTGAGCTCAAGATTGGCAACACGGATTCGTCAGGAAGACGGTCTCTCCTACGGGGTAGGTGCCCAGTTACAGACGCTAGAACCAGATCCAACCTCCTTGTTTCTCACCTATGCCATTTTCGCGCCAGAGAATAGAGACTTGGTAGTAAAAGCATTTCGTGAGGAAGTCGAGTTGTTGCTGAACGACGGCATCACGGAAGACGAACTGACCGCTGCGATTAAAGGCTACCTCGACTATCAGCAGAACCTTCGCGCAAATGACACAAACGTGGCATACCAATTGCAGGCGAATTTGCGTTGGAATCGGACGATGGATTTCACCGCAAAGATTGAGGAAGCGATAGCGCAATTAACTCCCGATATGGTTCAAGACGCGCTACGAAGACACTTGTTGCCTGAGAGCATTGCTATCTTCCGAGCCGGCGACTTTGCAAACAATCCAGCGGCGCAGTGAATCACATGTCTTTAGGCTACCTATCCGCTGTGAATTGTCAGTAGTGCGGTGGCCTGATCAGTATCTAGAGAGGCGAACGAACCATGGCCCGAGATGATCTATTTGTAGCGATCAAAAACTCTGTGGTACGCATCAGGAAGTCAGATGGCACAGAAGTATGGCGAACGAATCTGCCCAGACGAGCTTCGCAATTAGTGACGCTTGCGGTAGAACCCGATGCACTGTATGCGAGTGCAGGTGGAGAGGTATACCGTATGGACCCCGATACGGGTTCGATCCTTTGGACTAACGACTTACCTAAGCTCGGACGTGGCACTGTCCTAATTGCCGCGACGCCCGATTCGAGCAAAACCTGATGAGTTCTACGAACGTGATTCTTGTTGGTGTAAAGGGGCACGTTGTATGCATTCGAAAGTCAGATGGTTATGAGCTGTGGCGGACACACCTTCGAGGTACAGGCACGACAAGCGTGTGTCGCGACGAGGACACCGCCTTCGCCGCGACAAAAGGTCACGTGTACGCACTGAACGTGAACGATGGTGCGATACGTTGGGTGAATAACCTGCCGAAGCTCGGCTACGGATCGTGCAGCTTGGGTACGCCGAATCAAGGTGCGCTTGCCGCGTTACAGATCATCGCGCAACAACAAGCTGCGATGGTTGCAGCGCTGCCGGCTCAAGCTAGACCCTACGCTGAACATTGCGTATGACACACTCTAATCAGGTGATTGACACCGTGGCTATTGGGGAGTCATAGATAGCCTTTGTTCGAATAACTCAACCAAGGCTCGCTTGCTCCCATCGAGTAGCCGGTTAGGGCTTGTTGCTTGAACCAATCGCGAAATTTGGCGAATTGGTGAAGCGTCGGAATTCGATCGCATGCATCAAGCCACGGTGTTGGATCGTATGCGACGTGATGGTGACTGAATTCGCCATCAACTAGCAATCCGTAGCAAGCGAGGACATGTCCGCACCGATTTTGCCCGATGCTGCCTGGGTTGATGAATTCCTGATTGCCAATTCGACGTCTAAACTGGACGTGTGAGTGCCCGAATAAAACGTCAGATGCGTTATTCCCGTATCTAAAGGTATCGAAATATTGACCTGGGCTGTCTGGTAGGACGTGGCGCACCTCTTTGTTCTCGTCCCCGTGTGCAAGTACGAAGGTGCGACCATCTAGCTCATACTCGCCCGGTGAGTTGAACTTTTTTAGGAGTTCGTATCCAGATTCGTGAAATACCTCGTAAATCCAATCCATCAGTGCTTTGTGACCGTCGGGCCAATTTGCGGTAGATTCGGGATGGAGCATCGAATGTTCGTGATTGCCTTGTATGAACACACCTCTCAGCGCCGAGAGCAGTTCAATCGTTTCATTGGGCTGGGGTCCAGGCGACACGGCGTCACCTAAAAACACGACTGAGTCGAAATCCCGTTCCTTCTGCAGGACTGCGTTTAGCGCAGTCGCGTTGCCGTGGACATCGGCAAATACGAGAAATTTCATATGGGTCCTGAACTGCGAAGGATCAACGACGACTCCGCTAGGCGCGCGTCTAACGCTAATTGAACGACCACGGAACCACTAAATTCGTCAAGCTGAATAGACATTCGAACCATTAATTGTTACACCTTTCAGAACTTAAAATCGCTGCCCGCGATAGTACCGCCGTTTTCAGCAGGTTAACTAATTGTCAGACTTCATTGAGCCGTTCTT
>JAGWBO010000101.1:0-626 GCA_021295855.1 Pseudomonadales bacterium | reverse complement strand
AAAGGTAGATCGCTTACGAATCTCGTAAACCATGGCTTCCACGTGCCCACGGGATTTCATGTCACAACAAACGCATACAAGCAATTCGTTGCGAATAACGATCTACAGGCACAGATTCTGGCAGCTGCAAAACCGACACTCGTCAACGGTCAAGCATCGTTTGAGCGCGCCTCAAGTCAGATTCAAGGAATGTTCGATGAAGCGAGTGTTTCGTCCGAACTTCACGCGGAGATTGTTGCAGCATATGCGGGTTTTACCCAGACCGAACCGGCTGTTGCAGTACGTTCGTCTGCAAATGCGGAAGATCTGCCGGATCTATCGTTCGCGGGACAGCAGGAGACCTATCTCAACATCCGTGGCTCGGATGAGGTCGTTGAGGCGGTAAAGCGTTGCTGGGCATCCCTATGGACGGCACAAGCCTTGAACTATCGCCATCAGAACGGCATCGCGCAGGATTCCGTCGCCATGTCGGTGGTGGTGCAGCTGCTTATTCCTGCGGATGTTGCCGGCATCCTCTTCACAGCAAATCCCGCAACAGGCGAACGATCAGAAATGGTCGTAAATGCGAGCTACGGACTCGGAGAAGCCGTCGTTAGTGGGCAGATAACGCCTGACACGTTCATCAT
>JAGWBO010000019.1 GCA_021295855.1 Pseudomonadales bacterium | reverse complement strand
CTTTGTTGCTAGTTCGGCAGAGCACAAATACACCCCGGTCCTCCCATTTGAGGATAGGCTCAACCGTATCCGAACCGAGATATCGATTAAGCGTCTCAGCTTCGGCGTCATATCGATCAAATGCTTCGATCGCGTATTGCTCAGCTGTCGAGTCGATATCTCCGCGTTTTGCGTCAAGAATTACCGGCACATCTCGATAGCGGTTATGAATGTACTCGATCAGATCAGCAAGTTCGTCTTCTAGACCTAGAGACGCAAAGAAAGCATGATTCGGTTTATATGCGCATACGGAGCTTTCGGTGGCATCGACGATCGTTTTGCAAAACTCAAGAACGCTATCTCGATCCTTTTCAAAAGACGCAGGTAGCATCTCAACACGCGGATCGAGTCCAACACACAGAAGGGTCTTGCTCTGTTCCCACGCGATTTCGACTTTAGCGTGAAAATTCGGTCGGTCGGTCACTGAATCGACTGGAGCCACTTCTTGTCGGACATCATCGCACGTACCGTATCAACGACGGTCTGTGTTTGCGCGTCCACCTCTAGATTCAATCGGTCGCCTTCCGCAACTTCGTCAAAGGTAGTTCGACGCAAGGTCTCAGGAATGAGATTAATCGCGCCAGTCCCCGATTGTCGATCGAATTCAGCAACGGTAAGACTACAGCCATTGAGCGCAACAAACCCTTTCGGCATCAAGTAACGCCGCCAAGCTTCTGGCACGACAAATTCGAGCAGTGCTTCTGATCCATCTACTGTGTTACTTTGTACTGTTACCACATCCGCGACATGACCAGAAAGTATGTGACCACCCACTTCATCTCCTATGCGAAACGAACGTTCAACGTTTACGTTCGAACCATCCGTCAGTTCACCTAGGTTGCTGATGAGCGCAGTTTCGCTGGCGACTTCAAAACTCGCTACGCCTTCCGTATTCGCGACAACGGTTAGACACACGCCATTGACCGAAACAGAAGCTCCAATCGCCAAATCTCGCCCGTAGCCACCTAGATCAAGCGTCAGCTTTAGGATACCATCGTCTTGTTTACGCACAGCCGCACGGAATTTCCCATGCGCGATCCCCGTGAACATAAATCTCGACCTCTCAAGGTTCTATTCGCGTGGTGCGGCGGATCCACGGCGAATATAAGGTGAACGTAATTCTTGAAACGGTATGTACGCTGCAACAAATCGTTGCGTGACGCGAACCGCAAGACGTGCGGTTCGCCTAGCTGATTGTGGCTAAGTAGCTTCCGCAGCCGCTAGTTGACGCAACCGATTGCGCTCGCTTTCGATGTAACGAATCCAGTCGCGCGCCGATTTCTCCGCACTCGCAGCACGGGCATCCCTTGCGTCGCGGCGAGCTTCTCGGAATATCTCCAACGCTCGGGTCAAGCGGTCTCGATTGAATTCACACATGCCTTCGAGAATCTTAAGGTCCCACACCCGATCAATGCCGCCGCGCTTGATAGCTTCTTCCGCGCGTTCGGTACATTTCCCGAATTCCTCTTTACCGAGGTATAGTTGTGCGAGCCGTTTAAATATTCGACCATCTTCCGCAAATTCAGTCGCTTCTTCGAATCGTTCAATCGCTTCATCGTCTTCGAGTGCAGCTTGGTACGACTGTCCGAGTGCGTTTAACGAACGATAGCTTGGTTCAACCGTTTCATTATCGAAACCTTCCTGCAAGTACCATGCCCCACGAATGGCAACGTCAGCGTTCATCAGAACGCCTTGATACTGAAGGTAATCAGACTCGCGATCGAAAAATCCAAGCACATTCGCCGCTTCCATGGCGTATAGCTGTTTCTCCTCGTAGCCTTCTGAACCGTACATCCCCGCTAGCTGTATCCATGAGCTCCGTTCAGGGTATTCGCGAACCATGATCTCAAGAATCTCGATGACTTTCGGGAAATTCTCTTTCTCGAAATATAGAAAGCGCAACATGCCATACCAGGACTTCTTGATAGGGAGTAGGCCTCGTTCCGTGGCCATGTCGATAGCAAGCTCAACGTACTCGATGGCGCGATCATAATCTTGCTGCTGATAGTAGATGGTCGCGACGAAGAAATACGGATTTGGACCAGGATCGTCAGCAATTAACAACCAGTCTTCAATCATTGCCAGCGATTCATCAAACCGTTCTTCCGAGTAATAGAGCTGCGCTAGGGTGAACATCGTTGTCGACTGCATGCCTATTCGGATGTCCTCACAATGTTCCAAGATCTTTTCGTTGTAAATGATCGTATTTGACATGTCGTCTAGGACGAAATACGCGTAAGCCAGCATTTTGTAAATGTTGGCAAGCTCGTTACCGTTATAGCGGCGCGTACCTCGCGCGATCATCTTGTTGAGTTCCTCAATGCCTAGTTGGGGATTCTCTTCAGTATCGATGATTTCCTGGATGTCCGCGAGTTTATCTGCAGTCGTGATCGTCATATTTGGAATTCGTCGATCTTCGCGGCGGTCGTCGTCGGGATCCCGATAGCAATCCTGTGCCTGCACATCTCCAGTTATTGAAAACGACATGCCTCCGACGATAGGTTCAACCGACGCAAAAAGTGCGAACCACCCAATTACCACGGCTACGGACACGAAACCGAGTTTGGACAGCATCGGCATGGACGATTCTCTGAGCTTTCGCATGTGTTTCGACAGCAGTCGAGGCGTGAACGCCTGACTTAGCCGTCCTCCATCTCAAAAATGATTCTGTTGGGCACGCCACAAACTTCAATAGGTTGCTCGTTAACAACCTTTGGCTTGTACTTGAACTTCAATGCCGCGTTAATCGCTGCACGGTCGAAGATGGATGAAGGGTCAGCTTCAACGACAACCGGGTCGCGCACCGTTCCTTGCTCGGTTACGCAAAATTCGACTATCACGTAACCTTCAATCCCGCGGGACAACGCTCGTCGAGGATAGATAGGCAACACCTTCACGATCGGTAGATACTCGCCATCTTGTGAAAATCCGCCCCCGCTCATGTCGATGTCGACCTCGGGGTTGATCGATCCAATGTCAACACCCATATTCGTCGACGCGTCGAAATCAGGCGTTGGCATATCGGGTGGAGCTTCGTCCGGTGGTGGAGGTGGCTTAGGTTTGAGATCCTTCATTTCAGGGACCTCATCCTCCAGCACACGATGGAACTCAAGGAGCGTAATCGAAGGCGCCTCGTTTAACGGATTTTCGTCCGTGGAAATGATCGCCTGCATGAGGTATAGCAATGCGATCGTGACTAATATGCCACCGACCAAGCCGATCGCATATCGAAAAGTCAACGTGTAAGGCATGGAACTTCCCTCCCTCAATCGGTGGTCGCTATCGCCACCTCTTGTACGCCAGCGCCTCTAGCGGCGTCTAACGTAGCTTTTAGTTTCTTATAGGATGCCAATTTGTCCGCCTGAATCACGATGCCGCCTTTGGGATTCTCCGCGATCAGCCGCTCGATGTGTGCCCGAATCGTGTTTTCGTCGACGCGGTTCTTGTCAATCCAGATGTCACCGTTGGGGCCAATCGCGATTAGCACACTCACCAACGGCTTTGGATTGTCCGTTTCCGCGTCGGGTCGCGCTACTTCGATACCGGCTTGCTTAATAAACGTAGCGGTCACGATGAAGAAGATCAACATGATGAACACGACATCAAGCATGGGCGTCAAGTTGATGTCAGAGTCGTCGTCGCTAGCGCGACGCTTACCAGTAGCCATCAGTGATCCAAGGTCAAGTGGTCTTCAAGGAGCTCGCTCTCACTGTCGATCCGACGACGCAAGAAAGTCGAGCCCATGATGCCGGACAATGAGGCAACCATGCCGGACATTGTTGGGATAGTTGCGGCCGATACACCAGCCGCCATAGAACGCGCGTTGCCGCCTTGCGTGGCCATCGCGTCAAATACCTGAATCATCCCCGTCACTGTACCTAATAATCCTAGTAACGGACACAGCGTAATGCACGTCAAAACGATCGGCATCGTCCCGCGAATTCGAGCTGTCGTCTCCGAAATCAGTTGCTCTCGGACGGCGTGGGCGCTCCACGAGTTTCGCTCGTCACGTGCTTCCCACGCTTCGATTGCATCACGGATTACGCCACGATGTTCTCGAAGGAAGTACCAAGCCCGCTCGAACATCAGCATCCACATCAGAAACATCGTGAGGGCGATGAGGTAGATGACATCACCGCCCTGCTCGAAAAATCGAACAATAGATATGTAGATATCCATTGTGTTCTACCCGAGTTTTTGGCCAGTTTCTTCCGCGTGCTGGGCGATGATGCCTTCCGACTGTTCATCGAGCACGTGGATTAATGATCGACTGCGTTGATGCGCAAGTGCGTGCAATAGCACAGTTGGGATCGCGACACACAAACCTAGCACCGTGGTCATCAACGCAGTTGAGATCCCGCTCGCCATGATCTTCGGATCGCCCGTTCCATACAACGTGATCGCCTGGAAGGTCTGGATCATGCCGATCACGGTACCTAATAGACCCATCAGTGGGGCAACGACCGAGATAACTTGCACAATCGCGATGTTTCTCGATATCTTAGGCGTTTCTTGCAGCACCGCCTCACCCATCTTCAACTGTAGCGTTTCGACGTCGACCTCACGATTATTGTGGTACACGCCTATAACCCGACCGAGTGGATTACCCGAATCTGGTTCGCCAGGATTTTGTTTTTGCGCGTTCACTTTTCGCGCCATAAAGAAGAGCGTTACGAGTCGCTCCAAAGCTAAGATGACACCAATAAAACCGACAGTTATGATGATCGAGCCGACTAGGCCGCCTTGACCGTCACAGAAAAACCAGTAACACTTGCCAGTGGCAAAACCGCCGAACGGCGTACCGACCATCTCGCCTAACGTCGCTCGTTGAATCTCTAAGCTCAGCAAGGAACCTCGTGTCGGGTCGAGTGCAAAGCCAACTAGCTCGCCAGGATTCGCATCGTATAGTCGTCTTGCTGAACCGCTGAATTCCGCCGAAGGTTGTCTCGAGAGCTCAGTCAGTGCTTTGAGATCGACGTCAAAATTGATGTAACCGTCAGGTCCGACCAAGTTAAACTCGCCGACCCGAATGACGTCGGTTGCTACCTGACTGCCAGACAGCATGTTTACAGAAGTCGAGAATTGAGAGACTTTCGACGACTCGATCATCTGTTGCTGCAGCATCGACCAAATCTCTTCCATCTCGTAGATAGAGGCTAGTTCGCTAGCGGTACCCATCCGTGCCGCGAAGTCGCCAAGGAACTGTTCGCGTCCCTGAATTTCTAAGCTGATGATGGAACCCTCAAAGTTCCCGCGGGCGTCTCCAGCAACTTGCTGCAAAACGCCAAAGAGTTCCCTCAGCGAACCTAGTCGGTCGTCAAGCAACTCTTGTAGGTCGCCGATACGGACCTCATTCGACTCGTACTGCGTATCGAGCTGATTGCTGCGACGCTCTAGGCGAGCTTGCTCTGCGTTTGCTTCGTTGAGAAGTCGTTCTTGATTATCTTTGTTTGCCTGAAATTCAGCTTCGCGTTGTGCGTGTTCGCGATTCTCAACAACGCGACGGTCTTGAATGTTCTTTAGCAGTTCATCAAGCGTGTTCGCTTTGACGACCTCAAGCCCCGCTTCCTCAAGGATACTCTCCTCTTGTGCGAAAACTATCGAGCAGAGGACACACAGTAGACTCGCCGTGCAAATTCGAAGCCAATTCGGTTTCATCTATGAGCCCTCCGGTGCGTGAACAGGGACGACGAATAGGCCGCTCGTCAACTGCTTGCGCGCCATCTTTAAGCCGTTACGAGTCGGTGTCGTAAATGCGTCACCAAGAATTTCCCACCGACGTGATTTTTTGTTCCAGAAACCCGTTTCCGACCCATCCGTAGTTTGGTAAAGCAGTGCAACGCGTCCAACCTGCAAGATGTCTACGATACGCGTCTGTCCGTCGACTTCGATTTCGCCGGTATAGGGGGTTAACGTCCGACCGTATTCATTCTCAATCTGGTATGCACGTAAGACTTGGCTAAATTGCTCCGAAACCGCAACGTCCGCACGTTCCATTAGATCCTTGAGTCGGTCAACACGATCACGACGCTCTTCCAATAGAAATGGAAGGTCCAGTTGAACGAATTGCTCCAATCCATCGATCATACGCCACATGAGAGGTACGATCTGGCGTTGAATGACGGTCACGTCATCGATCGACTTGTTCAACGTCGCAATCTGACGTTCTTGGTTCGCGATTTGACGCTCAAGCTGACGGTTGTACACCCTCAAGCCATCGTTTACCTTGAGAACCGCCTTATATTGGTTAAGCAGATCGTTGGTTTCCTCCGCGACGTCGTTGATCTTCGACTGCGATGCGCGTGCATCTTCGTTGATCGCCTCGGCAACTGCGTAGACATCACTAAGCTCGGTTTCGGCTGCTACTGGCATAACGAATATGCCAGCTATGCAAACCAACAGACCAGCGCGAAGCCGTCTACTTGATTTCCTCAGAAAAATACTCATGGGAATGCGGGTACCCCCTTTTTAATTCCTCGAACGACCTCTCATGTCGTTACCTAAATCCTTCAGAAACGATCCGCGACCGTTTTTTCTCTGTTTCGGTGTCGATCCAGTTTCGCGCATCACCAATACTCGCATCGCGATCAATTTGACCTCAACACAGTCTTCAAAGACTCTCCGAGCAACATGCTCTTCAGCGGTACAGGTGTTCCACTACGACATTTATATGCTAACGAGATAAACAACCTAAGTTGATCATGCTCAACATAGGTGCTCAGTCAGGAATCCTAAGGTCCGTTCCTTGGCGAGCGCCGCAGCTTCTGCATTATGCGAAGCACGATGGTCGCAATTAAACCCATGATCGGCGGCGTAGGTGAAGACCTGCGCATCAGGTTGTGCTGCACTGATGGCTTCAACGTCTGACGGCGGGATCATGCTATCTAGTTCACCGAAGTGCAGCATGACGGGACATCGTGGGGTCTGGTCTTTTTCCGCCGCAATACCGCCGCCGTAAAACGGCACCGCGCAGGTGACGCCGTGAAGTTGACAAGCGGACAACCACGTCAGTAGTCCACCGTAACAGTAGCCGATGACTGCCACCTTGCCCCACTTGCCGATTTCCTCGATCGCGGCCTGAATGTCAGATAACGTCTTCGCGCGGTCCGATTCTTGAAATGCGAACTTCATGCCTTCACCCATATCGTCGCCTTCATAACCCAATTCGACGTCCCGCTTCACCCGATCGAAAATCTGAGGTGCGATTACGGCGTAACCTTCGTCCGCATAACTATCAACGACTTCCCGAATATGGTTGTTGACACCAAATATCTCCTGGATAATCACGACACCGCCTTTTGGTTCACCATCGGGCATGGCTTCGTACGCGCCCAAAGTGAAACCATCTGCTGCATGTATTTGACGCTGCATACCCATGCGGCCTTATCCTCGTTCGAATATCGTCGTAATCGTCAATTCCAATTTGAGCGTACTCAATGACCGCCTCACGGAATCATTGGAACACAGTCGCTGGCACTAGCTCGCGAATATTGGAAACGCGGCATTGTAAGCTTGTGACGTCACTGTTGTGACTTCCGCTCACGCAATAAATCGAAACAAAATTCACGAAGTTGTCATATCTAGTTCCATGCTATCCGTATTGGGTTCCGACTAACAATTTGTAATGACTTCGCATCACATTCTGGTCGTAGAAGATGAGCAGGAAATTCGTGAACTACTCCAGTACTCCATTGGGCGTTCTGGCTATACCGTATCTGTGGTTTCCGATGCGGAGTCTGCGCTCGACCAGATCAAGAATGAACCTCCGGATTTAGTTCTCATCGACTGGATGCTGCCGCGAATGTCAGGAATCGAGCTCGCTCGACGAATTCGGCACGATCAGTACACGAAGGAAGTGCCTTTGATCATGCTGACAGCTCGCGGTGAAGAGATCGACAAACTAAAAAGCTTCGATGCAGGAGTTGACGACTACATTACTAAGCCGTTCTCGCCCCGTGAATTGAATGCACGGATCAAAGCGTTACTCCGCCGCGCAGGCGATGCAGAAGGGAGTCAGCTCACGGTCAAGGGGTTAAATCTTGACACCGTCGCACACAGCGTATGCGTGAAAGGCGAGTACATCCATCTCCGACCAACCGAATATCGTCTTCTCGAATTGTTCCTACGCCATCCGAATCGCGCGTTTCATCGAAGCCAGCTGCTCGATTTAGTTTGGGGGAGAAGCGTTTACGTCGATGAACGAACCGTTGATGTCCACGTGTTGCGGCTTCGGAAAGCCCTCCAAGAATACGAGATGGACACTCTCGTTCAAACTGTTCGCGGTGTAGGCTATCGTTTAAATCCAGCGTTTGCAAGTGCGTGAAATCACGCTGGATAAGAATCCTAGTCGTTCCTGGATTCGTACTCATAGCGCTATTTCTCGCGATATTCACTGGCTTTTTAGGTTGGGCCGTTGCATGTTTGCTTGGAGGTCTGCTTCTCTACGTTCTCGTACGTGAAAAGGAGATAAGAAACTGGCTGAAACATCCTCTTCAGCCCTTTCCAGATCTAAGCAAAAGCTGGCAAGACGCCGGGAATCACGTTATCCAATCTATCGGCCACTCACGAGGGCGTGCTCGCACGCTTCTACAAGCGTTAAAACGAATTCGTTCAACATCCGATTACTTGCCAGATGCGTGGATTACACTGCAGGGGCAACACCAGATTGAAACCTTTAACAAACCCGCACAGGACCTGCTAGGAATCAAGCCTGTCGACGTCGGAGCTGATTTGACGACGTTAATCCGGCACCCTAGTCTCTCACACTTATTGAATCAAGTCGATACGGATATCGTAGAGATCACATCACCAATCGATGACTCGAAGAGACTCGAAGTCCGCATCGTGGCCCTCGATCAGAACCGCAAGCTCGTAATCGCGCGTGACATATCCGAACTGAACCGACTCCTAACGATGCGACAAGACTTCATCGCGAACGTCTCCCACGAGCTTCGTACCCCGCTAACAGTCATGCTCGGGTATGTTGAATCCATGGTGCAAGACGATTTGAGTGAGGCGACGCTCCGTGAACTGGCTGAGCGCTTAGTGACACCCGTGGATCGAATGCGTTTCATGGTCGATGATCTGCTCACACTAACTCAGCTAGAGTCCGCTCCTATACCGACGGTTGACGAAATCCAATCAATTGATGGGAACAACGAGCTAAGACTTGTGATTGATGAAGTGCGCTCGCTAACGGCACCCACACACTGCCTCAAACTCGAAACTGAAGAAAACCTCCTCGTCGAGTGCGTACCCTCTGAAATTCATAGCGCGTTCATGAATCTCGTCACAAATGCAATACGCTACAGTCCAGATGGCGGCGACATCACCATTCGTTGGCAACGCTCTGGAGAATACGCGCGTTTTGAAGTGGAAGACCAAGGCTTAGGGATCCCGCCAGAGGCCATCTCGCGACTCACAGAACGCTTCTATCGTGTCGATATGAAAGGTAGTCGAACCCGAGGTGGAACGGGACTAGGTCTAGCGATCGTGAAGCACGTGCTCAGGCGTCATCGATCAGAACTCGAAATTTCCAGTTCGGTAGGTAAAGGTAGCCGGTTCTACTTCGATCTGCCATTGACGTTTCCAACCTAGGAGGCACACCGCAGAATTCGATGAACATCTTTCGATTTCGCCACTGGATTGCAATCCTTTTTACGTCTCTCGCGTGGTATGGCTTTGCAGAAGAACTGCCAAGATACGAACGTGTCAGCGGCGTATCAGGCAATCTGTCAAGCGTCGGTTCGGACACGCTTGCCAATCTGATGACATTGTGGGCGGAAGCATTTGAGAAGGATTACCCCAACGTCAACATTCAAGTTCAAGCTGCGGGTTCATCGACCGCTCCTCCCGCATTAACAGAAGGTGTATCAAACTTCGGTCCGATGTCCCGCAAGATGAAGGACAAGGAAATTGAAGCCTTTGAGAAGCACTATGGATACAAACCGCTCGGCGTACGGGTCGCAATCGACGCCCTTGCCATCTACGTGCACAAAGACAATCCCATCAAATCATTGACAATCCAACAAGTCGATGCGATTTTTTCGACCACGCGACGTTGCGGAAGTACTCGTAACGTGCGCACGTGGGGCGACTTAGGCTTGACTGGCTCCTGGGTAAACCGACCGATACAGCTATATGGACGCAATTCGGTATCCGGCACCTACGGATACTTCAAGCAAATTGGTCTCTGTTCTGGTGATTTCAAGAACACCGTGAATGAGCAACCTGGGTCAGCGTCCGTGGTGCAGTCGGTGACCGCCTCCCTTAACGGAATCGGTTATTCGGGAGTCGGATACGTTACCTCCGGCGTGCGTGCAGTGCCCATCGCAGAGGACACTGCGATGCCGCCTGTAAAAGTTACGACTGAGACAGCACTTGACGGCAGCTATCCCCTCCGCCGCTACTTGTATATCTACGTCAATAAAAAACCCGACACCCTGCTCAACCCACTTGAGTTTGAGTTTTTACGCATGGTCTTGTCAACAACTGGACAAGAGGTCGTCGAGAAAGATGGATACGTACCGTTATCCGCGCGTATGGTAAATCGTGAGCTGAAGCGACTTACGAACTAACGACTCATGGCTTCATACGATTTGCCGAAGATTTCGAATCGGCGCAGATTGATCAACGTCATCACTGCACGGGTGATTGGCGCTGGTGGCGTCGCGGTCATCGCGGCGATCGTATTGATCATGGGTTACCTGATATGGGTCATCCTACCGATCTTCGCTCCAACTTCGATCGAATTGCTTGATGAATTCGACCAGTTACCCGAGGACGTGCTGGCAATCGGTTCGGACGATAGTTTCGAGACGGTTACTTTGCTACGAAGCAACGGTCAAGTGGAATTTCGAGACCCAAAAACATTCGAAATCGCTAACCAAGCCCAAGTTAGTTCGACGCCGTGGCGCGATGTGTCCCTTGTATTTCCGACAACAGATACTTATGCGGTACGCGACGTGGAAGACGAGGTTCGCTTCTTTCGCGTTTCTCATCAGGTTCGATATATAGACGATCAACGCGAACTCGAGCAGCGTGTAGAACCCGTGTTTCTCGGCACCTCGTATCAATTACCTCAAGACACGACAAACTTCGACACTTATCGAAGCGACGAAGATCTGAGAATCGTTGCGCGTCGAAGTGACGGATCGCTTTTGCTCGTGGAGTTTGAGGAAGCCGATGACGATTTCGAGTTGGAATTCCCGGATGAGAACACGATAAAAGGTCCAACTGGACACTTCCGCACCTTATTCGGACCACGAGGTCGATTCCTCTACAACTTCAATGTCGAGACAGGCGAATACCAGCTCATATTGGTTCCGTCTGTACTTCGTCCGAGAGTAGTGCAGACCGCGTCCTTCGCCATTGATGGCTCAGCGCCGACAGCAATCGAGCCTCTTCTTGGTAGACACTCGATTCTTGTTGGGCATGAATCCGGTGAAGTCCATCAATGGACGCTATCGCCGTCAGAACAGGGTTCCATCCTGAAGACGATCCGCGTGATGAGCTTCGGTGCGTCAATTGCAATCTTGGCGAGCGAGCAACGGCGCAAAGGTTTCGTTGCAGTAGACGCGCAGCACAACGCGCACCTCGCTTACACCACGTCGGATCGGATGCTTGTGTCAATCGATTTAGGTGCTATTCCTAAGGTGCTTGCCTTCACGCCCCGGGCTGATCGGCTAGTGACCTACAGTGGCGCTCAAATTCGAACGTATGCAATCGAGAATGAGCATCCAGAGATTTCGTGGGGTTCGCTTTGGGGCAAAGTCTGGTACGAAGGGTACGAAGAACCGGTATTCAGTTGGCAGAGCTCCTCAGCCGATACGGACTTCGAACCTAAGTTCTCGCTAACGCCGCTTCTCTTCGGCACGCTCAAGGCGGCGTTCTACGCAATGATCTTCGCAATCCCTATTGCGGTCGCCGGGGCAGTTTATACAGCGAACTTCATGTCGCCAGGCATGCGTGCATGGGTTAAGCCCGGCATCGAGATCATGGCCGCGCTACCGACTGTTATTTTGGGATTCTTAGCCGGCTTATGGCTAGCGCCGATAGTTGAGGACCACCTTACATCGGTACTGCTCTGCGTGATCGTACTGCCGCTTGGGATGCTTTTGTTTGCCACGCTTTGGTCTCGGATGCCCAGCAAGATACTCAGTGCGTGCGACGGCTGGTCCGCGGCGATCGCGATACCAGTTCTCGTCTTTCTCATCTGGCTAACTCTAGAGTTCGATCAACCGCTTGCAAATCTGTTTTTCAACGGAGATGCAAAGTCTTGGATGTACGAAAAACTAGGTCTGGAATATGACCAACGTAATGCTCTCATCATTGGCATCGCAATGGGGTTAGCCGTCATACCCACGATCTTTTCAATAGCGGAAGACGCGATCTACGGTGTACCGCAACATCTCGTGCACGGATCACTCGCACTTGGTGCGACCCGATGGCAAACTCTCGTCCGGGTCGTGCTACTCACCGCAAGCCCAGGGATTTTCTCTGCGATCATGATTGGTTTCGGTCGTGCAGTTGGAGAAACCATGATCGTATTGATGGCAACGGGGAATACGCCGATCATGGATCTCAATCTCTTTCAAGGGATGCGTACGTTCGCGGCAAACATCGCGGTCGAAATGCCCGAATCTGAGGCAAACTCAACGCACTTCCGGATTCTCTTCTTAATGGCACTCGTGTTGTTCCTGATCACGTTCATGTTCAACACCGTCGCAGAAATTGTGCGGAATCGCCTAAGGACTCGCTATGGCAACCTCTGACGCGGTCACGCAAGATCTAAGTATTCAGCGTCAATCGCTACTCGCATGGTGGCGATCCGGCGATCCTTGGATTTGGCTGACCTCCGCAGCTGTGGCCGCAAGTGTTGCGGCTGTACTCGGATTGATCGGTTTGCTCGCAGTCAATGGATTAGCACATTTTTGGCCATCCCAAGTGATGGCGATTGAATACGAACGCTTCGGTACCAAGACGAAGATCTTTGGTGAACTCAGTGAGCGAGAGTCCATTAGCCGCCGCCAGTTTATGGAAGCAAATCCTGCTTTTGAAGAGCAAGTTCCCGAGACCGTCGAACGGTGGCTCATCAAGACCGGTAATCGACAAGCCAATCCTCCAGATTTTCGCTGGCTTTTCGCGCATGACGTCATCGATAGTAGCGTTCCCGATGATGTCATCGTAGTTGAACGAACTGAATGGGGAGCCGCGTACGGTCTCCTCGTAAATATCGAGCAGGACAGCGAGACGGTCGATACCCGAAATCTGTGGGAGGAGTTTCAAGCGCGTATTGCGCGAACAGCAGCTATCCGGGACGAAATCGACGCACTTCAAGAAGGCAGTATCAACGGAATCAACTATGAACTCGAGTCTATTCGACTTGAGAAACGGCGGCGACAACTAGACGGTAATCACGAGGTTAGCGATCTCGAAGCCGAAGAAGAGGTATTGCGCTCTGAATACGCGATCATTGAAAATCAGGTATTCAAACTAACCGAACAGCTAGAGAGAGACACCGCAGGCTTAGCACTTGCCGACGGTCGAGTCATCCAAATTCCCATACGCGCGATTATTCAAGCGTGGATGCCGAACAACATGTCAATGTGGGGAAAACTCTGGCTCTACTTCAAAAATCTGTGGAACTTCCTGACCGACGATCCGCGCGAAGCCAACACGGAAGGTGGCGTGTACCCCGCGCTGTTTGGAACCGTACTGATGGTGTTATTAATGTCGGCACTTGTGACGCCGTTTGGCGTCATCGCCGCGTTGTATCTTCGCGAATACGCAAAGCAAGGACCTTTGGTACAGTTGATACGAATTGCTGTCAACAATCTCGCAGGCGTACCTTCGATCGTTTACGGCGTCTTTGGTCTTGGCTTCTTCGTCTATTTCATAGGGGGATCAATAGACGATCTGTTTTTCCCAGAAGCGAAACCGGCGCCAACTTTTGGTACACCGGGACTAATCTGGGCATCCTTGACCTTGGCATTGTTGACCGTACCTGTCGTTATCGTCTCAACCGAAGAAGGCTTGACGCGAATTCCGCGCGCTGTGCGCGAAGGTAGCTTGGCACTCGGTGCAACCAAAGCAGAGACGATCTTTAAAGTTATTCTGCCAATGGCGAGCCCATCGATTTTGACTGGAATGATCTTGGCGGTCGCGAGGGCTGCAGGTGAGGTAGCGCCGCTAATGCTCGTAGGTGTAGTAAAACTTGCACCAACTTTACCGATCGACGGCAATTTCCCCTACCTTCATCTAGAACGCAAATTCATGCATCTAGGCTTTCACATTTACGATGTCGGTTTTCAGAGCCCAAACGTCGATGCCGCGCGACCACTGGTGTTCGCGACCGCATTGCTCTTGGTCCTGATCATCATCGTGCTGAATTTCACCGCCATCACGTTGCGTAATCGACTCGAGGCTAGGTATAGAGTGAGTATTAATTGATGATCGATGAACGTTCAGAAGTCGCTTATGAATCGAGTCCAATGCCAGATGTTCCGACGCCGACATCATCGATCGAGGAAACAACGTCACCGAGTGCGTGGCGGGATGAGGACATTTGCCTTACGGTATCCGATCTGTGTCTCCACTACGGCGATAACGAAGCGCTTACCAATATTTCCATGCAGGTCGCGCGTCAACGCGTGACCGCATTGATCGGACCATCGGGCTGCGGCAAATCCACACTACTGCGTTGCTTCAACCGTATGAATGACCTCATCGACGACGTACGAATTACTGGTAAGATCGAACTCAATGGCATGGAAATACACGACACAGCCGTAGATATAGCGCAACTGCGAAGGCGTGTCGGCATGGTCTTCCAACGCCCGAACCCATTTCCCAAGTCGATTTACGAAAACGTTGCCTACGGCTTGCGACTTCAAGGCAGCATGCCCAAGAGTGAGGTTGACGACCGGGTTGAATGGGCACTAAAAAACTCTGCGCTTTGGGAGGAAGTTAGTGGCCGACTCAATGAGTCAGCGCTTGATATGTCTGGGGGTCAACAACAACGACTCGTAATCGCCAGGGCTATCGCGATACAGCCTGATGTGCTGCTTTTGGACGAACCGGCCTCCGCGCTTGATCCAATATCGACGTTGAAAATCGAAGAGCTCGTCCATCAGCTCAAACAAGACTACACGATCTTAATCGTGACTCACAACATGCAACAAGCAGCACGAGTTTCAGATTACACCGGCTTTCTTTACCTTGGCAAGTTGGTCGAGTACGACACGACCAACATCATATTTACGAACCCTACCGAGAAGCAAACCGAGGACTACATCACTGGTCGATACGGCTAACTTAGCCCGATTGCCAAGATCCGCAACGGAAATCAATCATGAAAGAACATCGACACATCTCAGGGCAATTCGAGGCTGAATTGCAGACACTTCAAGGTAAGTTCGCGGCGATGGGTGGACTTGTCGAAGAGCAGGTACGCTCCGCTATGCAGGCATTCAAGACGATCGACCTCGCACTCGCTCAATCTGTACGTGTACGAGAAGACCAAGTTAATCAATTCGAGATGGATATTGACAACGAGACTACCACCATCATAGCTCGTCGTCAGCCGACAGCCAGCGACCTGCGTCTCCTTGTAGGGTTGCTTAAGAGCAGCACCGATCTCGAACGGGTCGGCGATGAAGCGGACCGAATTGCTAAAGTTCTGATCAATGCCAAACCACGAAATCCAGCTCCAGAAGAGATCCTGTCGTTACATGATGACGTATCGACGTTAGAGAATCTGGCTAGTCAGATGCTACGCGAATCGCTGAATCAATTTGCTCGCAAAGACGGTTCCGGCGCGAGCACGACAATTGAAGCCGACGCCGAAGTCGATCGCGTCTACAACACGATCATCGATTCTTGCAGCGAAGGTATGACGCGAAACCCCACACATGTAGACGAATTTATGGCGGTGATATGGGTGGCGCGGTCGCTAGAACGTATCGGCGACCACGCCAAGAACATCGCGGAAAACACCGTTTATTCCGTGCAAGGCACGGACGTACGACACCACAACACACCATAGAAAGGCGTGCTGCCTAACGCTTGGTGAGTCCGGCCGTCGCTAGGTGGCTGCCACCATCCATGATCAGGGTCTCACCAGTTACTACGTCTGCTCCCACAATGAAGTAGAGCACACCGGCAGCAATGTCATCAGGGGTCGAGGCAACGTTTAGTGGCGAGGTTTCCTCCACACGGCGTTTAGATGCCTCATATGCCGCATCACCCAGACCGCCGCGTAACCAGTCGCCTTGGATAAATCCCGGGCAAATCGTGTTAACACGGATATATGGACCTAGAGCCCGTGCCAATGAGAGCGTCATCGTGTTCAAAGCACCTTTGGACGCAGCATACGCTATGGATGACCCAACACCCATTACGCCTGCGATTGAGGAAACGTTTACGATGCTACCGCGCTTCCCACGTTGCATCGCGGGGACCACCGCACGTGACATCATGAAAGGTCCGAGCGTATTGACCGCGTAAACACGTAAAAAGTCGTCGCTAGACAGGCCTTCAAGGTCGGTATGCGGGACGAATTTAGTCGTTCCAGCATTATTGACCAGAGTATCGATACGACCCCACCGGTCTTCCGCAGCTTGTGCCAGAGCTCGGCACTGCGCGTCATCCGAAACATCCGCCTTAACGACCAACGTTTCTGCGCCGAATTCCTGGCATGCTGCTTCAGTTGCTTTCGCCCCTTCTTCATTTCGTGAGTAATTAATCACGACATGAGCGCCAAGTTCCGCTAACTGGCGCGCACAGGCTGCGCCAACACCCGACGAGGAACCCGTGACAATCGCAACGCCGTTTTGCATATCCATAGAAACTTATTTAGAAAACTAGACCTGTGCAAGTTTAGTAGCCATTTCACGGATCATCGGATAAC
This sequence comes from Pseudomonadales bacterium, assembly GCA_021295855.1. GTDB lineage: Bacteria > Pseudomonadota > Gammaproteobacteria > Pseudomonadales > Azotimanducaceae > Bin55. The sequence continues at coordinate 13,158 of JAGWBO010000019.1, read as the reverse complement.
CCAATGGTTTAACGCTCCCTCCTGCAGAAGCGCCGATCGCCGACGCCTTGATGTTCAATGTAGCGTTGAAATTTGCGTTTGACTCGTTTCCGCCCCGGACACACTTGAATTCCGCATGCGTTCGTCGACTCTTGGCGTCGATATGCCTGCGGGACCGTCAGTTTCAGTGTCGTTTGCACGGTAGTGTCGATGTCGCGAGACACTTGGCTACAAAGAAAAATTCTCGCGCCTCATCGCATTCCCGCGTAATCGGCCAGCGTCACAACAGCCTCGCGGTGCTCGGTCGCTGCAACGACCGCCACAAATCGTCGGTCCGCAGTGACCACCGTCGCGCCGACGCGATACGCGAGCGCGAGATACAAGCAGTCGTAAACTGGGTGGTCGAGCGCCAGCGCCAGACGAACCGCATCTGCGCTGATGGTCTCGTCGTCGTTCCAGCGCAACGGCATATCGGTGATCCAGGCAACGGCGACACCGGCATCGACGCGCTCCATCTCGCCCACGCGAGCCTTGCGCCACAGCGTATTAGCAACCTCGGAAGCCATCAGGCGCGGCGCGTACAGGTCGTGGCCGCTTGCCGCCAGTCCCCGGGCGGCATCGGAATCGGGTTCGTCGACCACCAACTTGACCACCACGCTCGCATCGATCACGATGCGCATCAGAAGCTGTCGCTATGACCGTGGTCGCGGTCCTCGCGGATCAGCACTTCCGCCGGGGTCTGCTTACAACCTCTGGTCTTCTCCCGCAGCCGGTCCGATGCCTCCAAGAAGCGAACGCGTTTCGCCGCCATGTCGTCGTAGGCGGCGCATTCCAAGACGTGGCGCACCTCGCCCTCCAGAGAGCGGTTATTCGACGAGGCGCGCCGCTTGAGGCGGTCCACCACGTCATCATCGAGTTGTCTCACGTTGATCGTCGCCATCAGCTTATCTCCAACACTGATATCATAATGATAGCACGCCCTCGTGGTCTATGCAATCCCGTACCGCAAGGCCATCGGGTGACATTTGAGGCCATAGGCCGACGGACGAATGTTCGGCACTCGGTCTGCCGGTCGCAAGTGCCCATCTTGCCGGTATATAGCCACGACTCCGCGCAACTTACCCTGTCGGGGAGCGATTAGAACTGAACAGTTGACGACCTCCCCCACGGCACGAGTTGAAGACTCGTCACCGTTGGCGAGTCTTGCCTTTGAATCTACAAAAAAAGGACCGCCTCATGATGACAAGCCGTCTACTGGAGATATTAATGAAAGCCATTAACAAGGGACAATCGCAGAAGCAAGCAGTGGTGCGCACGGACGGTAACGGCTGTCAGCGCATGGCGGTAGGCGGCGCGATCTTGCAGCGGGCCACGCCGGGTGGTCGAATCCGCCTGTTGCGGCGCCAGTCAGATATCGATGACAAACATGTGTCGGTCTCGGCTGTAGCGAGCCTTTGAAGCCAAGGTAATTCGCGTCGTCGCTGCGTTAACACCTTCCCAAGCAAGAAGAAGCTCGTGGGGTTCTGAGGCGGGGTTGGTTTGATGCCGTACGTGTCCTCGAAACACTGGTCAAACTGATAATCGGTTTGATTTTTGGCGAGGAAGTAATCCCAGACCCAGCGGCAGCTTGGCGGGAGAACTTCTAACTGCTTATCCGTGCTGCGCGTTTCTGACAGAAGTCGATACGTGACGTTCCGATAGGTGGTTGGTATCGGAAAATCACATGAAGAAAGATGATTATATGTACAGTTATATTTCCGTGCCAAATTCGGTACACACTTCCCGATCCATACAGGACTTACTTGAATTTAGAAGCGAGATACGCTGACGCCAAATGGCGACAGCGTAGGTTTACTCGTTCTTGCTGTAATCGGCATCGCTTTGATCGCCGCTACTTTTCTCGCTCCCAGCCAACGCTCGATTGGCGTATTTCTCCGAGTATGCGCCCCGAAAATCACGAAACGGTCCGTCGCGCCACTCGAGAGCAGCCTTCAGACCCTCTTCGCGAACGCGTCGGCCGAACTCAGGCGCAGCCGGACGATGCTTTGACATCGCTTCAACGTCGGTACCGACCATTAAGCCGGTCCGCATGCCCATGATCTCGTACTGCCGATTCACCGCTCGTTTGTTGTAGTTGAGTTGGTCGTTATCAATGAAACCAAGACGGCGTGCAAACTTCTCGACAAAATCATCCAGGTCTTCCTTTGGCAAGGCATAGTTCGCCCAACCATACTGTGCCATCTCCACACCCGTAAACGTATCCCCCGTGTACGCGAACTCACGAGCCTTTACGGGCGGCATGAACCATGGAGCCCACATCATGTCCATCGTGCCCATTGCGCGAACGGGCGGGTAACCGATTAACGCATCTTCAGCCACAATTCGCAGATCGCACATCGAAGCAAGTTCGGTACCGCCAGCTAAGCAATACCCGTGAATCTGACATATGACAGGTTTCGCCAATTCCCAGATCACCCAGTGACCCATCAATGCATGACGAGACCAATCGTAGTGTTGTGGGTGCGTCGTGCCCGTATCCGGCATGCTCGAGCGTTCGGACGTGAATTCGCTCTCCTCGGTAGGATCAGGCGCCAAGTCGTAGCCAGCGCTGAACGAGCGACCGTTGCCTCGAAGAATGATGATGCCAATATCGGGATTGGCTTCTGCCTCTTTCATGGCGTCATACACCTCGGCACGAAGCGGGTGACTGAGCGCATTCAGTTTTTGAGGTCGATTTAGACTGATGAAGGCGAGACGACCGTCTTCCTCGTACTCGATGTTGTTATAGGTCATAGCAGTATATTCCTGCATAAGCAATTGCGGGTTTTCATGGAATCGAAACGACACTAACGTGGCGTCTCGAGAATTTGATATGTTACATGTACGCCGTTACTACGGCCGCCGTGATAATTGCGCTCTTTCTAATAGCGGCTGCGTTGTTCAGTTCGAAACTTGGGACGACCAAATCCAAACATACACGCTGTATTGTGGGACTTCGGCGGCGTATTTACGAGTAGTCCCTTCGAAGCCTTTAATGACTTCATTCGGACCGTCAATTCAACAAATCCGGACGAAAACGCGTGGTCGAAACTTGAGGCGAACGCTGTCAGTCGTGAGGAATTCGACGGGTTGTTTCATGACGAAAGCCGCGCGTTAGGTCATGCCGTACGCGGCGCTGAAGTGCTCACGCTGCTGTCTGGGCAGCTTCGGCCGCGAATGATTAATGTACTGGCAACTTGCAAACAACACTTCAAAGTCGGTTGCATTACTAACAACATCAAACCCGCAAGCACGGAACAGAATACCGCCGCGACGCGTCAATTCACAGATACAGGACCTGTCATGGACATGTTTGACGTGATTGTCGAATCATCCATAGAGGGTGTAAGGAAACCGAACCCGCGGATCTATGAAATAGCATGTGAGCGTATCGGGGTCGAAGCGAACCATTGTGTCTTCCTTGACGATCTGGGAATCAACCTCAAACCTGCACGCGCTATGGGAATGACGACGATAAAAGTGGTCGATCCTGACGACGCCATTCTAGAGTTAGAAGAAGCGACCGGTCTTCGATTCGACTAGCGGGTTTGTGCTTCCTTAAATGCAGCTACTTCAGCCTGACTAGGAATCGAAGATGCCGCACCAGGCTTGGTGACTGCTATCGCACCTGCAGCACTCGCGTCCTCAATTGCCTTCGCGAGGTCTTTGCTACGTAACCATTCGGCCATGAAATAGCCGATGAATGTGTCACCTGCGGCGGTCTCGTCAACGGCATCGACAACATGTGCTTGATATTCGACGCGGGGATATTTCCCTCCTCCGTAGATTCCACCGTCTTTACCAAGCGTTAGGAGCACGATGGTATCTGGATATCGTGACGTGAGCGCTTCAAATGCGAGTTCCGGATCAGTTTCGCCAGAAAGTGATGCAGCTTCGACCTCGTTAACGATCAGAAGTCCGACGCGGCTATAGTCATAGCCTTTCTCCCGGCCGTCAACTGGCGCAACGTTAAACGCTACCGAGACATTCCGCTCCGCGGCTTGCTCAAGGATTTGATCAAGATCGTTGATCTCATTCTGTAGGAGAAGCCAATCGCCTGGTTCAATATTCGATAGAGCCACATCACGGTCCTGCTGGGTGATGGTTCGATTTGCACCGCCAAATATCACGATGGCATTCTGACCTTGTCGGTCGACTTGGATTACGGCATGTTGCGTCGCGATCTCTCCAACGCGCACCCCCGACACGTCAACATTCACATCTCGAAGTACGTCGAGCAGCATGTCGCCATCCGGCCCAATACAACCCACATGAACCACCTGAGTGCCTGCTTTCGCAGCAGCAATTGACTGATTGGAACCTTTTCCTCCAGGGAATACGTCGTGAGTCTGGCTCGCGAGAGTCTCTCCGGCCGAGGTTATATGATCAACGCTATATACATGGTCGATCCCTAGCGACCCAAGATTGACCAGTTTAGGCACGCGCGTCTTTCCTTATGCGAATATTGACCTCAGCCACCTTCAATTCGGTGCATAAAGAAAACCTCGCTGTTTGGCTGAATTGGTTCAAGCCACGCATCTTGATAGATCTGACCGTCGATTGCTACGGCGGTTTTCATCAGGACTTCCTCAATCCCGGGGAATTCAGTGTCGAGTTTTCTCACTAAGGATCTAAACGAATCACATACGACCGTCAATTCTTCGGTGCCATTGGTATGCTGGCGAAGGTGATCAGGAAATACAACACGCGCCATGACGTGTTTCGCCTCAACTACTGGTTGCTCAAATTCTAGTGAGCTGGTGCTAGGTGGCTGATTTCAATGTAAACGGTTGAGGGTAGGTAGTTTGCATCCTAATATCGGTGATCTTGGGATAGCAAACGCCATGGCAAGTCGTCCTTCACGCGCTTACGAACCAACGATTCCGCCATCCTTGCGGGTAATTACGATCGTAGCGTCCCGAGGAACACGGTAGTCTCCCATTCCAGGGAAACTGGTCCGATTGATGTTTCCGTTGCCGACGTGTTGCAGATTTACAAACATCGTGCGTCGGTTCGGAGTCATCGTAATTCCCGTCACTTCGTCGTCGAAGACTCCAGCAAATAATCGTTTAACGGTACCTGAAACTGTATCTGCGACGAGCAGCTGATTGTTCATACCATCCTGCTGGCCACCATCTGTACCAATGAACAAACGCCCATCTGGGTCAACATAGATCGAATCCGGGTCGCTAAAAGATTCCTCGGTTCCATGGGTGCTACTCGCCAGCTTGAATATATCCCACTCAAAGCTTGTCCCGACATGCATGTCGTCATCCACCCAACGAATGATGTGGCCATCCGCATTGGGTGCTTGCGGGTTGGCTGCGTCTGTAGCTGTGCGCGCACTATTGTTCGTACAAGCACAGTAAATCGTGCCGTCAGGTGCAGCAGCTGTCCACTCGGGTCGATCCATTGGTGTCGCGCCTAATTCATCCGCAGCCAAGCGGGCGTACGTCAATACTTCCGCTTGACTCGAGAAATTCGAACTAAGTCGAGAATCGTCGATCGTAAGTTCAAGCCAATCACCGGTGAAATCATCATTGAATCTAGCTACGTAAAGCTTGCCGTGGTCGAAAGGCGATTCACCCTCGTGACGCAGTTTGACATGATCCTCTGAACTTACGAATTTATAGATGTAGTCGAACTGTTGATCGTCTCCCATATATGCAACAACGCGTCGATCCTTACCAACAACCACCGCGACGCTTTCGTGTTTGAAGCGCCCCAACGCCGTCCGCTTTACAGGTCGTTGCCCTGCGTTGTACGGGTCAATTTCCACGACCCAACCGAATCGGTTCTCTTCGTTGCGATACGCAGTCCACGAAAGATCGAATCGTTTGTCAAATTCGTGCCAACTATAACCGAAGCCTCCTTCACTAAAACCATATCGCTCCTGCGCCGTAGAAGCCGTCCATCGCCGACCACTCGGGACACCAAAATAGCCTTGGAAGTTCTCTTCGCACGTCAAATAAGTGCCCCACGGCGTAGATCCGCACCCGCAGTTGTTTAGGATGCCTTGCGGTGAATTTCCGTTGAGCGTTTGAAGCAATTCACTACCCGCTGCCGGACCGCTAAACGTGACAGTTGTGTTTACATGAATACGGCGCGCAGCGCATGCACTGTACACCCGCCAGACACCATCTTCTCGCTCGATTCCAACGACAGATACGCCATGTGCATGCTGGGAAACACGTACGTCCGCTAATGAGTCCGGGTCATCCTTTCCCAATACATGAGAATTCGTACCAAATTCATGGTTTACAGCGAGCATACCTCTTCTATTACCTGCTTCCGGGTCGTCAGCATCCGGGAAGAACCACATCCCATCGTGACCAATACCAATTTGCTTCGCTTGGTTTTCTGCGTCAGGAGGGTATGAAAATGACGGTCCATCAGGGAGTAATGGATCTCCCCACGGAATCAGTATCTCAAACTCGTAATCGCTCGAGATAGTCGGCCAAGAACCCGTAGCTTCAGCACGACTCAATGGCGTAAATCCAATCAGTCCTGGATTGAAAGGGATGATCGGAGTGCGCTGACCCCATGCGGATTTCGATGCCATAAAGCCTGCGGCTAGCGATATGCCACCTTGGATAATCTTGCGACGACTAGCAGCGACTCGAACAACATCTTGCATCGTCCGATTTGAGGTTGGGTTTACGATTTCGTTATCTGAATGATTTTTAATTTCTCTCATGTTGTATTCACGCTCCATAGATGACTCCGCTAGAGGTAACGGAAATCTAACCTCAGGTTATTTTGTGTAGTTTGAAATGAAATTCAACGCACTTTCTCGCGTGATGTCTCAAGCGACAATAACCATAAATTTCATGATTAAATTGAGAGTAATACGATGAACGACTTCCCTGACCGATTTAATCTACCTGAGGATGCATATCAAGGCTTCTTTCGCGCCGATAACGCGAAGAACGCACCAGCTTGGGCCGCAGTAATGAGCTATCCACATGTGCGGGTTTCAGCACCAGGTGGCACCGTTCGATACGAAACGCCTAAAGCCTACGCAGACGCTGCAGACTGGACTTCGCGAGAAGCAACAGGCTGGGTACGGTCTGAAGGGGTTACGCCGCGCCGCTTACACGAATCAACACAGAAGGTCCATCTCCTCGGCGGATGGACTCGATTCAATGCCGAAGACAATCCGATCCTAGAAAATCGTGTGACCTACATCCTCACAAAGATTGAAGGTTCTTGGGGCATTCAAGCTAGATTTGGGGTCGACTCCTTCATGGGTTACAAGGTCGAAGAAACAACGGCCGCTGTTGAAGATGTCGCGAAGGAGTTCGTGGTACACGTTGGTGAAGGTAACCTAAGCGCGTGCGCGAAGTTGTGCCGCTTGCCTCTAACCGTTGTACACGTCGGTAACGTAATCACCGCCACGAGCGAAACGGACATAGTTGAGTTGCTTCAAGGTTACAGTGGGCGCGGGATCAGCTTAAAGCGCGCAAGAGCTGTTCAGACCGGATCAAACGGCGCCGTAGTCGAGGTAGTCACGGAATTCAGCGACGGCGAAGAAGAAATTGGAATAGTGGTGGTCGGCAAACAACAAGACCGTTGGTCAATCGCCGGAACCTCAAAGATATCGCACTAGCGAGTCGGAACGTCATTAGCGCTCGCTAGACGCCTAATTCGCTCATAAAAAAAAGACCAGCCCGGAGGCTGGTCTTTTTGAATGGTATGTTGAAGAACTAATCGATTTCGTCAATTGCCGCCAAAACCCTCGGAGGTGACAGCGGCAGATCATTGATGCGAAAACCTAGCGCATCACGAACAGCGTTTGATGTCGCAGCGAGCGGCGCCACAATAGGCGTCTCACCAACCCCTCTCACACCGTACGGGTGTGATGGATTCGGCACTTCAACAATCTGGGTGTCGATCATGGGCATGTCGGAGGTCACTGGTACTCTGTAATCGAGGAAGCCAGCGTTTTCCATAACGCCTTCTGCGTCATAGATGTACTCCTCATTGAGCGCCCAGCCAAGACCCTGCACGGCGCCACCTTGCATTTGACCTTCTACGTATGATGGGTGAATCGCACGACCAGCGTCTTGCACTGCAGTGAACGCTTTCACATCCACTTTACCAGTCTCGTGATCCACATCAACGTCCGTCCAGTTCACTGAGAACGACGCACCAGGACCTTGTGCGTTTAAGCTAGCGCGACCTAGCAGAGGTCCACCAGTACGACCGGCCGAACGGGCGATATCCGCCAAGCTCAGTGGTTTAACGTCAGCATTTACTCCTGGTTTCGGCACTGCTTGGCCATCTTCCCAATCGACTTGATCAACGTCAAGTTCCCACGTCAGCGCAGCGCGCTCCTTGCATTGTGCAATGATGTCTTCACACGCTTCGATCACTGCCATGCCGGTCGCGAACGTCGTCCGGCTACCGCCGGTCGTGTTGCAATATCCGGTCGCTTCAGTATCTCCAACGTGCGCATTGATGTTTTCGTAAGGTATACCCAGCGTTTCAGCCGCCATCAAGCACATTGAGGCACGTGATCCACCAATATCAGGACTGCCTTCCATGATGGTGACAGCGCCGTTCTCGGCGATTCGAATCTCTGCGCTAGACTGCATGCCGATGTTGAACCAGAATCCAACCGCGACGCCACGTCCTTGGCCTTCAGCCGGCGGCGTCGTGTAGTTCGGGTGGGCTTTCGCCGCCTCAAGACAGGCACGTAAGCCAATCGCGGGAAACTGCGGACCATATGGCGCAACAGTACCTTCATCAGCAGCGTTCTTAAGTCGTAGATCAAGGGGATCCATATCCAACTTACGCGCTAACTCGTCGAGTGCACACTCCATCGCATGCATCGATTGCGGCGCGCCCGGTGCTCGATACGCTGCTACCTTTGGTTTGTTGACAAGCACATCGTGACCTTCAATACGGAAATTCTCAAGGTCGTAAGGTGCGAGCACGGACATGCAGCCGGGACCAACAGGGGCACCCGCAAATGCACCCGCTTCGTACGCCAACCATGCCGTTGCGGCCGTAATCGTGCCGTCATTCTTCGCGCCGACTTTCACTCGACACAGCGTCGCTGATGTCGGTCCGGTGGCTCTAAACACCTCTTCCCGAGACATGACCATCTTGACAGGTCGCCCGCTCAGTTCGGAGAGTTTGACCGCAATAGGTTCAAGATAGATCGTCGTTTTACCGCCGAAGCCACCACCGATCTCAGATGGAATGACACGGATATCGCTCACCTGCTTGTTCAAGCAGTTGGCTGTCATGCTGCGAACGTCGAACTGACCCTGTGTGCAGCACCACACCGTTGCCTTACCTTCCTCATTGATTGTCGCGGTGCAGGCGTGAGGTTCGATATAACCCTGATGTGCAGTTGGTACGCGATACGTACCTTCAACGACAACATCTGCGTCCGACAAGCCTTTTTCAACATCACCGCGTTCAAACTTGGTGATCGCTGCGATGTTGCTAGCAGACTGTGATGTATCACCATTTGTATGCAACGACTCGTTAACGAGTGTCGCACCAGCTGCGATGGCATCGTCAATCGACAACACTGGTTTAAGGGGTTCGTACTCAACCTTGATCTTTTCAAGTGCCTGCTCAGCGATGAACGCCGACCGCGCAGCAACCGCGGCAACCGCATGACCGTGGTACAGGACTTTCTCTTTCGCTAGGACGTTATCCCCAAGGTCACCACCACCCGGAATGTCTTTGCCGGCAACCGCCGCCAATACACCGTCCACCGCCAATGCTTCAGAAAGATCAACGCTCTTTATGCGTGCATGAGCATGCGGGCTTCGAAGGATCTTGCCGTGGAGCATACCCGGCAGGTTGTTACTTTCTCGACCCCGTCAGGTCGAACCGGCCTAGTGCCGATTGCTTTTAAATCTACTGCTTCCGCCATCGTATCTCTCCTTCAGCTAAGCGGGTGACGCTAATTCATGGGCGGCGTCTTGAACTGCACGTACGATTTTGTCGTAACCGGTGCAGCGGCACAAATTGCCCGCGAGCCAATATCGAATCGTCGTTTCATCCGGATTCGGGTTCTTCTCCAGTAGCGCTTTCGCCGCTACGATGAATCCTGGCGTACAAATGCCGCATTGCAGTGCAGCGTGCTCCAGGAATTTCTGCTGTATGACATGGAGACCGTCGCCATCCGCGACACCCTCGATCGTGTCAATTGTCTTGCCTTCGGCTTCCGCGCCGAGAACCAGACAAGAGCAAACGAGCCGCCCGTCCAGCATGACGGAGCATGCCCCGCAGTCACCCGTTGCACAACCCTCTTTCGTGCCTGTTAAACCCAATCCGTCGCGCAGTGTATCGAGCAATGAATCATTAGGTTCAACCAACACGTCCATGGGCTGGCCGTTGACTGTGGTTGAAATGTGTACTTTTGCCATCTTCTACTTCTCCGTCTCTCGCCTACGACGCCTTTGCTCGGTCGCGGGCGATCTCGCCCGCCCGTTTACACAACACGCCAACTACCTTAATGCGGTACTCAACCGTACCACGCTTGTCCGTTATCGGAGATGCGGCCGCAGAGCATGCCGCTGCCGCGGCATCAAGCGCGGCGGCATCAACCTGCGTACCTACCAATGCATCTGCAGCCTCCGGAACCAATAACGGCGTAGGGGCTACGGCGCCGATTCCAACTCTTGCAGCAGTGCACGTACCGCTGTCGTCCAGCGTCAGACGTACGCCTGCGCCGGCAACCGCGATATCCATCTCTGTGCGCGGAATGAAACGAAGGTATGCATCACCTGTATTCCCTTTCGGCGCGGGTACGCGCAAGCCGAGTAAGAACTCGTGGGGCGCCATGCAATTTGTACCAACGCCGGTTACGAAGTCCTCTACGGGGACATTTCTTTCCCCGTCAGAGCCTACGATATGGCACACTGCGCTATTCGCAATCAGTGCGGGAATCGTGTCGCCAGCCGGAGAGGAATTGCATAAATTTCCGCCGATCGTGGCGCGACCTTGGATTTGAGTCGAACCGATCAAATCTGCGGACTCGACAAGTCCAGGCAGTTTACTCTTCAACTCAGCATTTTCGTTCAAGATTGCCGATGCGATTGCCGAGCCGATGTAAATCTCGTCTTCGCCAATTGTGAGCACATTAGTCTCGGCCAACTGCTTGATGTCAACAATCAGTCGGGGTCCGCGATCGTTTGATCGCATCTGTACAAGCACGTCAGTGCCCCCAGCCAAGACCTGAGTACGCGTCCCGCTATCTGCGCTGCTCGACAACAACTCGATTGTGCTGTCAACAGAAGCGGGCGCAGCATACGCATAGTCGCCCATGAATTGCCCCTTTCGCTATAAATTTGAGCGGGAATTTATATCATGCAGGTGGCGTCTTGTTATGAACGACCAACGATTACCGAGACGTATTCGAACTCACTTTCGAGGGACATGATGTGTATCTAAACGCATACAACACTCACATCGACCACTTAATCGACGATTGGCGTCGGTTGATGGGTTCAAACGGATTTGACGCTGTTGTCGTTCACGCGGGTTCAAATCAAACTTACTACGGCGATGATCAAGAGCCGCCTTTCCATGCCTACGGACACTTTTTGAGATGGATACCTCAGAACGACTGCGAACATGCAGTGCTGGTCGTGCCAATGGCGGCGAAGCCTATTCTTTTCTGGTATGCCCCTTCGGACTACTGGTATCTACCTAGCGACGCTCCAGATTTTTGCGAAGAGGTCTTTGACGTACGAACCTACGCAGAACTAGACGACCTTCGGAAAGAGCTGCGTGAGTTGACACGTAGGTTCTCAAACGTAGCGTCCCTCGGTCAATCAATCACTTCGAGTGATACCGACGCGGAGAACGCTCGAATCAAGAAACTCCAACGACAGCTCGACTTTCGGCGCGCCTTCAAAACGAGTTTCGAGCGGAGGTGCATGGAAGCAGCAACAGCGTGCGGCGTTTTAGGACACCGCGCAGCCTCGCAAGCGTTTTCGAACGGTGAAAGCGAATACCACATCCATCTCGCTTACCTTGAAGCGAGTTCACAACACGAAGCAGACCTGCCTTATCCAAGCATTGTCGCTACGAATCGTCATGCTGCTACCTTGCATTACCAGAAGTACGATCGAGAACCCGCAGGCAAGGTCCATAGCCTTCTAATCGACGCTGGTGGTAAGGCATTTTGCTATCACTCGGACATTACGCGAACGTACGCGGCTGCGGAAAACGACGAGTTTGCAACGCTGATTGATTACGTAGATGACGCCCAACAAGAAATCATCCAGGAGATAACCGTAGGAAAGTCATTTCTGGATTTACACGAAAGCATGTGTCATAAAGTCGCGAACATCCTGTGCCAAGATAAGTTCTTGACATGCTCGCCCACGACAGCGTTTGAAGAAAGAATGGTTGATGCGTTCTTCCCCCATGGCTTAGGGCATTTACTTGGGCTGCAGACTCACGATGTCGGTGGGCGATTATTGGACGACGGAGTTGTCGAGTCGCCGCCTCACAATCGTTATGAGAGTCTTCGTCTATTACGCCCCATCGAGCCAAATATGGTCTTCACCATTGAACCAGGAATTTACTTCATTCCTAGTTTGTTGAAGAGATGGCAAGGTCATCATGATTTCAACTGGGAAAAGATTGAACGATTTCTGGACTACGGCGGCGTTCGTATTGAAGACAACATTATTGTTACTGAACACGGTGCGATCAATCTGACGCGCGAAGCATTCAACGCCGCAAACGCTGATGCCGCTTAAGCAATTCCTGCCACTTGATTAATAAACGCAACATCTGACGTTCCCTATCAAGCCCCGGCACTTCTCGAAACTGCCGCCGCACATCACTCAATTCATCATAGAACGTCGCAATTGGAGAAACGATGGCGCTGTTGCGCGCTAATCGCAGCGTGACGTACTGCCATCGCAGCAATATATCGTCTGCCTCTTCGCTTCTCAGTACACGAGCGAGCGCAGTCAACGACGTTTGTTTTCTTGCAAATTGAGATAGCGCCGCAGTCAAATTAACGCGTTTTTGCTGATACGCTGCGTACGCGGCATACGGCGCGCCGCCGTAATCCATGAGGAAATCGGAAAGGTCGGTTGCTTCGTCAAATCGATTCTCAAGGAATGCTGTTACCTGGTCGTCGGACCCGCTCTGAAC
>JAGWBO010000018.1 GCA_021295855.1 Pseudomonadales bacterium | reverse complement strand
CAGTTCACCTCGCTACACTCGTTTTGAGAAACTTGTGAACAAGCTGTGAGTACGAAAATTAACCCGGCTACCGCGACAGCGACTATACAAAAATATAAGTGTGGAACTGACTTTTGAATCTGCGAGAAGCTCAAGGGTGAAAAATTCAATTCTGTTCGTGCAGTGAGACACTATATGCGTTGCCTCAGAAAATTCTAATTGGAATTGGCTGTACGAAATTAACTAGAGCTTGGTCTAATGCATGTTCGCGAATGGTAGATATCATCGAATGCATGACAACTTAACGTTTTGCGTGAAATCACTCGCTCAACCGTGGCGTCAAGAAGTACATCGCAGCGATGTAGCTTTAGTTTCGCGCATCGGTTGCGTGTCCCGTTGTTGTTTGCTGTATTCTTCGGTGCACCGCAGCGTGCGTAACTGATTCGAAAGGCTGTTGTGACACTCCTCGGCGCGTAGATAACTGCGATGACGATTTACGGTGTCACGCGCACGTTAACGCTTGTTTCAGTCAATACACACAATGCAGAGAGGAAGGAAATCGCCACGCAAATTATCCTGGCTAATACTTCCTAGTAAGTAGTCTGTCAGATGCGCATTTTGGTGTATGACGCCTTCTCCTTCGACACCGCACTTGGATGAACGAATTTAGCCTCGGTTTCGCGTGTTACTACCTAGTCATCGCGTTGATTACCTTCTTTGCATATCGACGCACGAAGACCGACTTCGACTATGACATAGGCGGCCGCTCCCTATCTGCACCGGTCGCAGCGCTGTCTGCGGGAGCTAGTGATATGTCAGGGTGGTTGCTCCTTGGATTACCTGGCGCCGTCTATCTCGCCGGTGTATCGGAATCGTGGATTGTTATTGGTTTATTAATTGGTGCCTATCTGAATTGGCATTTTGTCGCGCCGCGTTTACGCCGTTACGCCAGCGCATATGAAGAGGAAGCGTCGACGTTACCGCAGTTTTTCAAGTTGCGCACGGGGTACGACGGCGTACCAATGCGATTAGTCAGCAGTCTCGTCGTGATCGTGTTTTTCACGGTGTATACGTCAGCTGGTTTCGTCGCAAGCGCCAAGCTTTTCCAATCTGTAATGGGTTGGGATTATCAGATGGCGGTTGCCGTCGGTGTCGCGGTCATCATGGTCTACACAGTTGCAGGTGGTTTTCTCGCGGTCAGTTGGACGGACGCATTTCAAGCTCTATTGATGCTCATCGCATTAATCGCGCTGCCAATGCTTGCAACGCAATCCATCGAAGTTGAAAAACTCGATCTTAGCATCAATAGCGTTGGCGCGATTGGCACGCTTAGTTTGCTTGCATGGGGACTTGGTTACTTCGGACAACCTCACGTCTTGGCACGCTTCATGGCGATTAAGCGGCCACAAGAACTAGGTCGAGCGAAGGTCATTGGCATGAGTTGGATGTTCGTTGCTACGCTAGGTGCCATCGCCGTCGGCGTGGTCGGCAGTGCCGCTGCTCCTGGATTGACGGATCCAGAAACGGTCTTCATTAGGATCGCCGAGCTGTTTCTCAATCCATGGTTAGCGGGCTTATTGATTGCAGCCATTCTTGCCGCCGTTATGAGTACGGTGGATTCACAGCTCATCGTCGCCTCAACGAGTATCGTCAACGACCTGTTCTACATCAAAAAGCACAAGCTCTTTGTAAGTCGTTTGGTGGTTATCGGCGTGGCGCTTGGCGCGGGTCTTATCGCGTTCGACGAGAACAGCGTGATCTTGGATGTTGTCGCGTACGCGTGGGCTGGCTTGGGTGCGAGTTTCGGTCCTGCGCTGCTATTCGCTTTGTTCTGGCGACGTACGACGGGAGATTCAATCGTCGCAGGTATGGTTGCGGGCGCGGTTACGACGTTAGTTTGGCACAATCTTGGTGCGAACTACGGTGGCGTATTTGCAAGCGTGTACGAAATGATCCCTGCCTTTGTACTCGCGAGCGTGGCAATCGTTGGCAGTGCTTACCTATTCCCTGACGAGGAAGCCGAGTCTAGGTTTAGAACGCTCGAGCAGCTTAAGGGTTCTTCGAATGATGCTCGTGAAGCTTGATGATATTTGAGACACGTTTTTTGCGGTAAATTTGTTTCTCGCGACCCGGTCCGTTGATTCCGATGCGCCCTGGTTCAAAATGACGTAATTCATATCGTTGCGGTTCTGCATCGTTAGGATCAAGGACGAGAAAGTAGCTGGTCAGATGCCAATTTCCGGATTCGAGCGTATCGTCAGTACTCGCCATGTAATTTCCCGCATCCCCGCGTGCACCAATAAACTCGATACGTACGTTGTTCGTGTTCTTGCCTTCGAGGTCCCACTGGCCGATCAAGTCGAGTTGCTCGACCCATCTGCGCCGCGCAGATCGCGTTCGCAGAACCCAAAACAAGATGACAACTGCGACGACGCCAAGAATGAGCAACGAGTTCATGATGACCGAATACTATGTAAACGAAATTGCAAAACGCTCATAAATATTAAATTAACCAAAACCGGTTTTGGCGACGTCTCCAGGTATGAGTGGGTAGCTAATTCCTGCCCATTTCTGCACCACGCGAATAACTTGACAGCAATAGCCAAATTCATTGTCATACCAAACATAGAGTACAACTCGCTTTCCGTCATCGACAATCGTAGCTTCACCATCGACCACACACGCATGCCGATTGCCGATGAAGTCAGACGACACGACTTCAGGTGTCTCGACGAAGTCAATTTGTCGTTGCAGCGCAGAATTCAATGCAACGTCACGAATGAAGTCATTGAACGACGGCTTGCTCGTACTCTTCTCCAATCGGAGATTTAGAATCGCAAGCGAAACATCCGGGGTCGGAACACGGATGGCGTTGCCAGTTAACTTTCCTTCGAGTTCAGGTAGTAGATTCGCAACCGCATTCGAAGCGCCAGTTTCCGTGATCACGAGGTTCAACGGCGCTCCGCGACCTCTTCGATTCTTCTTGTGATAGTTATCTAAGAGGTTCTGATCCGGAGTATACGCATGCACGGTTTCCATGTGACCGTGCACAATCTCGTATTCGTCGTTGACCGCCTTGAGAATCGGTACGATCGCATTCGTCGTACAGGAGGCCGCTGAGAGGATCTTATCGTTATGCGACAACAGATGTGAGTTCACGCCAGATACGATGTTGGGGACGCCGTCCTTACCAGGCGCAGTAACGATGACACGGTCAATGCCTTTGGCCTCTAGGTGTTGACGTAATCCTGATTCATCGCGCCATGCTCCGGTGTTGTCGATCACCACCGCGTCTTCAATACCGTACTGCGTGTAGTCGACTTCACTCGGGTCATCGGCATAAATCATCCTGACGACGTTGCCGTTCGCGATGATGCATTCGTTCGCTTGATCAACGCGAATCGTGCCTTTGAAGGCACCGTGTACGGAATCACGACGTAACAGACTCGCACGTTTCTCGAGATCTCCATCGTTACCCGGTCGTACTACGATGGCTCTTAAACGGAGCTGGTCACCACCGCCGGTCTTTTCGATCAAGAGTCGCGCCAATAGTCTCCCGATCCTGCCAAAACCATATAGCACAATGTCCTGTGGTTTGTTGAGAGGCTTAATGTGTCGCCCTATGACTTCACGGCATTCGTTTTCGGCATACTCGCGTTCAGATGGCACAGGATGCCCGTTTTCCTGTAGCTCCATATATTTGACAGTGAGCTTGCCGACGTCGATGTGTGACGGACCTAGATCGAGTTCGCTAAGGGCACACAGGAGTGGATAGCTCTCGTCTTCGGACAGCTCGTTTTTTGCTACCTGACGCACAAATCGGTGCGTCCGCATGATGTCCGTGACGCTCTGGTTGTAAAGCGCGCGACCATAGCAGTATGTCGGGACATTCTTCCGGTAGAGCTTGCCGATGATGGGGATCATCGCTTCGGCTTTTTCTTCGCGACGCTTCCAGTCTGGAAAGTAATCGTCAAGATTCGGTAGCGCCAATGGATTCCGCAGTTTCTAATCGTTAGCAGCTGCGAATGATAAGACTGCCCACGATCAAGCCTTCAACGTGATAGGTGAAAGTTCTCAACGGAAAAAGAGGGCGAGTCCACATAAACCTAACCTTAACAATCTGCGTTTAATACGTCTGGACAAGACACAATCGAATCATGCGTTTTATGAGACTAGGTTTAACGGTTGCCTGCCTGACATTGGCTTCTAGTGTCACGTTTGCTGACGACGAATGCCCGAAAGAGTCGACCTGCGAAGATGACCGATATTCGGCAGACGTGCGCATTCGCTATGGGACGATCGATGACAACATCAACAAGAGTGCGAATACGCTCACAGGTAGGTTACTGCTGACGTTGCGCACGCCTCAGGTTAGGAACTTTCGTGCAGTATTCGCGGCCGAGCATGTAAACGATTTTGGCATCGATACATACAACGATGGCGGTACCAACGGTCGGATCGAGTACGCAACCGAGGTCGATCCTTCGGGTACTGAAATGGATGAAGCGTATGTGGAATATGCCGGCGAATCAACACTGGTCCGGTATGGTCGGCAATACATCAATCACGGTGCACTACCGCAGCGCTATCTAGGAACGGTCGCGTGGCGACAGAACCATCAGACCTATGACGCGCTTAGTGTTGACGCGAAATTTGGCGATAAATTCAGACTCGAAAGCGCACTTGTCGAAAAAGTGTACCGAGTACTCGGACGCGACCACCCCATCAGAGGCGCTAGAGAGTGGGATCTTGATGGCATCGCGATCCGAGCATCGTATGAGTGGCCCGGGTTCGGTAATCTGTCAGGGTATTTGTATAACTTAGATTTCGACGAGAACATCTTCTTATCGAGCCGAACAATGGGCTTCGCATTGGAAGGTCCGTGTTTTACCGATGCTTCGAAATTTGGTTGGTCAGGCTCGTGCAAAGGAGAAATCGCGATTCAAACTTCCATAGACGATGGATTGGATTTCGATCGCTTGTTACACATTCATTCGTCGATTGGTGTCGATTTCTCGAACTTTAGAAAAGAGAACTCGACCGGAAGTGTGGAGCTCAAAGGCACATTACTTGAGGGAGATGGTCGTTATTCGTTCAAAATGCCGCTTGCCACGCTGCACGGGTATGCTGGGGCAGCAGATAAGTTCCTAGTAAACACGCCCCCGGACGGACTCCGCGATTTAGAAATTCGCGTGAAGGAACGCGTACTTGGCTGGAATGTAACCGTAGGGATACACCGATTTGATACTAACTTTAGATCCTTGCCGACCTACGGCACAGAAGTGGATATTGCCGCTACGCGAACGTTTGGTAAATACAAGTGGATTCTGAAGTTTGCCGACTACCACGCGAACGAAGAGTGGAAACCTACGCCGTATGGCATAGACGCGACGAAGCTCTGGGCTACAGTTCAGTTCTCCCTGTAAAGTACCGAATCTGAGCTAGAGTCTAGGTCGCAGAATACATAAGCTATCTGAAACTCGCATTTACAGCAGTCAATGCTTCGGAACCGGGACACAAATCCGTTTCCTCTAATTGATTAAGAGGGGTGCTGGTCGTCTCGAGCACTTCATGAATGTCGGAGGCTATAGGATCTACGTAAAGGAGACCTGTGATCACGTCGCCTTGTTCCTGTGCACGTTGAACATGGTTCAGAGCTCCAACGCGGTCATGTGGGTCGTACGTTTCCGATATCTTGCGCAAACGTAATACACTGCCGTCAGGCATGTCGACCTCTTTATGCGTACCAGGTGCATACTCGATCTCGATCTGTTCATGCGGCATAACGAGCTGCGCATCGACCATGGATGCGGTATGTTCCCGTACGTACTGGTAGCTCTTTGTGGATCCGTTGTGGTTATTGAACATGACGCAAGGAGAAATCACGTCGATAAACGCGAAGCCTTTGTGCATGATCGCCGCCTTAATCAACGGTACGAGTTGCTGCTTGTCACCTGAGAAACTGCGAGCGACGAAACTCGCACCTATCTGTAGTGCCATTGATACGAGATCAATCGGCGAATATAGATTTGGAACGCCGCGTTTGCTGGTGGAGCCTCTATCGTTCGTGGCCGAGAATTGGCCTTTAGTCAAGCCATAGGTCCCGTTGTTGTCAACGATGTAAAGCATGTTGACCTTTCGGCGAACGATATGCGCGAACTGCCCTACTCCGATTGACGCACTGTCGCCGTCCCCAGACACTCCGATGCAGTGAAGTTCATGGTTCGCGAGGTTCGCTCCCGTCGCAACCGATGGCATACGCCCATGCACGGAATTAAATCCATGTGACGCACCCAGGAAATAGCTGGGCGTCTTCGAAGAGCATCCGATACCAGAAATCTTGGCGAAACGGTGTGGTGGAATCGCTAATTCATTACATGCTATTACGACGGCTGCACTTACGGAGTCATGACCGCAACCCGCGCAAAGTGTCGAAACCGATCCTTCGTAATCGCGTCTCGTCAGTCCAATTTCGTTAAACTGAAGAAGTGGATGATGGACTCTGGGTTTGGGTACAAAAGTCACGTCGAGACCACCTTGATGCGCGGTATGTTATTGGCTTGATAGTACGACAGCACTTCGTCCACGATGAAGTCCGCTGAGATCGACATGCCACCGTAATACAAAATCGACTCGATACTTGAAGGCATCAGATCAAGTTCGTTCACCATCAGCATCTTCATTTGTGCATCCCGGTTCTGCTCGACCATGAACACGATCTCGTGGTTATCGATGAAGTCAACTACCTCTGGTCCGAACGGAAATGACCGGATGCGCATGGTGTCAAGTTCGATACCGTGTTCGTCCAGTATCGTTAAGCATTCGGACATCGGCGTAGCACTTGTGCCGTAGTAAATGATGCCAGCGCGACGTTCTTCATTCTCAATCTCGGCCGATGGCAGAATCGACTTCGCTGTTTCCCACTTCGCCAACAATCGATCCATGTTCTTGCTGTATGCATCTGGATCCTCGGTGTAAGTGGCGTATTCGTCTCGGGATGTACCGCGTGTGAAGAACGATCCTTTCGATGGGTGTGTGCCTGGTAATGTTCGGTAGCCGATTCCGTCGCCATCAATATCTAAGTAGCGCCCAAAGACGTCCATACGGTCAAGATCGTCTTCACTCAGAACCTTACCGCGGTCGTACTTTCTTTTATCGTCCCACTCGAACGCTTCGGATGTAATTTCGTTCATCCCCAAATCCAGATCACTCATTACGAGTATCGGCGTTTGGAGTCGATCAGCGAAATCAAATGCGCTGGCCGCAAAGTCAAAGCATTCGCGCGGAGTTGACGGGAACAGCAACGGGTGCTTGGTGTCGCCATGTGACGCATACGCCGCTGCTAAAAGATCTGCTTGTTGCGTACGTGTGGGCATTCCTGTCGAAGGACCGGCTCGCTGAATATCGAAGAGTACCGCGGGAATCTCCGCAAAGTACGCTAGGCCAAGAAATTCTGTCATGAGTGAAATCCCTGGACCACTCGTAGCAGTAAACGCTCTTGCGCCATTCCAACCTGCACCGATGACAATGCCCAGCGCTGCCAGTTCATCCTCGGCTTGGATGATGGCGAACTTGCGTTCCGACGTGTCCGAGTCTATGCGTAGTCTGCCGGCGTGCTGTTCGTACGCTTCCGCCATCGAGGTTGAAGGCGTGATTGGATACCAAGCGCAAACCGTTGCGCCACCGTAAATTGCGCCTAAAGCAGCTGCTTCATTGCCATCGACGAAAATCCTATCAGCAAGCTTTTCTGAATGCCGAACTTGGATAGGTAATGGGCAATCTAGGTAGTTCTGCGCGTACGATCGACCAATCTCTAGTGCGTGAATGTTCGGTTGTATCAGTTCATCCTTCCCTTTGTATTGGGTCGACACCATGTTGGTAATCACGCTGAAATCGATGTTCAGCAGAGACGTAAGAACCCCGAGATACACTATATTCTTGAAGAGTTGGCGTTGTTTTGGATCCGTGAATTCGGACAAAATCAATCGCGCAATTGGCACTCCAACTGGGACCACGTCGTCGCGTGCTAATCTCGGATCGCGACCTTTCGTGCTGTCGTAAAGCAAGTATCCGCCTGAACGCAAGGCGGCAACATCTTGCTCGAATGTCTCGGCATTCATCGCCACCATGATGTCAACTTCGCTTCGACGGCCGAAATACTCTTGTTCTGAGACGCGAACTTCGAACCAGGTTGGCAATCCTTGAATGTTCGATGGAAATATATTGCGTGACGCAACGGGAATACCCATGCGAAAGAGCGCTTTGGCGAACATACCGTTTGCACTTGCCGACCCTGAACCGTTGACGTTGGCAAATCGAATTACGAAGTCGTTGTAACTCGTCATTCCGCGTAAGACCCGAGTTGCGGTATATGAATAACAGATTTCTGCATATCCCACGCGTTCGTCGGACAGCGTTCAGCGCACAATCCACAGTGAAGGCACACGTCTTCGTCTTTCACCATCACGCGCCCTGTCTCGAGTTCGGTCGATACATACAAGGCTTGTTCGAGATTCGGTGCTGGCGCGGTTAGTAGATTGCGCAGCTGCGCCTCTTCTTCGTTCGACGTAAACGTGATGCAATCCATCGGACAAATATCAACGCACGCGTCACATTCGATGCAGAGCTTTTCGGTAAACACCGTCTGAACGTCGCAGTTCAAACACCGCTGTGCTTCACGACTTCCCAGTATCTCATCAAAGCCGAGTTCGACCTCAACTTTGATGTTCTCAAGGGAACGGCGTCGATTCGCGTGTGGCACAAGGTAGCGCTTCGACGCGTCATGTTCCGCGTCGTACGCCCACTCGTGGACTCCCATTTTCTGACTGATTAAGTTCAGTCCTTCGGGTGGTCGATCAGATTTCGGATCCTTGCCTTGGCACATCAGGTGAATCGAAATTGCGGCCTGGTGGGCATGCGCTGAAGCCCAAATAATGTTCTCAGGTCCAAAGGCTGAATCACCGCCAAAGAAGATCTTGGGATGAGTCGACTGCAGCGTTACTTCGTCAAGAATCGGACAATCCCACTTGTCAAACTCGATCCCGATATCACGCTCGATCCACGGGCAATGGTTTTCTTGACCAATCGCCATTAGGATGTGATCGCACTCAATGAACACGTCGGGCTCACCGGTCGGAACGTACTTCAGGCGACCGGCTTCTTCAATCGGCTTAACGCATTCAAAAATAATCCCCTTCAGTTTGCCGTTTTCGTGAACGAACTCTTTCGGTGGACGATTGTTGATAATCGGAATTCCTTCCGACATCGCATCTTCTTTTTCCCATTCGCTGGCTTTCATCACCTCGAAGCCTGAACGAACAACGACTGTTACGGTTTCTGCGCCGAGGCGCTTAGAAGTACGACAGCAATCCATTGCGGTATTACCGCCGCCCATCACGATAACCTTACCGCTGATAGAC
Source organism: Pseudomonadales bacterium (assembly GCA_021295855.1). Taxonomy (GTDB): domain Bacteria; phylum Pseudomonadota; class Gammaproteobacteria; order Pseudomonadales; family Azotimanducaceae; genus Bin55. The sequence continues at coordinate 29,303 of JAGWBO010000018.1, read as the reverse complement.
GTCGTGTGGCCAAATGCGACGCTTGAAAGCCAATCGATACCGATTGATATGTGTTCATCTACTTCTTTGCGGCCAGGTAAATCAAGATCGCGACCCCGCGGAGCACCTGTCCCTACGAAATAGGCATCGTAATTCATATCGAGCATCTCTTTCATGCTCGTGATTTCATACCCGTAAGTCGCATTGACGCCCATGTTGACGATCAAGTCGACCTCTTCCTCCAGTACGTCCGCTGGCAGGCGGAATGCAGGGATTTGGCTACGCATCATGCCACCGCCTGCCGGATCTTGATCAAACATGTCGACCGTGTAACCAAAAGGTAGTAGATCGCGAGCTACCGCAAGAGATGCAGGACCAGCGCCTAATAACGCGACGCGCTTTCCATTTTTGTCCTTCGGAACCTGAGGAAGGAAGTGCCCAATGTCCCCCTTGTGATCAGCGGCGACGCGCTTCAACCGACAAATTGCGACTGGCTTCTCTTCGGTTCGAACCCTTCGACAAGCCGGCTCGCAGGGCCGATCGCATGTTCGACCCAGAATGCCGGGAAAAACATTGGATTCCCAGTTGATCATGTACGCTTCCGTGTACTGACCTGCTGCGATCATTCGAATGTACTCGGGTACCGGCGTATGAGCTGGACATGCCCATTGACAGTCGACCACTTTGTGGAAGTACTCCGGCGCGCGGATATCAGTCGGATTCATGTGTTTTGAGTTAGACAGCGTCTCAGGTGGGTGATGTACATTCGCAAATGTAGCCAGCAGCTAGGCCGAAGTACACCAAGCCAGACGGCTCGTTATGATGGGTGAGATATGCGAATACTCGATCCGTGAGAGTTCGATCACGCAACTCCGTTTGCATGAACCAATCGTCGTTCGTTCGATGACACGTCACAGAAAAAATCGCGTCAATTCAATCAGCTTTGTACGAACTACGCACGAACAACACCGCAAAATTCTAACAGATTTATCCCCGTGAATTCGCGAGGGATAGACAGATGGAGGCATCTCTCTCCCAAAATCTCGTGCGGTGAGTTGAAAGTGTGTTCGGTTAAGGCAATTCCGTTTGACTTATGGTTCGCGAAGCACTCGCGATTTGACACTTCTCGCGGTCACTGGTCAACGATCGGACGCGATCCTACGATCCGCGGTTCTTAGAATTTGCGCCCCGTGTCTTAGCGCGGTCCCGAAGCGATCGTCCCGTTAAGGCGATCGTTCGATTTGAGGAAGCGCCATCTACAGCAGTCGCCTTCCGTTAGCGTCATCCTAATCAAAAGAAGCTGAGTGTGTTCGGCAATTTCCTTGTTAAGAAATGAGAACGCTGTGATCGAGAGTGGAAGCACTCTAGGCTTTCCGCGGGCTGGTCAAGTACGACGGTGGGCGAACGTACACGGATGTGCCGCAAGTCGCAATATCGCCGAATTGGCCAAAGACAGACACGGCTTAATCGTTGTCGTCGCGAACAACTCCGAAAATGCGCGTCGCTATGAAGCAGAGATCGCATTCTTTGCGCCAGACCTCTCGATTCGAACTTTCCCAGATTATGAAACCCTCCCTTACGACCGGTTTTCGCCTCCGCTCGCCTTAATTTCAGAGCGACTGCGGACTCTCTACCAACTTCCCGACTTGCACGCAGGTGTGCTCATAGTCCCAGTTCGCACGATCATGCAGCGTATGGTGCCACCAGAGTACGTACGAGCTCGTTCGTTTGTCTTGAAAGTTGGCGATCGTTTTAAGTTAGATGAACAGGCGAAGCGGTTCTTAGAGACTGGCTACCGTCGTGTGGACACCGTTTACGAACCAGGGGAATTCTCGATTCGAGGATCACTGATGGATGTATTTCCCATGGGAGTGTCGCAGCCGCTGCGCATCGACACGTTCGATGACGAGGTCGATAGTCTCCGTTATTTTGGAATTGACACCCAACTCACCACTGAACGAACTGAAAGCGTATCGATATTGCCCGCACATGAGTTCCGTTTGGACGACGAAGGCGTTACGCAGTTTAGGCAGTCATGGCACGCGAGTTTTGACGAAGATGTCAGGTATTGCCCTGACTACCAGGATGTAAGTAGCGGTGTTGCGCCAGACGGAATCGAGTGTTACCTACCACTGTTTTTTAAAGAAACAGCTACGTTTTTTGACTACTTCACTGAAAATGCCAGTTTCGTTTTCGACGAAGGCGTACAAGAACATGGTGGAGCGTTCTGGGAAGAGATTGAACGGCGATATGAGTCATATCGATTTGATCCCAAGCGACCTTTATTACCTCCATCTCGGTTATACCTACGCCTAGACGAAGCGCACGCTCTCTGGAATAAATTCTCGAGAATTCAAATAGTTAATGTTGATTCCTCCCATCGAAACGTCGATGTGATTGAATCGGCGTCGCTTCCGAACTTAGTCGCTAATCGACGCTCGCAAAGACCCCTGGCGCGCCTTCTGGATCACTTGGCGAATACCAGCCGTAGAACATTGTTTGTCGCGGAAACCAATGGTCGACGTGAATTCCTGACCGATTTTCTCGGGAAATCGAACATCGTACCGCGAGCAGTCGAGTCATTCGAGGCGTTTCGAGACTCCGCGAGTCAATTAGGCGTTGCGGTCGCACCGATCGATCGGAGTTGTGCTTTCCCGGATATCGAATTGATTTGCGAGACGGACCTGTTCGATTCGCACAGCGCCGCAGTATCCGTACGCGCAAGGAAGTCCGAGGTTGATCCAAGTCTTGTCATACGAAACTTATTCGAGATTGATATTGGCACTCCGGTCGTACACATCGATCATGGTGTTGGGATCTATCGCGGCTTAACGTCCCTTGCGATCGAGGATATTGAGAACGAGTTCGTAACGCTTGAATACGCTAATGGTGACCTACTTCGCATTCCGGTGACTTCGCTTCATCTGATCACACGATACGTTGGTGTGGATGAAGAGGATCTGCGAATCGACCACCTCGGGAGCGATCGATGGCGGAAAGTACGGGAACGAGCTGAACGCAAAGTCCATGATGTTGCTGCTGAACTCTTAAGCATGTTCGCGCGTAGGGAGCTACATCAGAGTTATGCATACGCGCACGCTAACGTGGATTTTGAGCGATTCTGCGATCAATGTGAGTTTCAACTAACGGACGACCAACTCGTGGCAGTCGACGCGATTATCGACGATCTGAACGCTGTGCGAGCCATGGACCGTATGGTTTGTGGCGACGTCGGATTCGGGAAGACTGAGGTTGCGATGCGAGCCGCGTTTCACGTTGCGTCGCAAGGGAAACAGGTATTTGTGCTTGTACCAACTACCGTTCTAGCTCGACAACATTTCGAGACGCTCGAAGACCGCTTCGCGGATTGGCCCATCAATATCGACTACCTCACCCGTCATCGGACGACAAAGGAAAGAGAAAACATTCTCGCACGAATCGCAGACGGCCGATTGGATATCACGATCGGCACCCACCACCTTCTCAACCCATCGGTTGAGCCGAAAGATCTAGGTCTGCTAATCGTTGACGAAGAACATCGGTTCGGGGTTCGAGACAAAGAACGTCTGCGTCAATTGAAAGCCAATGTGGACTTGCTGACTTTGACAGCGACGCCGATTCCTCGGACTTTGAACATGACACTCGAAGGGCTCCGCGATCTCTCGTTGATTGAGACACCTCCGGCTGCGAGATTAGCCATACGAACGTTCGTCGCGGAACACGAATGGTCGCAGATTCAGGATGCGATCACGCGTGAACTAGATCGCGGAGGACAGGTTTATTACTTGCACAATCGAATTGACTCGATTTTCGACGCGGCGGATTCGATTCGTGAGTTAGTTCCTGAAGCCCGAGTGCTCGTCGCACACGGCGCGATGCCGAAACTCCAAATTGAACAAGCGATGTCCGATTTCTATCATCGGAGAGGCAACGTACTCGTCTGTACCACGATTATTGAGAGCGGCATCGACATACCAAATGCAAATACAATCGTGATCGAGCGAGCCGATACGTTGGGATTGGCGCAATTGCACCAGATTCGTGGACGGGTTGGGCGCTCACATCATCAGGCCTATGCATATCTCACGACCGCGCCCGAACTTACTCTAACGACAAAGGCGAAGCGACGACTCGAAGCGATCGCGCAGGCGGATGAATTAGGCGCGGGATTCAAACTAGCGCTGGAGGACATGCAAATTCGCGGTGCGGGTGAATTGCTCGGACAAGAACAATCTGGCGAAATAATGGACGTCGGGTATGACTTCTATATTCGGATGCTCGAAGAGACCATCGAGGCTATGAAGAGCGACCGAGTACCAGATCTCGACAAACCCTTTGAATTAGGTCATGACGTCGACATCAAAGTAGCGACGTTGATTCCAAGCGACTATCTACCAGACGTCAAGGGTCGATTGATTTTGTACAAACGCATCGCCAACGCGATGTCAAAACTGGAAGTTGATCACCTCATGGCTGAATGCGTCGATCGTTTCGGGGCGATCCCTGACGTCATGGCCAATCTATTCAGGGTTACCAAAATCAAACTTGATGCAGTTGATCGTGGCGTGGGCACGATTCGACTCAGTCGTGCCGGTGGGTTAATCGAGTTTGTCGATCCTGAATTGTTCGACATCGCAAAGTTGCTCAATCGCATTCAAGCAAGTAACGCACGCGAGAAATACGAACTCGTGGATAGCGGAAAGAAACTGAGAATTCGCCACACCTACCACGAAGCTGAGGAACGCATGACTTATATTGAATCGTTCCTTCAAGCTATCGCGATTGACACCGGTACGACCGAAAAGGTTGCGTGAGTCGATATCGCGGAACTGCGTTAGCGCTCTTTGCGCTAATAGGTATTGATGGAAGCGCAGAGCCTCCGGCTTGGTTGGACGACTGGTATGAGATCGAGATCATCGTCTTCGTGCAACCAGCCACTCCGCTGCCAAATGATCGTGAGTCTGATGAACCCGTCACTGGGAAATACGCCGAAGAGTTACTAGTTCCGGCGCCAGAATTCGTAAATCACATAACGAGAACGTTTCCGCTTACCGAACTGGAACGCGCTCGTATTCGAGAACGGTCCGAAGCGGTCGATCTAACGTTAGGAAGTGATCCTTGGTTCATGATGTCGGAACGTGTAGATACGAGCGACCCGCTCAAGAGTGACCGAATAGAGTCTGATCAATTTGGGACGTTTCCAGACTGGATGCTTCCTCCGGGCGATAGCTATGAATCGTTATTTGTTGAAGTATTTAAGTTAGTCCCTTTCGGCGGCTGGTTCGCGGATTTGTCGCTGGCGAGCTTGATCGAAAAGGATGACGACGACGCTGACAATGAAGATGACGACAGCGCCCTCGATGATGGTGCCTTGAGGCAATCGAATGAAGAAACTGTGGAAGGTGAGACGACCCGAGAGGAAATACTTGAGCAAATCGACGCCTTTCGCAGCGAGCTAGAGCGTACAAGTTACACGATGGACGAGCAGAATGTACGCTTGCCTCGGACGGCAGCAAGGCTGCGTTCAAGTGGTACTCACGTGATCAAGCATTTCAACTGGCACCAATTCGTTCCCTCGCTGGCTGAAGAGCCTATTTACGTTTACTTCCAATCGTTGGACGGATACGAGACAGAGGGTTATTTCGGTATTTCGAAAGGTCGCTTTGTCCATTTGGACGTTCATTTATGGATACACCAACCTACTCTTTCCTCGGAGATGCGATTTCCGGTATACGAGTTGGCCGAGTTGCGGCGTATGCAGAGTGATGCAGTACACTATTTCGATCACCCGAAATTCGGTGTGCTTGCGGAAGTGGTTAAAGTCGAACTCCCGCCTGATCTGCAAGCCTTATGGGATTCGCTTTACTAGCTCGCTGTTGAAGAGGCGAAGAGGTTCGACGGCATCATCTGTAAAACGGATTGAACCGGGTATATCGACTGCCCGATTGTCGATACCTGCGCCAGGATTCATAACCAGTGCAAGCGCAGCATACGAGAGCGAGAGTTGGCGAGCTAGCGGCGCTTCTGGCATTAAGGTCATTCCAACGATCGAACATCCATCGCGACCGAACCTTGCGATCTCCGCAGCGGTCTCATACCGTGGTCCTTGGCTGCACGCATACGCACCACCATCTCGAGGCGAAAGCCCTGCCGCGAAAGCTGCTTCAATGATCCTTTCGCGCAAATCGTCCGTGAATGGATAGGTGAAATCAAAATGTTCCTTGATCCCTGGTTGCTCAAAACTGCCTTCGCGATCATGTGTGTAGTCGATTATCTGATTTGGCACGACGAACGATCCGATCGGTAAGTCGGGATCGACACTCCCCGTCGTTGCGTAGGCAACTACACATTTTGCTCCGAGTTCCTTTAACGCCCATATATTGCTGCGGTAATTCACACGATGCGCTGCGATCTTCGTCTCTTTGCCATGACGGAAGAGCACCATGCATCGCTGTCCTTCCACATCATGAAATTCGATCGGCGCGGACGGCGCGCCAAACGGCGTGTCCATTTCCTTCGACTCAAGCGGCGTATGAAATACCTCGGTTAACGTGCCGCTAACGATGAACGCCAGCAACTTAGGCTCCTTTCAACGCATAGATATCCGGCAATTGCCGATACCTGCCGTTCATATCCATGCCTCTGCCGATCAGATACTGATCCGGCGCATCAAGCGCGACGTAATCGGCTTCGATCTCAACTTCACGAAGTGCTTTCTTATCACATAGAACTGCGCTTAGCACACTCTCCGCACTCCCAGAGAGTCTCTCGTACAGTTTCCGCATCGTCACGCCACGATCAAGCACGTCATCGACGATGACAGCATGTTTACCCTCTAGATCGAGATGGAAATCTCGTTCAGTTCTAATTTCGCCACCTTTGGTCCCGTCATATCGCTGAACCCTGACGAAATCAAGTGCGACATCGAAATTCACACGTCGCATGAGATCCCAAGTGAATGGAAGCCCACCATGCATGACGCATACGAATACAACATCCTTGTCGTCTAAATCGGCGTTCAACCGAATTGCGACTCGATCAATCGCTCGTTCGATGGTTTCACTGCCATACAAAAGTTCGAAGTCTTTAGGTAAGTCGATCACGAGACTCTCTGCGCTATTTCTGTAGGGTCTATATGCAAAGTTTGGGTTGGAAACGCTATTTCTGCACCGTGTCCTTCGATGATGTTGGCAATCCGTAGCAACACGTCTTCTTTGATTTCGTGAAATCTTGCCCAATCCGTGGTTTTTGTGAACGTGTAAATAAAGAAATCCGCCGAAGAGTCGTTGAATTCGTTCAGATTTACCATCAAGATCTGATTCGTATCGATCTCTTCGTGTTCCGCGAGCATCGTCCTTAGGTCCTGCAAAACAGTAGGAAGCACACTGATATCGTCATACCGGAGACCTATGGTTTCTTTAATGCGGCGATTCGTCATACGACTTGGGTTTTCAATCGTGATATTAGAAAAATTCGAGTTTGGCACATAGAGCGGACGCTTGTCGAACGTCCGGATGCGCGTAATACGCCATCCGATATCTTCAACCGTACCTTCAATTTCCATTTCGTTTGAGCGGATCCAGTCACCGACGGTGAACGGTTTATCTAAAAGGAGTAGGAGCGCGCCAAAAAAGTTTGCGAGCATGTCACGTGCTGCAAAACCCACCGCTATCCCACCGATACCTCCGAACGCCAGAACCCCTTCGATGCTAAAACCAAGTGACTGTAGTCCAATGAGAAATCCAGTGATCAGTACGGATATTCGCAGTAACTTGCCTACGGCCGCGATTGTGGCTCGATCATCTTGTTCCTCACGAGCTTCGATCAGCGCACTACTCACCTCGTGGATGAATCGAATAGCGAACCAAGCGAGTAGACCGATCGTGCCAACTTCTCTAATTTGTGGGATGAAATCAAGGATGCCAGCCCCGGTGTTGTCGCGCACAATCGCCGCAGCAGCGAGAACGCCATATAGCAGAATTCCCCAGCCAATCGGTTTGCGCGCAACGCGGATGATCGCGTCGTCGTAGATGTTCTCGGTCAAACCTGACGCGTGCTCAAGTCGGTCAAATATGTACTTGAGGACCAGTCTGAGTACAAGGCATAAAAAAACGATGCCGAAGACTGTGCCGACCCAACTATTCGCAACGAGCCATTGCCACGCTTCAGCCCAACTCACAGGTGTACCCCCTCGTCCTTCGAATGGTGGTAGCCGAATTGCAGTTCACGTGGCTACCGCGAATCCGCGGATTGGCTATGTTGTACGCGATTCGCAAATTCATTGTATTTTTGCGTTCAAGCCCGCTGTATTTGTATCGTGAAGTAACGAGTTGCTAGTACGACCACAATCAACCCGTTTGTAAACTACGACGCTTCGAATCTGTAGGAGTTATCTGTGAACGTTGCTGATGGCATTGCCCATGTGTTAAAGAAAGAAGGCGTCGACGTTTTGTTTGCGTATCCGGTGAATACGATCATTGAGGCGGCGGCTAGAGCTGATATCCGCACGGTCATTTGTCGTCAAGAACGCATTGGTCTGCACATGGCGGACGCATACTCAAGGCTCTCTTCCGGAGAGAAGATTGGAACTTTCTGCATGCAGCACGGGCCAGGCGCGGAAAACGCGTTCGGAGGTATCGCGCAGGCCTACTCTGAATCATCGCCGATTCTCGTCTTACCTGCAGGTTATCCGCGACGACTCATGAACTACTACCCTAACTACAACTCAACACTAAATACCAAGCACGTGACAAAGTGGTCGGAGCCGCTGACTATGGGACGCGCGTTACCCGAAGTCATGCGACGTGCGTTTTTTCAACTTCGCAATGGCCGACCAGGACCTGTACAGGTTGAGATTCCCGTCGACTTGTTCGGTGAAGAGGTGCCTGACAATTGGGAGTACAAACCTGCCTACGCAACCCGCACTGCACCTGATCCGGTCGCGGTGGAAGAAGCAGCGGCGGTGTTAAGTGCTGCTGAGCGGCCCGTCATTTATGCAGGTCAAGGCGTCCACTACGCAAAGGCTTGGCACGAGTTGCAGGCTTTAGCTGAAGAATGGCAAATTCCTGTGACGACAAGTCTGGAAGGTAAGAGCTCATTCAATGAAACACACGAACTTTCGTTGGGTTCCGGTGGTCGGGCAAATCCTCGTTCGGTCAAGACCTTTTTAAACGAAGCTGATGTAATTCTCGGCGTCGGTTGTAGTTTCGCACTTACAGGTTTCGGTGTGCCGATGCCGCGTGGTAGAACCATCATCCACGCCACACTCGATCCTATGGACTTGAACAAAGACGTTGAAGCTCAGTATGCGCTCATCGGCGACGCGAAGTTAACGCTTCAATGTTTGTCTGAAGCGATGAGCGACCGCGATCACAGCCAGGCGGACGCGCGCCGAGGCGTAGTGCAAAAGCGCATTGGCAAACTTCGTCAAGCGTGGTTCTCCGAATGGGAAGCGAAGCGCTCTAACAATGAAGCGCCAATCAACCCATACCGTGTGCTAAACGAGCTGCAACAGGCAGTTGACATCGACAACACGATTATTACGCATGACGCTGGCAGTCCACGTGACCAACTTTCTCCGTTCTGGACAAGCACCACGCCGTTGTCCTATATCGGCTGGGGTAAAACGACACAACTGGGATACGGTCTCGGCCTTGCGATGGGCGCGAAGATTGCTCAACCCGAGAAGACCTGTATCAATGTTTGGGGCGATGCGGCAATTGGATTTACGGGTATGGATTTCGAGACGGCGGCACGTGAGCGCATCCCCATCCTCTCGGTGCTAATGAACAACTTTTCGATGGCGATTGAAATCCCCATCATGCAGGTTGCGCAAGAAAAATATGGTTCAACCGACATATCTGGGAATTACGCGGACATGGCAAAGGCGTTTGGCGGATACGGTGAGCGAATCACGGATCCGAACGACATTCAAGCTGCGTTACAACGTGGCCTCAATGCGACGAAAGATGGTCAACCGGCGTTATTGGAGTTCATCACCGACAAGGAAATCCAAATTTCGGCGGAACAGTAGACCTGGATTAGGTACAGCTGAGTTGAATGCGAGGGAGCACTGGAGATGTGAATACTTTGGTTTCTATGAGAGTTATGACTAGGGAACTCAACCTTCAAAAAGCGTTCTAATCTGACCGAACATTGTTACGATAAACCAATCGTGTCCGTGTAGTCAGTCTTACAAATGGCTTGGGAGTGTCGTCTGACAAGAGACCGGCCGAAGGCCCAATTTCCACGTCGCGAAGGTCAACTAGCCGTTTGCGTGTTATTTGTATGCATCGGCTACTTCGCAACTGCTGATTCAAGTGTTCAAGATTTGTCAATTGAGCGCGCGGTGAACCAGGCACTCACTGATGAACCTCAAATTCGCGCGTATCGACTACAGGCTGACGCACACGACAAATTAAGGGAAGCGGCGATGCAACTCCCTGGCCCAACTGTTCGAACGGGATTATTGAATGTCCCGCTTGATGGTTTCGCGCTCAATGCTGAGCCGATGACGCAAACTCTTGTCGGCGTCCGCCAAACGATTCCACCGATAGGCGCACGTTCAGCGATGAGTCTGAACCACGAGCAGCTTCGTGAAGCGTTCAGCCATCGTGCATCGTTAGTGTCGAAAAATGCGAAGTTTGCCGCCCGATCGACGTGGCTAGAGGCGCACTATGGCGATAAAACTGCTAGAAAATCTCGCAGATGTACGTCGTGCACGCTACGCAACCGGAGACGAATTACAGTATGCTGTCATCGCTGCTGAACTCGAGCTGACTCGGCTAAAGAGCCGTCTAATCGACACACAACGACGTGAGTTCAAAATCCTCGCGCAACTACAACGCTTGACAGGCATCTCTCAACCGGTTCCCATTAGTCAAGAACTTCCGCCGTGGCGTGCAATACCGTCGCGTCAGCAGGTCGTTGATGCATTGTCAGAACATCCCCGCGTTCAAGTCGCCGATGCAACCATTGCGGCAGAATCCGCGAAGGTGTTACTGAATCAAGCGGCTTTTAAACCAGAGTGGCATATCGACCTAAGCTACGGCAAGCGGGATGGCGTGGATTTCAATGGTGATGCAAGGTCTGATTTCACCAGCGCTACGCTATCGTTCTCTTTGCCTATCGCGGTAAAACGCCGACAAGATCTCCGCTTAAGCGCCGCCTACGCAAATGAAGACGCTGCTCGCCAAACGAAAATCGAGGTGCTTCGAGATATGGCTGCTGATATTGCCATTGCGTTTTCCGAGTGGAAACGTCTAACCGAGCGAATTGAACTACTGAATGACGCGATCGTGCCTCAATCACATAATCATGCCCAGGCTGCGCTAAATGCGTACCAAAACAAGGAAGGGAGCTTCACAGACGTTCTTTTGAGTTATGTCAATGAGGTAGATGCGAACCTAGAGCATCATCGTGTTCGCGTTGATCGCCTCAAATCATGGGCTCAGATCGATGCGCTTAACGGTTCGACGGAGTGAAGAAACCGCTCGTTCTCGTCGCGACACTGCTTATAGGCGGCGTGGTTGGCTTTGTGTTGTCGCAAACCATCGGTAACTCGTTCGTCAGTCTATTCAGCGGCGAAGCTGAATCGAAACAACGAGAGATCCTGTATTGGGTTGCGCCTATGGATCCAAACTTTCGACGCGACAAGCCCGGTAAGTCACCGATGGGAATGGATCTCGTGCCGGTGTACGCAGACAACTCCAGTCCGAGTGCTGGTACTGTCGAAATAGATTCGAACGTTATTCAAAACTTCGGGGTTCGCTCGGAATCAGTGACGTACGGACGGTTAGACAGAGAGATCGAAACCGTTGGATACGTAGAGTACGATGAAAACGCACTGCAGCACATCCACACACGCGTCGACGGTTGGATTGAGAAGCTCAGCGTTAAAGCTGAAGGTGACCCTGTCAGAAAGGACGAAACACTTTTTGAGCTCTATTCACGAACGTTGGTGAACGCGCAACAGGAATATTTGCTAGCGAAGGAATCTGCACAAGGTCCACTAATTGCGGCATCTCAAGAACGGCTTGTTTCCTTAGGCATGACTGCGCCTGAGATCCTCGAGCTCGACCGTTCGCAGACGGTAAATCAACGCGTCAAGGTAGTGGCTCACACGGACGGTGTCGTTGCGATGCTTGGTATTCGGGAAGGTGTGTATGTGACTCCTGCTACGCACGTTATGTCGATCGCAGACCTCGAGCGTGTATGGATTCTTGCAGAAGTTATGGAACGACATGCGGACGCGATCAAGATCGGTCAAGAGGTGGTTTTCGAAGTCGATTCGAAGCCAGGTCGCAAGTTTGAGGGGCAAGTTGAATACATCTATCCTGAAATGGATCCACGAACCCGAAGTCTGAAGGTGCGGATTGGCTATTCTGTACAAGACGATGTATTTCGACCGAACATGTTTGCGCGGGTGAGCATCATCGTGGAGGGCAAGAGCGACGTCATCCATGTACCGACGTCGGCAGTGATTCGTGGAGGCTCTAGCGATCGAGTTGTTGTGGATCTGGGGAACGGCCGATTCAAGTCCACGCCAGTCGTAGCCGGCTACGACTCTGGCAACTCAACCGAGATTCTCCGCGGGTTAGAGACCACGGATCGAGTCGTGACTTCTGGTCAATTTTTAATTGATTCTGAGTCCAACATCGATACGGCGCTTGCGCGATTTGAAGACCGATCGAGTGAAGCAAGCGAGCGTAAAAACGTCAATGCCGAAATACTTGGTATGAACCCGATTGACGGTACGTTACGAGTCAAACACGGTCCGATTGATTCGTGGGGTTGGATGGCGATGACCATGGAAATACGCGTTGCAGATGAGGCATTGCTTCAGCAAGTTGCAGTCGGAGACCTGGTGAGTCTCGAGATCGAGAAAACCGTAGAGGGTGCCGTGCTAATTACCGAGATAAGTGAGGCGAGTCAATAACCATCTCATTCAAACGCACGCATCAGACGCACGTGCGTTCGATATCCAAATAAGTCTCTCGACTTGTGATTTCAGCGATCATAGCTTGGTCGATCAACAACCGCCAATTGGTGTTGATCGCAAGTGTAATTTTCGTGTTATGGGGTGTATACAGCGCGATACGCACGCCCGTTGACGCGATTCCAGATTTATCTGATGTTCAAGTCATTATCAAGACATCGTTTCCAGGTCAAGCACCTCGAGTTGTAGAAGACCAAGTCACGTACGCATTGACCACGGCAATGCTCTCAGTCCCCAAAACAACGTCAGTCCGAGGTTACTCCTTCTTTGGCGACTCCTATGTTTACGTCATATTTGAGGACGGAACTGACCTATATTGGGCTCGCTCACGGGTCCTCGAGTACCTCAATCAGGTTGCCGCCAAACTGCCAGAAGGTGCAACATCGTCAATAGGCCCCGACGCTACGGGCGTTGGCTGGATCTACTCATACGCATTGGTAGATAGAACCGGCACACACGACCTTGAGCAACTTCGCAGTCTACAGGACTGGTTTCTGAAATACGAGCTTCAATCAGTGCAAGGTGTGGCCGAAGTGGCGACCGTCGGCGGAATGGTTCGACAATATCAGGTTGTGCTAGATCCTGACCGCATGCACGCTTTCGGACTGACGTTGGAGCACGTTAAACAGGCAATTGCACGAAACAATCAAGAAGCTAGCGGTTCAGTCGTAGAAATTGCGGAAGCGGAATATATGGTGCGCTCGAGTGGCTACGTGCAAAGCGTAGACCACCTTTCCCAGATTCCCGTATCTGTAAGTGAGGCAGGAACTCCTATTCAGCTTTCTGATGTTGCGGAAATACGGATTGGACCGCAGATGCGGCGGGGAATCGCAGAGCTGGACGGTGAAGGTGAGGTAGTTGGTGCAATCGTCGTTATGCGAGCAGGTGAGAACGCTGTTGCAACAATCGATAGGGTCAAGTCACGCATAGCGGAGTTGAAAGGCAGCCTACCCGACGGCGTTGAACTCGTACCTACATACGATCGCTCAAAGTTGATTGAACGTGCGATCGGAACGCTTCAAGTAACCCTTATTGAAGAGTTTTTGGTCGTTGTGCTGGTGTGCGCGGTCTTTCTGTTTCATTTCCGATCCTCCCTAGTTGTCGTGATTAGCCTCCCGGTAGCGATTCTCGGTGCGTTCGTGTTCATGCGACTTCAGAATCTAAACGCCAACATCATGTCACTGGGAGGAATCGCGATCGCGATTGGGGCGATGGTGGATGGTGCGATCGTCATGATTGAGAACACCCACCGCAAGCTCGCCGCCGAACTAGGAGAGACTGGAACACTAACGGCGACGCAGAGATGGGAAATCGTACGTGAAGCCGCTTCGGAAATCGGAGCGCCAGTGCTTACCTCCCTGTTAATCATCACATTGAGCTTCTTGCCCGTATTCACGCTAGAAGCGCAGGAAGGACGGTTGTTTGCACCGTTAGCGTTCACCAAAACCTACGCGATGGCGATCGCAGCATTTCTAGCAATAACCCTTGTACCGGTATTAATGGGCTATCTCATTCAAGGACGGCTTCGAGAGGTATCCGACAACCCCATCAACGTAGGTTTGATTGCGAGTGTTGTTCCCATTATTCGGCGCATCCTCGATTTCCCACGAACTTCAGTCGTCGTGGGGTTGCTTGTGTTTGTCGGCGCATCGCTACCGGTCCTAAAAATCGGCTCGGAATTCATGCCGCCGCTGGATGAAGGCGATTTAATGTATATGCCTACTACATATCCAGGCATATCGATCGACAAAGCGCGCGAACTGCTTCAGCAAACTGACAAGGTCATCCGCACGATTCCTGAAGTCGAGAACGTCTTCGGCAAGATCGGCCGCGCAGAAACTGCGACCGATCCCGCCCCGCTCACGATGATTGAAACGATGGTGCAACTTCGACCTCGCGAGACGTGGCGGGACGGCGTTACGATGGATTCGCTTCGGGAAGAGCTAAATGCAAAGATCGACATCCCAGGACTCAATAACACATGGGTAATGCCGATACGTACGCGCATAGACATGCTCGCAACCGGCATTAAGACACCGATTGGCGTAAAAATCGCTGGACCAAATTTGGACGTGATTCAGTCGATTGGTCAGAGGCTCGAACCGGTGCTAAGTGACATCCCTGGGACGGTTTCGGTATATTCCGAGCGAGTCCAAGGTGCGAGATACATTAATGTCAATATTGATAGGGATCGTGCCGCGCGTTACGGTCTGAATATCGAGGACATCCAAGAGGTGGTCAGAATAGCGGTTGGGGGTACGAATATTTCCTTCTCGATCGAAGGCTTAGCGCGATACCCAATCAATCTGAGGTATCCACAGAGACTACGCGACTCAGTTGAGAGCCTTAGATCCCTTCCAATCGTGACCGCCCAGGGTGCGCGCATCGCGTTGGTCGACGTTGCAGAAATTGAGATTACGGACGGTCCGCCCGTGATTAAGAGTGAAAACGCGCGTCCTAATGGTTGGCTTTATGTTGACATCGTCGATCGCGACTTGGGTTCTTATGTTGCCGAAGCGAAAAAGGTCGTCGAAGAGAGTGTCGCATTACCGGTGGGTTATTCACTGACATGGTCAGGCCAATATGAGTATCTCATTCGCGCACAACAGCGGTTAATGTTGATTGGCCCAGTTACTCTATTGGTAGTCATCTTATTGATCTACTTAAATTTTCGACGGATCCGTGAAGTCTTCATCGTCGTTTCAACTGTACCGTTCGCATTAGCAGGTGGGATACTCCTGGTATTCCTACTGGACTACGATCTGTCGGTCGCTGTCGGTGTAGGTTTCATCGCTCTCGCAGGTGTCGCGGCGGAGTTAGGTATCTTGATGCTCACGTATCTGAATCTTCAATTTGAGCAACTAAAGCAACGAGTGGTCACAGAAAACCGTCGGATCACGCGAGAAGATCTCAAAACCGCTGTATTAGCTGGTGCTTCGCAACGCATCAGACCGATCGTGATGACCACGCTCACAATCGTCGTTGGGCTTATGCCAATCATGTTCGGTGCGGGAACTGGTTCAGAAGTCATGCGTCGCATCGCTGCACCGATGTTTGGTGGCATGTTCTTCGCGATGATTATGGTGCTGCTGATCGTCCCCGCGATCTATTACATTTGGCAAACGTACGAGATTCCTTTAACGCGGAACACAGAGCGAGACGAATCTTGATGGTTCATCTAATGCGTATGCTCAGATAGTCGGAAATCGAGGGGTTGCGAGCGCTAATCGGTCGGTTATCTCATTGAATAACTCATAAACCAATTAATATCAATGAGTTACGTTAGATTTCTCTGCGAATAGGTCCTGAATTGAGAAAGTAACGCTTGTAACACAGACCGCGGCCGGTCAGGCATTGGTGGCGAGTCGACGAAGCGTTTGCTTGCGACCGTGCTCCGTCAGCACTTGCTTTCGAATTCGAATAGCAGCGGGAGTTACTTCGATTAACTCGTCATCATTGATAAATTCAATTGCGCGTTCAAGCGTGAATTTCGTCGGTGGCGTGAGCAATATGTTCTCGTCGCTTCCCGCCGCACGAATATTGGTGAGTTTCTTTTCCTTGGTCGGGTTTACTACAAGGTCGCTAGCCTTGTTGTGAATACCGATCACCATTCCTTCGTACACCACCTCGCCTGGTGCGACAAAAAGTTCGCCGCGTTCCTGCAGTGAAAACAGCGCGTACGCAACTGCATTACCACCGCAGTTTGAAATCAGAGCACCGTTACGACGTGCTGACTCAATGTTCGTTTGCCGTGGTGCGTAGCCTGCGGAACCAAATGACATGATCCCCGTTCCTGAAGTTTCGGTCGCAAACTGTGATCGGAATCCGCTCAATGCACGAGTCGCCACCCTGTAAGTCAATCGGACTCTAGCATGTCCTTCATTAGCCATATCCAGTAATGCCGCGCGACGCTCGCCCATACTTTCCATTACTGTGCCTTGGAATTGTGTTTCGACGCTCAAAGACACGGTTTCAAACGGTTCTTCAAGCACTCCATCCACCTCACGGGTGATGACAGTGGGTCGCGACACTGCAAGTTCGTAGCCTTCTCGCCTCATCGTTTCAATTAACACGGACAGGTGGAGCTCGCCTCGTCCACTTACGTTAAAGACATCGGCTACGTCAGTCCCTTCAACTCGTAGAGCAACGTTATGAGTTGCCTCTGTGAACAGTCGCGAACGTAAATGTCGACTCGTGAGGAATTGACCTTCGTTTCCAGCGAGCGGGGACGTGTTCACGTGGAATGCCATTGTGACGGTTGGTTCATCTACCATCAAAGCAGGTAGCGCATCTGCGACCCTTGCGTCGCAGATTGTTTCAGATACTTGCAGCTCCTCAATTCCTGTCACACAGACGATATCACCCACTGCTGCTGAATCTAAATCGACGCGATGCAGTCCTCTATTTGCTTGAATAGACATAAGTTTCGCGCGACGAACAGCGCCATCCTTTGAAACAACCTGTACTGGCATTTTCGCTTGGATAGATCCGCGCTGGACTCGACCAATCCCGATTACGCCGACGTATGGGGAGTAGTCGAGTGTACAGACCTGCATTTGAAAAGGTCCGTTCACTACAGGCGGTTCAGGTACTCGGGCTACGATCAAATCCAGCAATGGTCGCATGGAATCTTCAAGATGGTCAGGACCCGTTCCGGATTGGCCTAGCAGCGCGGACGCATAAACGACCGGAAAGTCAAGTTGCTCTTCACTACAGTCTAGCGAGTCAAATAGATCGAATACTTCTTCAACAACTTTTTCTGGGCGAGCACCTACTCGATCCACCTTATTCACAACGACCAACGGATTCAAACCCGCTGCGAACGCTTTTGACGTCACAAATCGAGTCTGGGGCATCGGTCCTTCAACCGCATCAACGAGAAGCAACACGGAGTCAACCATCGATAAGACACGCTCTACTTCTCCGCCGAAGTCAGCGTGACCAGGCGTATCGACAATGTTGATACGGATTCCTTTGTGCTCAACCGCGGTTGTCTTTGACAGGATCGTGATGCCGCGTTCACGTTCAAGATCATTGCTGTCCATTGCTCGTTCGGCGATCTTCTCACGTGCGCCTACCACCGTTTCCTGTAGCAGACGATCCACCAACGTCGTTTTGCCGTGGTCAACGTGCGCAATGATGGCGATGTTGCGGTTCTTCATGAAGTTGCGTGATTTACCACTATTTAAACATAAATATCAATAAGTTATCTCTATTTTCTATCTACTCAAAACCGAAGTCAGAGACTAGGCGAGTGTGGCGAGGGCTTGTTTCAGGCGTTGAGCATTTTCCTTTAGCGATTTCTCGTCTGCAGCCGCGCCGCCGTGGAACCCAAAGTTCATGCCATCGGCAGATGGGATTACGTGGAAGTGAAGATGGAACACGGATTGACCGGCTTCTGAACCATTCAACTGGATTACCCGTATGCCCTTTCCTGGGTATGCACGCTGAGCTGCTCGAGCCACTCGCTTCACCTGCGTGATCACGTGTTGTAGTGCTTCATCGGAAATCTCAAAGATATTACGCGCGCCCTCTTTTGGGATGACCAATGCGTGTCCATCGGCTTTCGGCATGATGTCCATAAACGTAAGCGTATGGTCGGTATCTTCAATAACGTACGCGGGGATTTCGCCGCGCAGTATTCGCGCAAAAATGTTGGCGGGGTCGTAACTCATGGCTGACAGCTTCTTTGCGCGCGGAATTTTAGCGGTCGAATTGCGCGGTCATTTCGGTGCTCGATTCATGCAATGCTTGTTTGTCGAGCGCCAGGTCAAGCATCAGCTGTTCAACCTGATCCATCGCTTGTTGGTATTGCTGTCGATGTACCTCATATTCCGCGAGAGACCGCGCGCGTCTAAAACTCTCGCGTGCCTTTGAGAAACTCTTTAGCGACGTCAGTATTTCGCCTCTCAACCCGAAGAAGCGATGGTCTCGCTTATTCAATTCGAGTGAACGATCGACGAACCGCAACGCGCTCGATAGGTCGTCGTTCGATACTGCGCGCTGCGCCATCGCAAACTGGTAGTACGGGTTATTGCGTCTATGCCGTTCGATTACAGCCTTTGCACGCTCGAATTCCTTACCGTTCGAATGCTCTAGTATGCCACCAAGTGCGATGGTGTGATAGGGGTCGAGGAAAAGAGCGTGCCGGTTTATCAAGAAGGCTTCTTGTGCCATACCGCGACGCGAATAGAACGTTGCTAGGTTTACCCAATGATCTGGATGTCTCGGCGCTAGGCGAATAGCCTCCACGATATAAGGAAAAGTAGTGGATTCATCGTTGTTTCGCCAAGCTTCGATTGCGTTGTTTGCGAAGTGCAACGATTTCGCGAATTCATCAGAGACAATCCTGCCGTCAAATTCACTGATGTTACGTCGATTGAAGTCGACCGACACTGAGCGGTTAGCGTTCATTCGACGCGGTAGCGTTATACGAACGCGAATATGCACCTGATGTTCGAGTACGCCGTCATTCACGGTATACATTGGTGGCGCATGCACGAGTTCATAGTGCGCCTGCAAACCTGCTTCACGCGCAAGCGCAATAAACATGTGTGTAAACGATAGGCAGTTCCCGCGTTTTTTCCTGAAGGTGTCTCGCGCGCTCTGAGTTAAGCCGGCATCGTAGTAGTTCGTGTAATAACCGTTATCAGCAAGTTTGTTGACTAGTGCTTGAATGCGCCATCGCTTACTCCTTATCGTCGCAATGTCCGACGCGACAAAATCTCGCATTTCCGCATCAATCAAAAGAGGTTGAATCGACGCTACATCCACCGACGTGTCAGATCCAAGAAATGCACGACTTTCGAGAAGATGCAGTGGAGCATCACGCAAAACCACCTCGCTGTGTAAAGGTTGGCACGCTGTGGCTGTGAAGAAGCTGAGAATTACGATGCAGAGCGAGATGTACACATTGGTTTTACGGCGAGTAACCATCGGGTTAGCAGTAGTGTTCAGCACGTTCACGGTATCCCAAAGTGTAGACAAGCAACTACGTGATCTGTTTGATCCTCAGTCGCAACCGTTCGCGTCTGCGGAAGCACTGCCTTCGTGGTCACGTCTGCTTGATCGCATCGCTCAGCAAGCTGAAACGACGGTTGCAGTCGGTAAAACACCTCCTCAATAGAGGTAGAGCACTGGATCGCGAACAGCAGGTTCGGCTTGTTAATCGATACATTAATCGCTTTTCTCGTTACCGTGAAGACCGTCGTCGTGATGGCAGCGTCGGTCAATCTACCGTACGGGTGGGTCTAGAGTGGTCGACATTGACCGAATTTCTCCAACGGGGCGGCGATTGCGAAGACTACGCGACGTCGAAGTACCAGTTGCTTCGATTGTTCGGTGTACCTGCCGAGGAACTCCGCGTGGTCGTAATCTACGATCGAACCGAGCGTGAGCACCATGCGATTGTCGGTATTGCAAATGTTGAAGGGCAGGTACTCCTTCTTGATACTGACAACCAGATCTATCGCCGGCGACCGCCGATGTATCGATTTGTGTACGCTCTAAATGAGGATCACGTTTGGGACTACGGGGTCGAAGATACTCGATTGAAATCGTCCGTGCGTCGTGCTTTGAAGGAACGCCGTTCAACGGACGACGATACCGATCAAGCGCCTTGAGTTTTTCTACTTCGACTGAGCGGGATCTTGACGCTGACGGTAGGCTTCAAACAACATTGCGTTAGCCGCCATCGCAGCATTTAAAGAATCCGCATATCCGGCGTTGGGTAAGCGGACGATAGTGTCGCTCTGCTCTATCCACGATTCGTTGAGACCGTCTTTCTCGCTTCCGATGACGATCGCACATTTGGCATCCAAGGACGCGTCAAGGTAGCTCTGCGTCGCATGCGGCGAGCAGGACACAATCCGCAGGTCCTTCTTCCCAAGCCACTCGGCAACTCGAGCACTTGAAGCGAGCGCGCTTGGCATAGTGAAGACGGTGCCTAAGCTTGCTCGAATGACGTTCGGATTAAACAAATCGACGACCGGGTCTGAAATCAGGATACCACTGCAACCTGTTGCGTCTGCCGTGCGGAACATACTTCCTAGGTTTCCGGGTTTTTCGACGCCATCAATCACTAAAAACACACCGTTCGTATCGACTTTGAAATCCGTCAGCGCGATACTCGGTTGCTCTGCGATCACCAGTAATCCATCTGGATTTTGCCACTGAGAGAGATTCGAAAAGACACTTGACGACGTTGCATACGTTGATGCGTCAAGTTGTGCTTTAAGTCTTTTAAGAGTCTCTTCACTTCGTGTGAAGCGAGGCAGCGTATCGCAGTAGATAACGCACCGAATGTCAACACCCGCTTCAAGCGCTCGATCGATCTCACGATGTCCTTCGATGCGGAAGAGGTGAGTTTCGTCTCGAACTCGACGCTTCTTTAACGATCGAGCTTGTTGCAGCACCGGATTGCGCATGTTCTTCAAACGAGCCGCTGCATTAATTGGCTCATCCATGTTCAAAAGACTAAAAACAATTGGTGACAGAGGATGCGCTAGTATGCTTGAACACGCTTCTGACTTCAAACCCCGAGAAACTTACTTGACATGAGCGAAGCAGACTTTGACGAACTGAGCTCGAATTTTGGTCTGCGCGAACGCCGCAGCAACAGCTGGTCTGAACAAGCCCAAAAACTGATGGCGGAGGATGATTTCGACGGCGCGTTTCTGTTTTATTGGATTGCATTCAATGCGCTTTATTCCGATGAGAGAACTATCGAGTACGAGACGGGGGAACGCGACGCGCAGATTCAATTCATCAAGAAGATTCATAAGTTGGATAGAAATCATGGCCGTTTGTACGACATTTTCTGGGCTGAATTCCCAAACACGATAAGAGTACTCCTCAGCAACAGATTCATCTACGGTCGATACTGGCGTGAAATCAGAGAAAGCGAAGAGGAGTCGCACTGGGCCGAACAAATGCGCTCCGCAAGCCAAAGCGCAATGCGGTCACTGAAGACTAAAGGGTCAGCCGCTCGAGGATTGGGAATTGTGTTCGAGCGTCTAAATGTGTTGCGGAATCAACTTGCGCATGGGAGTTCAACGTACGGCGGAAGTCTTAATCGTGAGCAAGTAAAGACCGGTGCGATGTTTATGCACAAGATTGTGCCGATCTTCCAAGATATTTTTCGAGAAAACCCGGAGACAGACTGGGGTGTACCACCCTATCCGCCGCAGAATCGCTAAAAGCTTTTCTGAGAATGAATGTGGGCGACATGATTCGCGGGTCGTGTCGCCCACATTCTTTGTTACTTCTTGTAGGTGTCCATTTCGCGGAATGGTCCATCGCGCCAATCGACTGCTGAACGGAAACCTAGTTCGCCGACCTTATCCTGCCACGCGTAACTAAATCCAGTCATTTGACCGGCAGCATCAAGATCAGTACTGGTACGAACGGAGGAGTAGATTCCCATATTTTCGTAGAACCGGTTCATATTGAGCTTAAGAATCGCAAGGTGATCTGCTGACATGATCGCAAGGCGGTCAGCAAAGGCAATCGTGCGCTCCTCGAGCTCCTCTTTAGGCCATGCATAGTTGACCATTCCGATCCTTTCAGCTTCTACACCCGAGACGTTTTCGCCGGTGTAATAAAGTTCCTTGGCTTTTCGCATTCCAATAACCAACGGCCAGATAACGCCTGTTCGAGAGGTACCCAAACCGCGTAATCCGGGGTGCCCAAGTTGGGCATCCTCAGCGACACATACAAGGTCCGCCATCATGCACAGCTCACACCCTCCGGCAATCGCGTAGCCATTTACTTGCGCGATTGTGACCTTGGCCATATTCCAAAAGTACATGTGGATGTCGGTAATTTGCTGCATCCCACTACGGATGCCCATGACCAAGCGACGTCCCTTGTCATCAACGCTCTTGAATCTGCGAACGACACCGTCAGCGCCTCGTCCTCCAGATGGTGTAAGGTCATACCCAGATGAAAAAGCCCGTTCTGTACCGCGAACGATGATAACCCGTATCGAATCATCCGCTTCCATCTCATGAAGCACATCGTTGAACTCGTAAAGTAGCTCCTGCGACAGCGCGTTCAGTTTCTCGGGTCGATGTAGCTGAATTCGACCCACACGATCGTCGGTACCGACTCGGTCGATAATCAAGTTTTCATAATTGTCGTAATCAGGCAAAACGTCACTCCTGTAATGCTTGAATTCCTGCTCGCGACTTGCGAAAAGCAGGCTGAAGTCGTTCAATTGGCGGGTGCGTATGTTAGTCGTAGCGACTAGCGCCATCATCAGCGAGGAACTATCCCATGCCCAAATCAATCGAAACTAATCGCCGCGAGTTTCTGCGATGGTCCGCAGCTACCGGTATCGCTGGTACTGCCGCCACCGTGGCGCCTGGCGCTTATGCCGCTGATGTAGCACTTCCTTTTACCGTACAGTCCTACCATCGCCTCGGACGTACGGAACTAGAGATATCCGATATTTCGATGGGAACCAGCAACCTACGCACCGGTCAGGAAAATCTTGTTCATTTTGCTCTCGATAAAGGAATCAACTACTTTGACTCTGCGCACGGCTATACGAGAGGTCAATCTGAGACGACGTTGGGTAATGCGCTCAAAGGCATGCGCGAGGACGTGTATATCGTGTCCAAGGCGGTGACCGACGCAGACGAGTCCGTTGACTCGTTAATGGATCGTTTGGAGACCTCACTACGTCGACTGCAAACGGACTATGTTGACGTGTACATGTGTCATGCAGTGAACGAAGTCGAGCGACTCTCGTCTGAAAGCTGGAATGAGTTCATCACACGTGCGAAGGAACAAGGCAAGATCCGATTTAGTGGTGTCTCAGGACACGCTGGTTACCTCGATCGCTGTCTCACCTACACATTTGACCAAGACATGGCCGATGTCATCCTGGTTGCGTACAACTTCGGAGAAGATCCGGCGTTCTATGAAAAGCTCGTAAAGCGCTTCGATATGGTTGCACTTCAACCAAAACTCCCGAGTTTGCTTGAACGCGCAAAGGAACTCGATGTCGGTGTAACGGTGATGAAAACGCTTCGTGGCGCACGTTTGAACGATATGCGAGCCTACGAAACAGCCAACGGAACGTTCGCGCAGGCCGCATTAAGGTGGGTACTCACCAATCAAAATGTGGATGCAGCCGTGATCACGATGTCATCCGAACCGCAAATCGTTGAATTTCTCGGGGCATCGGGGTCCGAGCGTCTTGAGGCCAGCGACTTGCAACTGCTTGATCAATATGCTGCGCTCAACAGCAATACCTACTGTCGTCCGCTCTGTAACGATTGCTATAGTGCGTGTCCGTACAACGTCGAAGTCGGCGAAGTATTGCGCACCCGCATGTACGCTGTCGATTACGGGGATATACCGTTCGCTCGTGACGAGTACGACATGCTCAAAAGTAATGCGAGCGCTTGTGTTAGTTGCGACGGCTCGCCTTGTCGTAATGCATGTACCTACGGATTGAATATTGCTGAGCTCTGTGATTCAACGCACGAATTGCTCGCGTAGTAACACAGATCACCATGCCGAAAGCGCTGCTATATGAGTGTTTCAGTGGCATAGCAGGCGACATGCATCTTGGTGGGATGCTTGATCTGGGTGTGCCCGAGAACCACCTGCTAAGTGAATTGTCGAAACTCGGAATCGATGATGAGTTTCGCGTCAAGGCCAAACAGCAAACGAAGATGGGCATATCTGGAACTCATGTGACGGTTGAGCTCACAAGTCCAGGCTCGCACTCACGCGGTCTACCCGAAATCCAAGACTTACTCAATAAATCTGCGCTCGCACCTGGGGTAAAGAAGCGTGCGTCGGACATGTTCGAGTTGCTCGCTCACGCGGAAGCACAAGTTCACGCGATACCCGTTGAGAAAGTGCACTTCCATGAAGTTGGAGCCGTGGATGCCATCGTCGACATTACTGGTGCCGCTATCTGTCTTGAATATCTTGCCCCGTCGAACGTGTTCTGTAGTAACGTAGAACTTGGATCAGGTATGGTTAAGTGCGCACACGGATTGATGCCTGTTCCAACGCCTGCAACTGCCCTGTTGCTTGAAGGTGCTCCGACTACGCGAGGAAATGTAGAGGGAGAAGCGACGACGCCTACAGGCGCGACCATCCTGGCACATACGGTTGACCACTGGTGTCATCCAAGTTCCTTTGTCTCCACCAAAACTGCATATGGTGTCGGGACAAAGGATTTCAGTCGACCGAATGTCGTGCGGCTTTCGCTTGGTGAGGCAAATGTAGCGCTTGAGACGGAGACGAACGTCTGTGTGGAGTGCAATATCGACGACATGACGCCAGAGGCTTATGAGCCGCTAAGCGAACGACTCTTTGCACTTGGTGCCAGAGATGTTTTCTACACCCCAATCGTGATGAAAAAGTCTCGGCCAGGCACAAAACTCTCAGTTCTTGCATCATCTGACCTCAAAGATGGCATCATCCAGTGCATATTGCGAAATTCGACGACGATCGGAGTTCGAGAGTGGCCCGTTGCTAAAACGATGCTTCCACGTAGATCCGAGATCATGACAACGTCGTTAGGCGAAGTTCGTGTGAAGGTCGTCACACTACCTGATGGCTCGATTCGCTGGAAAGCAGAACATGACGACGTCAGCGCGATTGCAACGGAGCAAGACGTGAGTTATCTCGCAGCGAGGGCGGAGATTGATCGGAGTATCGCGTCACAAATGGACAGTAGCGATGGCGATTGACGGGATACTCGAGGCGTTTAAAGCTGGCCGCATCGACCTAGAGGAAGCCAGGACGCAGATTTCGTCGAGCTACTTCGAAGAAATAGAAGGAACCACGATTGACCACGCCCGAGAAACCCGTACAGGTCAAGCTGAAGTGATATTCGCACAATCAAAAACAACGTCCCAGGTGGTCTCTGCGTTCAAACGTATCGCCGACAACGGTAACAATGTCCTGGCAACTCGCGTACATAAAGACGCCGCGGAGGCCCTAGAACGCGAATTCTCGGCCTTATCGTATTCTGAAACTGCTCGCCTTGCTTCGCTCGTCACTCACAAACCGGCGACGCTACCTACTCCAATTGGGGTCATCACCGCGGGTACGAGCGATTTGGGTGTAGCGGAGGAAGCCGCGCTTACTGCGGAGTTCTATGGGAGTCCCGTACATAGAATTAATGATGTTGGCGTCGCCGGCATCCACCGCCTCTTTGCGCGTCTCGAGGAAATCAAGATGTGTCGTACCTTGGTGGTTGTGGCTGGCATGGAAGGCGCGCTTCCAAGTGTTGTTGGGGGTCTGGTCGATAAACCCGTAATCGCAGTGCCAACATCAGTCGGCTACGGCGCGTCATTCAACGGCTTGGCAGCGCTGCTCGGTATGCTCAATAGTTGCGCGTCAGGCGTGAGTGTGGTAAATATCGACAACGGATTTGGAGCCGGTTTTCAAGCCCATCGCATAAATCAACTATGAATACCATGAACGCGCTCACGGAAGCGCTCGACGCGAAATACGAGTCCATTCGGTCAAGTATTCGGGACATGGAACGGGTTATCGTTGCGTTTTCCGGTGGTGTGGACAGCTCGCTAGTTGCGTACATCGCCAATCAAGAACTTGGTGAAAATGCGCTGGCAGTCACATCCGCGAGTTCAAGCCTAAAGAGAAGTGACCTTCAGCTTACGAAGGATCTTGCGGAGAAATGGGGTCTTCATCACGAGGTGATCATCACTGATGAACTTCAAAAGAGCGCATACAGAGAAAACCCAATAAATCGTTGTTTTCATTGTAAAACTTCGCTTTACACAAGCCTTGAAGGGCTTGCTCAAGAACGCGGCTACGAGATCGTGCTCAACGGCACGAATGTAGACGATCTCGGTGATCACCGACCTGGGTTAGTCGCAGCTAAGAACTTTGATGTACGCTCACCGTTATGTGATGCTGGCATGACAAAAGCAGAGATTCGAGTTCTCGCGGCTCATTTGGGTATGGAGAACGCAGAAAAACCTCAAGCAGCATGTCTTTCGAGTCGAGTTCCATATGGATCTCATATCTCAGAATCCATACTGAATCAGATTGAAAGTGCAGAATCAGTGCTTGAGAGATTTGGTCTTCGCCAATTCCGTGTGCGACATCATGACGATGTTGCGCGTCTCGAAATTGATAGATCTGAGATGCAAGCGGTGCTAGAACACGCGGACGAAATTCAAGCCGAAATCAAGGCTTGTGGCTATCGATTTGTTGCGATGGAGCTAGGCGGCTTCCGAAGTGGATCGCTTAACGATGGGCTAATAAACATCGTCGAAGCTCGCTGATAAATCCAACTATTACGCTCCGCGCAGACTATCTAAACTACCTAAAATCCTCGCCTTTGTCTGATTGGCGCTAGTTCCTATCCATGCCCCGATCGCTAAGGTCGTTGATTGTTAACGCTTAGCGAACGCTTCAACAGCACGTTTCGCCCACGAGGCAAAGTCTTCCATGGCTGGTGGATCGTTCTTTCCGCAGCCGGTATCCAGTTTACGTCGGGTCTCTTTTGGATGCACTCGTACGGTGCGTACGTCGTCCTCTTGCAAGAAGAATTTGCCTGGAGTGCGGCGATCGTATCGGGCGCTTTCGCATTAACGCGTGTCGAGAGTGGATTACTTGGTCCAATTCAAGGATGGCTAACTGATCGCTTTGGTCCAAAAGTCATTCTTGTCGTCGGGAATGTGCTGTTCGGAACGAGCTTCATGTTACTGGCACTCGTCAATTCGGTGTGGAGCTTCTACGCGGTATTCATTCTTATCGCAGTAGGAGGCAGTCTCGGCGGTTTTGCGACCGCGATGGTATCCATCGTACACTGGTTCCGTCGACATCGATCAAAGGCTGTCGCCGGGTCGCAGCTAGGTTTCTCACTCGGCGGTTTAGCCGTCCCCATTCTCACACTCGTTCTACAGTGGGTTGGTTGGCGTTGGACAGCGGTGTTATCAGGAATCTTCATCCTCACTCTCACGCTACCGCTTTCACTAGTCATGCGTCATTCCCCGCGGGAAATCGGTGAACAACCTGATGGGATTGCAATTCGTGAACCCGTACCTCTCGGACAAGCGATAACCCTACTCCGCTTTACAACCGGTGAAGCGTTACGGACTCGATCCTTTTGGTTCCTTGCTTTAGGTCACGGCGTGGCGCTATTGACTGTGTCCGCGGTCATGGTCCATCTGTTGCCGCACCTGACCCGGAGTCTCGGATACTCGCTGACATATGCGAGTGCGTTTCTCCCGCTGATGTTCATTTGCCAGGTGGTGGGACAGCTTCTCGGGGGATTACTCGGCGACCGTTTCGACAAACGTCTCTTGTGTACTGTCTGTTTGATACTTCACTCGCTAGCTATGTTTGTTGTCGCATTTGCTGAGAACGCACTCATGGTGATTGTGTTTACCCTGCTTCATGGTTTCGCTTGGGGGATCCGAGCGCCGCTGCTCGTGTCATTACGTGCCGACTACTTTGGTGCACAGATCTTCGGCCGTATCCTTGGTTTCTCTTCAATGATCACCATGATTGGGATGACGATTGGACCTATATTGGTCGGCATCCTATTTGACGAGTACGAGAACTACTGGATTGGATTTACCACAATCGGTGTATTAGCGTTCATCGGTTCAGTGTTCTTCTTTTTGGCAAAACCACCCGAACCTGTCAGTCGGTCGACAGAGTCGGTCTCTACAAAAGTGAGCGAGTGATGAGAGTTATCTCTTGGAACGTAAATGGACTTCGTGCGTGCGTAAAAAAGGGATTTCACGAATTCCTTGAGTCTTGTGGCGCGGACGTGTTGTGTCTTCAGGAAGTACGTGCCCTGCCCGAGCAGCTTGATGAGAAAACGCGAAATCCGGCAGGATGGCACACCGCGTTCTTTCCGGCTGTGCGTAAGGGATATGCTGGGGTTGCGATATATTCACGCGAGAAACCGACGCGTGTCTTGACCCGTCTCCCCGAAGATGAATTCAATGTCGAGGGGCGATTTATCGTAGCGAAATTCGGTCGCCTATCGATTGCATCCGTGTACTACCCTAAAGGTTCAGGAAACGCGCGCGACAACAGCCGAGTGCCTTACAAGCTCGCGTTCTATCAAAGCGTGTACAGAGCACTAGAAAAACTACGTGCGACGGGTCCTACCTATGTCGCCGGTGACTTCAATACGGCACATACCGAGATTGACCTTGCGCGACCTAAGGGAAATATGAAAACTAGCGGATTCCTACCAGAAGAACGGCAGGAATTAACACGCTGGCTGGATAACGGTTGGACAGACGTATTCCGAAAACAGCACCCCAATGAGCCGGGGCACTACACGTGGTGGCGTCAATGGGGAGGCGCT
>JAGWBO010000017.1 GCA_021295855.1 Pseudomonadales bacterium | reverse complement strand
TTTCTGAAGACCGACGTACGCTATATCTGAGATTACATCCGGATGCTCGATGGCATGATGGCGTGCCGTTAACTGCATACGATGTCAAGTACAGCTTCGATCGAGCCGTACAAACTTTAGATGGGCGGGTCTTCATGCAGTGGTTGGAGTCCGTGACCATCCTAGGCGAGCGGGAACTTGCATTACACCACCGCGAAACCTATACGAATGCGAACTTACTGATCGTCGCAGGGCAACTTATATTGCCGCGTCACTATTGGAAGGATAGAGATCCCACCATGACGCATCCGGCGAGTGGTCCTTACCGAGTCGCAGACTATGGTCGCTCTTTTGTAGTTTACGAGCGTGTGCCTCATTATTGGGGTCGAGACTTACCAGTGAATAGAGGTCGATACAACTTTGATCGCATCCGTCATGAGATTTACCGTGACGGTACGGTTGCGCGCGAAGCATTCTTCAAAGGTCAAATAGATGTCCATTTTGAAGGCGATGTTCGGTATTGGAAATCATCTCAAGAGATGCCCGCAGTAGCGGATGGGTTAATAAAAAGTGACTCATTTCGTAGCGCGAACCGGATTGGCTCCCAATTCGTTATCGTCTTCAATGCAGATAGTGATTTGTTTTCCGACGTTCGGGTGCGTGAGGCGCTTACTCTCGCATTCGATTTTGAATGGCAAAACCGTGCTTTGTACCATGGATTAGCGACGCGAGCCAACAGCTACTTCGCCGGATCAGTGTTTGCGTCATCTGAATTACCTACAGATGCGGAACTTGAGCTACTTGAACCATATCGAGATCAATTGCAAGAGCGAGTTTTCACGCAAACCTTTCAGCTGCCCGTCAGTTCCGGACGTAACGTGAACCGTGAATTTCTATCGCGCGCAACAGAGCTGCTTCGAGAATCGGGGTGGGAGTTTCAGGATTTTTTGCTTGTAAACAAGCACGGTAAGTCGTTTGAATTTGAGATTTTGAATTACAGTGGCGCTTTTCAGCGCGTGCTTATCCCATTCGCCGAGGCACTTAAGAAATTAGGAATCATTGCACACGTACGGATGATGGATAGTGCGCAGTTCATTCGGCGTCGTCGCGCGAGAGACTTTGAGGCACTGATTTGGCAGCATGACTTGGTGGCGCCGCCTACTACTCACTTGCGAACTTATTTTCATTCTTGGGCGGCGAATCCTGGGATGATGACTTACAACATTACGAACATTCGCCATCCCGTCGCGGATGCACTGATCGAGGAAGCTGAACGAGCGACTTCGTACGACGAGTTGGTTGCGGCGACCCGTGCTCTCGATCGAGTTCTCCTATGGAATTTCTACAACATTCCTTTGAACGGTATTGACGAGTCTCGTTTCCTCTACTGGAATAGATTTGGTAGACCGAGACTTGAACATACTGCGGGGTACGGGTGGCCATTTGTTGAAGGCTGGTGGTTTGACGCAACGAAGGCGCGCAATAACTCCATTCCTTCGTCGGTTAGCCATTAGGCAATCGCTATGGGTTGGTATGTAACTAAGAGGTTTCTGCTAATCGTCCCGACTCTTATTGGGATCGTCGCGATTAACTTCTTCATCGTTCAACTTGCGCCCGGTGGTCCCGTCGACCAGATGATTTCGCGCATCATGGGTGAAACAGCTGGCCAGTCTATGACGAGAGTCGCAGGGGCTCAAACTGCGATGCCGGGTGCGGTTGTACTTGATCCAGGCGCAAAGTCACAGTTTGCTGGGGCTCAAGCATTGGATCCGGCGCTCATCGAAGCGATCGAAAAACAATTTGGTTTCGACCAGCCGCTCTATGTTCGATTTTTCAAGATGCTCGGTGACTACGCCACCTTCGATTTGGGTATGAGTTTTTTTGAGAAACGACCTGTGCTCACATTGATCAAGGAAGCGTTGCCGGTGTCGATTTCCTTGGGTATTTGGTCGACCCTTTTGATTTATCTGATTTCCATTCCGCTTGGTGTTGTGAAAGCGGTACGCGATGGAACGCGATTCGATACGTGGACAAGCGGGGTAATCCTCGTGGGTTACGCGATGCCGAGTTTTCTATTCGCCATTTTTCTGATCGTCTTGTTCGCCGGCGGTTCCTATTTTTCGTGGTTTCCGTTGAAAGGGCTTGTCTCAAGCGATTTCGAGACCTTGTCTACTATGGGGAAGGTCTTCGACTACTTTTGGCATTTGGCTCTGCCAATAGCTGCGCTAACTATTGGCGGTTTTGCAACGCTAACGATGCTTACGAAGAACTCATTTCTCGACGAAATCACCAAGCAATACGTTCTAACTGCTCGAGCGAAAGGCGTCGCAGAAAAAAGAGTGTTACTCGGCCACGTATTCCGAAACGCCATGTTGATTGTGATCTCCGGTTTTCCTGGTGCATTGGTAGGAATGTTGTTTACCGGCGCGCTCTTAATCGAGGTGATTTTCTCGCTCGAAGGGCTGGGGTTACTTGGATTCGAGGCGATTGTTAAACGCGATTACCCTGTGATATTCGGAACATTGTTCTTTTTTACATTCGTCGGTCTGGTGATGACCCTTGTAGGTGATATCACGTACACTCTAGTTGATCCACGCATCGATTTCGAAAAGCGAGAGATGTAGTGGCTGAAGTAGCCGTTGCGAGAACTGTCTTTTCGCCGCTCACTCGGCGAAGATGGTCCAACTTCAAAGCCAATCGCCGTGGCTATCTAAGCGTATGGATTTTGAGTGTGATGGTGATCGTAACGCTCTTCTCCGAATTTCTTGCTAACTCGAAACCGCTCCTTGTGATATATCAAGGTGGCGTGTATTTCCCGGTGCTTGTGTCTTATCCAGAAACTACGTTCGGAGGCGAGTTTGAGACCGAGGCTGACTTCGGTGATCCCGTGGTGAAAGAGTTTATACGTGAGAGTGGAGGATTTATCTTGCCGGCCCCCATTCCGTTTGCCTTCGACACGATTGACTTAGATACGACCGGAGCACTACCAGAAGCGCCTAGTCGAAGACACTTACTCGGTACCGACGATGTTGGCCGTGACGTGGCGGCACGTGTCCTATATGGATTTCGCCTGTCCCTTTGGTTTGCAGTCGCATTGACTCTCCTGAGCGCGATGATTGGAATTACGGTTGGTGCTACACAAGGCTTTTTCGGCGGATTGCTGGACTTGATCGGGCAAAGAGTAGTAGAGATTTGGTCGGGTCTCCCGATGCTCTTCATAATCATGATATTGACCAGTCTCATTGAACCGGGTGCGCTAGCACTACTGTTCTTATTGCTCCTTTTTAACTGGATGATGCTGGTTCCCGTTGTGCGCGCTGAGGTACTTCGTACCCGTAATTTCGATTACGTTAAGGCGGCTCGAGCGCTTGGGCAGCGAGATTTGATCGTGATTCTGCGATACGTCCTGCCTAACGCGATGGTAGCTACGTTGACATTCTTACCGTTCTTACTTAGCGGCTCGATCGTCACGCTTACGTCTCTCGATTTCTTAGGGTTCGGATTGCCCGTTGGATATCCATCTCTTGGCGAACTTCTCGCGCAAGGAAAAGCTAATATTCAAGCGCCGTGGCTAGGCTTGGCGGCATTCTTTACGATGGTGCTCATGCTGACGTTGTTGGTGTTTATTGGCGAAGCGGTGCGCGATGCCTTCGACCCGAGACGGGGCGTTTAGGACGTAGTTTCGTGCGCTCGATCAAGCTGTCGTGTGACCGAGGACGATTCCAACAGAACACGCGTGGCAAAGTCTGAACGTTACGTGAATCGAACCGTGGGACGAATTCTCTTCGGTTCTAATCCTGTTCGCCGCTAAAGAAGCCGAGTGCGGTTGTGAATGCATCGTTGCCGACTTCTGAACCGATTCGGCGTCCAGGGATATCGTCAGCTGGCGGATGAATCCCGCCCCATATCCGGGACAAGCTACATTGGTCGGCTGCGTCTCGATAGGTTGCCCATTGAAGGCTCAAGTCTACTGAAGGACCGTCCTCAAAGACGAGGAATTCTCCTGCCTCAATTCGAAAATCGCTCATACCACCCGGAAAGAATGGATCGCCTGTTAAAGCGGTCAACACTTCGGCTGCAGCTCGCGAGAATGTTGAGTGTCCGGACACATATCCGGCAAAAGGTGGTGTAACGAACGTCGGTCTTTGATACGGCCACCAGTTTTCGGCCAATATCCAACCAACACCCGCAACCGCCGTCGCGGGATCGTCGATAGCATCTGAATTACGCCACGCGAGCAGTTTGATTTTCCCAATATGTTCGCCGTCTTCGCCTGCTAGCAGGTCATCCGCAGTAACTATCTCGACATAGTTTTCGCGTAGAGGTATTCCGTACTCATGGAACGATTGTCGATTCGATTCGCTACTCTGTCCACGATCCGCCATTGCTCGTATTGCGGAGATGGGTCTGACATAGTCGTACCAACCTTTGATACCCCAAGCAGTTATCGCAGCATCGTGCATCGCGCCTCCTAACGCGAAATAGCCTTTAATATCCCATTCAAGCCTCGTAAGAATTTCACCCGTACCTTGAAACTTGCGCGTCAACATCGGGTGATCATTAACCTCATTTAATATCACGAACCAATGCCCCGGCGGCGTTTCAGAATCTGGTCCATCAGCCCAGAATTCGGCAAGTGATCGCGTATAGTCACCTCTAGGTGCGATTTGTGATTCGTACGCTTCGCCTGTAGTAGGATTTTCTGAGTGGCCTTTACCGCCGTCGCCGCCCTCAATAGCGAAGAAGCTTGGGTGGTCGTCAAGACTTGCCGGATAGGTCTCAATATTTCCTATCGAAGCAGGTGATATGTCCCAAAGTACATCATCAGTAGGATCCAGATGAGAGGACCAAACTGCGACGAGAGCATGAGACCACTTGTAGTGCGTACCTCCGTGTTCATCGATCATTGGAGGCGGACCGGGATCGTGGTATACCCAATAGTCATAGCCGTTTCGCTGGTAGATGGAGAGGTCTTCTTCCGATAGTGCAAATGGTGTGACTCGTCCCCACTCGGGACCTAGAAAATCCGGAGTCGCGTCACTCGGGTTCCCTGCCTGATCGATAAATTCCCGTAGCGATAGAGGTTGCCAGCGATTTAAATCGGATATGAAAGGGTTTCCTGGATCATGCGGTTTCAACGGCTGATTTACGGGCTCGTAATTTACGTTCGTGTAGTCATGTGCTTCATTCGACCCATCATCTAAGCCGAACTCGATGTAACAACGTCCAATCCGGCTACCTAACGCAGCGGGCGATCCGTCTGTAATTTCGTCTTCTTCGAGACTGAAGCCTAAAAACTCCATCAACGTATTTGCATCGCGAATTGTCTGTGCAGCGCCGGGAGACGACGCAAATCGGTGCCGAACGAGTGTCCATGCAGCGTGACTGATCGCCTCTTCGCGGGCTTCGCGAACATCGCTGACGGCGTTCTTCGTATCCGATCTGCAAAAGTACCCTGATCGTTCTCTACCGAGTAACCAAGGAGTCGCAGTGCTATTGCTATCGTAGAGCGTCCATGCATCGTACATGGCGGCAGAGAGGTGGAACAGGTTTCGTGCATGTACGGTTGGTCGAGCGTAGTCATTTCGAATCGCCTGCAGAAGTACTTCGTTCCATCGTCTTGCGACGGATACGGTAGTGTCGGCGGCGACTCCAGGTAGATAGTTTGCGATAACTGTCACACTGCCTTGCGGCATCGTGAAAAACGTTGAGGGAGCGAAGAGATTCGTAAACGTCCCACCGCCTTCACTCCGCCAATGTGAAAAGTGGTAACCGTCTTCTGAAGGGGCCGCTTCGATTCTGACTGATTCTCCGGCCGTAAAGGTACCGTCGCCTTGCCCTCGCGATACGGTCAGGCGGTTAACGGGTGGTGGCTGTTCGATTGTTATGAGGCGATCAACGGGTACTTGGAGCTTTTCGCTCTCTGCACCATCTGGCCAAATTACGTGAATATCCGCCGTCGTCGCGTCGGCTAGTCCGAAGTGGACCTCGTAGGGGTTATGTGAAGCGTAGTTGTTTGATCCGCCGAGTTCACGTACCTGTGTGCGCTCCATGGTGGTCGCGATAAGTCTAGCGCCTACGCCAAAATGGTTAGGAGGACGACCTTTTAAGCGAATCGATACGTAGTGATTGTTGTTTTTGGTTTTGTTGCGAAACACGACCACGTTATCCGCAGCGTTGTTCGTGACCACGACGTCCTGTTTTCCGTCGCGGTCGATGTCAAAGCATGCGATGCCGCGACCTTGTGAGACGTTGATAAAGCCAACGTTCATCGCTCTTTCTTCAAATCGAAGATTCGCCGGATCAACGTTGTGGAATAGTCGAACGTTGTCTTCGCTGTAGTCCCATTTTCCTTCGACGATCCAGCCGTTCGTTTGGGCTATATCTAACGCCCCATCGTTGTCAAAGTCGGCAGCGCATGCGCCCCAACCCCAACCGCCATCAGCGATACCGAGTGTTGCATCAGTGAACGAACCATCGCCTTCATTCCGGTACATCCGGTTACCGAAGTAATTTCCGTTTTCGTCAATGTTGTAAATCGATGTAACAAACCAGTCCATGTCGCCGTCGTTGTCGTAGTCGCCTACGGCCGCACCCATGCCAGCTTGGTCAATAATGACCTTTTTGTCCGTGATGTTTG
Source organism: Pseudomonadales bacterium (assembly GCA_021295855.1). Taxonomy (GTDB): domain Bacteria; phylum Pseudomonadota; class Gammaproteobacteria; order Pseudomonadales; family Azotimanducaceae; genus Bin55. Next base: position 13,854 of record JAGWBO010000017.1, on the reverse strand, counting down.
AGAACGTTCCATCACCGTTGTTGCGAAGCACTTGGCTCTCGTGATAGTCCGCGACCATCAAGAGGTCACCGTCCCCGTCGTTATCGAAGTCAGTGAAATTCGGGGTGAATGTGAAATCGATATCACCTTCAAGCAACGATCCGCTTAGACCGCTGGAAAGCGTCGCTGCGACGTATCTACCGTCGCCAGTATTACGCCACATGGTTTGTGTATCTGCACCGGGATTGAGGTTGGTCCAGTGGGTTGTGGCGAGATCAAGCCAGCCGTCGTTGTTGTAGTCGTAAAACGTCGCAGACACAGTATTGCGAGTCGTGAGATTGATTCCGGATTCGTTAGTAATATCGATAAAGCGACTTGCTGAGTCAGATAAACGATTCTCGAACACGCGAGGTTTGGTGTTGTTGATTCCGCTTACAAAGAGATCCAGGTCGCCGTCTGAATCGATATCACCAAACGCCGGACCACTGTACCAACCTTGGATGGAGAGCCCTAACGAATCGCCTTTCTCTAGGAATGCTCCGTTACCTTGGTTTTCATATAGATGACTAGGATCGATTTCGCCCCCAACAACGTAAAAATCGATATCACCATCATTGTCATAGTCGGCAGCTGCGATACCACCTCCTACGAGTCCTGCTGCGTCATCCTCAATAGAGCGCGGCCACGTGGTTGCGGAGTCACGTTCAAACCAAAGTCCTTCGCTAGTGGGAGCTTGCGGTTCAGGTTCTGTTGGCGGCGGAGTTATTGAAGCGGGCGAAGAACCGCTACCGCCACATCCTGTGAGCACGAGCATCACGATCATCGTACCCAGGTTTGCACAAATCCGAGCGTGCTTCCCACAAGTGCCGACGAACGTTTTCAAATTCGAGGGAATTCGGACCCGCCATACGAAGGTTACGTCGCGCAAGCTGATTCTTTGATTAGCAGACAGTGTTCAAAATCAGCGAATTAGCGTTACAAGAGCTTGAGTTCGCAATCAACCCTACACAGGTTTTAGGAAAGCCTGCCGCACGGCTTGCTCGGCGACAGGCTCTGTGCTTCCTAGTTATCCATTCGATACGAGAACGAGAACGTCATCGTGCGAGGTCGGGTAATGTCGTAGATCGCATACGTGTCGCGCCAGTCGTTAGGATTTCCCTCCCAACAATTTACTACGCCTACACATAGTGGGTTGGGCCAGTCGTTGCCTCCAAGCGGTTGCGAGGTATAGCCTCGCTTGTCAAACAGATTGTCGAGATTCAACGCGAAAGACCATTGATCTCGACTCGCACCGAAAGATAGATCAAATGTCTGATACGAAGGTGTGGGCTCTTGAATTTCTCCTGCACCGTACCCAGCGACCCTCTCAGGAACATGACGATAAGTTGCGTTTGCGCGCACGTCGTAGTTACCCATGCGACCGCTCCAATCGCCAAGGAACGAATACTGTAGTTTCCCACTGCTGGATCCAGCGAGTTCCTTCCCTACCAGGTCAGGATTACGTGGGTTTGAAAGAATCTCCGTAGTCTTATATCCTAGGTTTGTAGTTAGTTCAAAACCTCGACCCAGCGCGAAGATCGCCATACCTTCCATACCGGCGATTCTTGCTTCACCTAGATTGTTGATCGTTCGCGTTTCCGGATAGAACCAAGCCCATCCAGTTGCTGCAAGGATTTCAGCTTCTTGATCCTCTGACGATCCCCAAACCTGGATGTCTTCCCAGTCGATTCGATACAGGCTCCCGTTCAAAATGACACGCCCGTCGGACCAAGCGCTACGGATTCCAGTCTCGTAATTCCATAAGGAATCGGAATCAAATCGTTGTGGGAAATAGTCAAACGGCTCTTGTGTGAACGCCGCGTCGGTAGTACCGTCGCCATCTGCGTCTGGAACGGAGAACTTGCCGCTGAATACGTCGGTGCCTGATGGTCGGTATCCCGAAGCTGCAAATCCGAAGAGCATTAGATCATCGTTAACGTGATAGTCTAAGTTCACGCGGTAGGTACTAGTGTTCTGCCACGGATAGTCTGTGACAATCTCGGCTTCGTTAAAGTCGTACCAGCATGGCCCGTGCCGACCATTGTTTCGACGAAATTCAGTCCGAATGCGAGCTAAGCGATAACCGGTAGTGAGCTTCAACTGATCGGTCGCATGAAAGCCTAGTTCCGCGTAGAACGCATTTTCATCCGCGTTGTTCACAGTAAAACGATGATGAAAGTACTCACCAGAAGCTATGTCGACTCGTTCGCCGCGTTCACCGATCTCGCAGCCCATTGTCCAGTGTGCATCGGTTTCTTTAAGAATAGGGTTTCCACTTGCGTCAACAAAACCATTGTCTATTGCGAATTGGAAAGCCTCAGCCTGTTTCTGTTCAAGGTATGCACGGTCAGCGGTATTCCAGAACCAATGATGCGAGCGCTGGTGTTCATTGGCTTCGAACCAAAGGCCAGCCACATATTCGAAGCGATCATTCTCGTCGATATTGGAGACGAAGCGCAATTCAAACGTGTCAATATCGCGATAGTTGGGACCTCGTGTCTCTGAGAAAGAGAGAGGTAATCCGTTAGGTGATAGTCCACCCGGTACCGTTCCAAAGCACCATGCCCAATCCCACACATGGTCGCAACTATCTGTCATCTCATCGTCAAAAACCGAAAACGAACTGGTCGTAGCACCTATCGCAGAAACGGTGAAAGGTTCTAGTGCCCAATTGACCTTTAGGCTATTTACGTTTTCTTCGGTCCGACCAGGTTCAGCGTACATGCGTTTGGGATCGTCTAGATCCATTCTTGTCAATTGGATCGCGTGGGCGTCAGGTTGATATTGGGGACGCCACGTTGGCGTTGGTTGACCACTATCCCCGAGGTCACTCTCTTGGCGCGCAATCATCAGCTCCGTGGACCAATTGTCGTTCACTTCCCACAGCGCTCGCACCCTAATTCCAGTGGTCGCTTCGGTGTTTGCGTCAGGCTCGTTGAATGGACCTACGACGTCAATGAAACCGGGAAGATCGAATCGGTACGCAGCCGCTCGAATTGCCATTGAGTCGTTAACTGGAACGTTTATAAATCCTTCAAACGATGTGCCAAAGTCTTCGCTGCTAGCTATCGTTTCGCCACCGAGCGTGCCACCGGCAGAGAAACCGGTTGGATCGGGAGCGTTACTAACGTAACGAACGACGCCAGACATAGCACTCTTCCCGAAGAGAGTACCTTGCGGTCCCTTGAGCACTTCAACACGTTCCACGTCGACCAACTTGAGTGGGGTGATTCCGGCGAAAAGGACAATGTCATCCAGATAGCTCACGTTGACTTGGTATTCATCAGCCGAACCTCTACCGATGGCACGTCTACCAAAATTGACGCCTCTGAAAACCAGTGCGATTCGTCCAGGTGCTACTTCGTCAGCGTCTACGCCAGGTATCGCGGAAGCAATATCGGTAAAGTCGCGAATACCGCGATGTTCGAGCTGCTCTGCACTTAATGCAGTGATTGCCAAGCTGCTGTTTTGCAGAGTCACCTCGCGTTTCGACGCGGTGACCACTACCTCTTCAATAGGTTGATCTTCTGAATCCGCGTCGTTCTGTTCTGTCTGACTATCGTCTTGTGCAGATACGGTCAGACCGAAGGTGGCAATGGTGAGCAAAGTACATTCAATAAAACGTCGACCAATATGCTGTATATGCATACATTTCCCCATAGCGCTTCCCCTTATTTTGCTTAGTCCCATTATAAAACGGAACGCAACTCCGCGTCTAGGTATGGCCGCGATACACCGACTTGAGATTACGTGTGAAGCTATCGGCTGAATCACTAGTGTTATCTGCGCATTTTGCGTGTCAACGAAGCATGCTTTGTATAGTTTTTGATGCTGTGAAGCGGTACGTCAGAAACTATTAAAAAAAGACGCCATGCGTTACTTTCGGATGATCTACGTTTGATTTCAGTTTCTTCTTCGATATATTGATGCCAAGACGAGGATCAAGATCTACCTGTGCATAGTAGCCACCTTGACTCGACGCAAAAGCTGCAACAGGTGATCCTGAATAACACGCAGTCACGTCACCAAACTCAAATATATCCCAGACGTGAATGTGTCCGAGCGCTAGGTAATCGAAGCCGGAGTTTTCAATTTCGCCGTGTGTAATCTGGGATGAACTTCCGTTCACGCGTTTATTCACGACTTGCCCATGCGCGAGACCTACAAACCAAGAGTCGTGACTTTGCTCAGGAACACCGTACAACGGCTCGTAACTCGGTGAATGCTCATCCATCGCTCTACCCCAGAGAGTCGCTTGGAGTTCCGGAAAGTCAAGTAGATCTCCCTCGTGAGCCATGATCGGATATACATGTGGACCGAGATCTAATGGGTCAAACTTTCGCCATATTGACGTGTCGTCGTGTACGTCATGATTGCCCGGAATCAACACGACCGGACAAGCGATCTTGCCGACTTGATTTTTTACAAATTCAAAATCATGCTCTTTGATCCGTGCGCTGTCGAAGAGGTCGCCTACGATCAGGAATAGATCACATTCGGAACTGGTTACGGCATCAACAACCTGTGCGAAGGCATACTCCGCAGGATTACGAAATCCCTCAATTTCTCCGCGTGACGCGGTGCTATCGAGATGGACATCCGAGGTATGGATAAAACGGAGCGGACGAGTAGGCACGTTAGATTACTTAACTAGCTGGAGAAATTCACTACGGGTGGCATTGTCGTCACGGAAGCTTCCCAACAAGACAGATGTCTTCATAACCGAGTGCTGTTTTTCGACGCCACGCATGGACATGCATAGATGCTGTGCCTCAATGATGACACCGACGCCCATAGCACCAGTAGCCGTCTCGATTGCTTCTGCGATTTGTTGCGTTAGCTGCTCTTGAATCTGTAACCGTCTCGCGAACATGTCGACGATTCGTGCAACTTTACTGAGACCTAGTACTTTTCCTTTTGGAAGATAACCGACGTGGCAGTTCCCAATGAATGGCAAGACATGGTGTTCACACAATGAGTACAGTTCAATGTCCTTTACGATTACGATCTCGCTCAAGTTGGACGAGAATAACGCACCATTGACGACTTCATCGAGTGTTTGTTCATATCCTCGAGTTAGAAAATCAAGGGCTTTCGCAGCGCGAGTAGGTGTTCTTACCAATCCCTCGCGTTCGACGTCTTCACCTACTTCGGAAATCAGCGACCTGTAAAGATTCGCGATTTCGTCAATATCTCTGGGTTGTTCGGACATTAGCTTGTATCAGGAGTCGCTAGGGCAGGGCGCATCGTGAGCAAGCAGATTGCGTTCGCGCATGCGTCCCCAGAGTTCAAGTGGGATATCGTATTCAACAAATTCGCGACTACTCGTCGCCTCCCTCGGATTTGCTGCACCAGGAATTGCTGCAGTGACTACTGGATGCGATAGGACGAACTGAAGCGCGACGGCGCCGATGGGTACGCCAAACTCTGCACAGACGTCCTGCATTCCTTTGGTCAAATCTTGAATGTGTTCAGGTGCGTTGGTTCCCGACATTCTGCTATACATGTAACCCATCTTGCTGGGATTCACTAACCAGCCGCCTGCAAAAGGACTCGCAATGATCACGCTTACGTTGTTGCGAGCACAAAGGGGAATCACTCGTCGAAGCGCACGGGTCTCCAGTAATGTGTAACCACCCGCAATAACAAGGAAGTCCAGATCAACGAGCGCCATGACTCGTTCAATCAGGTCTTCGTGACTGGCGTCATCCCAACTGAACGCGTTTTTAGTCTCGAGGTTGCAACCCATGCCGATCGCGTCGATCTCCCCGTTTGTTTTAAGCTCGTTTAGCGCGGATGCACCCGCCAAACCTTCTTCGGATAGCTGATGCAGAACAGTCTCAAGTTGACTCGGATCGTGGTAACCGTGATCGATGTCGTGCAATGTGAGCGAGTTAACGCGTGACAGACCCATACGTTGTAATGAATCACGATGCTGCCGAAGAAGAGCGTCATAGGAATAATCGAAATGGACCCGAAAACCGCTGACGGCTTCTCTCGGGGTACGTGGCGTACCGTCGGCAGCGGTACTATCGTTCGTAGGATCTTCAATATATTCCGGCTCAAGGGAGCGACCCACCTTTGTATTTACCGCGTATTGGTCGCGTGACTCGCCGAGTTCAGCAAGACCGATACCAAGGCGCCGCTCTGAGCGTCCGATGCCGTACCAAGGCGCGGTATCGAAGAAGCGTACGCCGTTATTCCACGCGGCCTGAACAGTACCCACCGCATCGTCGATTGCTATATCCGGTGAAGCGATCCACGCCGCTCCAAATCCCAATGGGGTCACACGCAACGATGTGGCACCTACTTGTCGAGGCGTGACGAAATCCGTCAAGAAAATACCTTAGATGTGCCGACTGTTGTTGCCAGCACTGCTTAAATACAAATAAAACAAGGCACCATGCTATGCATGGTGCCTTGTGGCTCTAGGCGTAATTACGCTTGATGTCGGAGAACGGTGCCAGCTCTTGCGCCGGTGAGTTCGCCGTCCTCGAGGCTCACTTGCCCATTAACGACCGTCGTCTTGTAACCAAACGACTTCTGAATGTATCTCGGCGCACCACCTGGGAAGTCGTGCACGAGTTCAGGTTGCCGTTCCGCGACTTTAGATAGATCGAACACGTTGACATCTGCGCGCATGCCTTCCTTAAGTGTTCCTCGATCACTCAATCCGAGTACGCGAGCAGGACCGGAAGTCAGTCGTCGAATACCTTCCTCGAGTGTGTACAGACCAGTGTCACGTATCCAATGTCCCACGGTGAAACTTGCCCATCCTGCGTCCATGATCTGTGATACGTGAGCACCCGCGTCACCGAGACTTGGGTAACAGTGCTCGCTCTTGAATAAGTCGCCAAGCTCCTTCAAGCTTTGATTGAACATCCGTAGGTTAAACAATCCTCTGCCGTTGCTCTCGCGCGCAAGCCGAATGAATGTCTCAACCCAATGCTCACCAGCTTGTTCGGACAGGCTCTTCAAACTAGCGTCAGAACCAGCCGCGTAGTTCGGTACGTCCCCGTGGCCGAGGTAGTACACGTTATTGAGCGGGAATCGGGAATCCGTGGCTTTGCCTTCTTCGATCAGTTTCGAACGAGTCTCGTCATCATTGATTGCCGCGAGGCGACCCACTAGATCCATTTCACGAACCTTTGCCCAGGTTTCTCCTTGCACTGGTAAGGCAGACTGCAAGCCAAACATGAAGCCGGAACCTCGCACTTGCGTAATCGCAGTAATGTCCCTGCCTTCGCAGAGTTGCGCGAGTGCCTTCGCTTGTGCTGCGCCGGAACCTTCTTGCGGTCCGGTACCGTAGCTGAACAGGACGCGCCCGTTGGTCGTGTCGCTAATTTGTTTGAGCACGTCAAAGTTTGCGCCAACGGCCTGCATTAGGCCATTACGAGGGCCTACAGCTCCAGCGATTGCGACGAGCTCTTTCGGATCAGCAAATGTGCCAGGAATTGATCGACCATCTGGCAATTTGTGAGGTGGATATCGATTCGTCGAGAATCCGATTGCACCTCTATCAAGGGAATGACCAACGACCTCGGCCATCTGCTTGAGCTCGTCTTCTGAGGCTTGTTCCTCAACAGCGCGTTCGCCCATAACGTAAAACCTCACGGCACAGTGTCCCACCATGCCTGCGACGTTTACTGCAGGTTGGAGCCGCTCTAACGCATCGAGATAGCCGCCGTAGTCTTCCCAATCCCATGGCAGACCTGTGAGAATCGCGTGCTTGGGAATGTCCTCGACGGTTTCCATCATGCCAGCGAGTAAATCCTGGTCAGTAGGCCTACAAGGCGCAAACGTCACACCACAGTTACCCATCAGCGCGGTGGTTACACCGTGCCAGCTGACTGGCGTCATCAACGGATCCCAGCCAATCTGCGCGTCAAGGTGCGTGTGAAGATCGACAAATCCTGGACTTACGACATGACCGGTCGCGTCAATTTCACGATCGCCTTTGCCGTCTACTTCGCCAACCGCCGAGATTAAACCATCGTCTATAGCCAGATCGCCGTGAAACGATGCTTTACCTGTACCGTCGACGATTTCGCCGTCGCGGATTACTATGTCATGTGACATTAACGTCTCCAAGAGCCAAAATGCAAGCCCGAAATACTACTTGAACACCTATACACGTGTCAAGGTGTATACCCAATGTCGAGTCGCTTGTTAGTTGGATGTTTTCCTAGTGAAAAGCTGACAGAATCTCCTTTTCGATACGCTCGTAGGCTTCGACATCGCCAGTTCGCACACCACCAAACATGATCTCGGAGACTCCCGCTCTTTCGAACTCGCCGATTCGATCAATGATTTCGTTTTTAGGTGCTGCCATTGAACCCCGTCCCAGTCGACGTTGGAATCCTTCAATCTGTTCTTTGTCCTCGGTAATCAGTAGAGGCATAAGAAGCGTCTTTTGAATCTCGGCAGGATCGCGACCCACGTCCGCGCAGTGTTTTTCAAGAACGCTCACCTTATGTTGAAAGATCTCCATCGACATGCCTTGACCAGCCCATCCATCCATATTCATGATGTCTCCGTACATCGCAAGTGTCCGTAGTGTGCGACGCTCGCCGGTCCCACCAACCATGATCGGAGTATGCGGTTTCTGGTAGCAACCGGGACTCATGGGGGCGTTATCAAGCTGGTAGTACTTACCGTTATACGTGACCGGTTCGTCTGAAGTGAAGAGCTGTCGGATAAGTTCACAAGCTTCCTGAAACCGATCTTGGCGTTCCTTCATTGACTTGAACTCCCAACCGAAGGCTTCATGTTCGCGCTTGAACCATCCTGCGCCTAACGCTAATGTGAATCGTCCTTCCGAGGCTTGATCAAGCGTGGTTGCCATCTTTGCAAGCAAACCAGGACTTCGATAAGGATTGCCAAGTACCAAGTGACCCATTCGGAGTTTCTTTGTCATACCCGCGGCAACGGCGATGAGGGTGTAGCCTTCAAACGCCGTGCCGTGTTCTAGGTTGGGTCGACTGGGCGGTAAGAAATGGTCTGCGAACCAGATGCTGTCCCAATCACCTGCTTCCATCGCATTGATTGAAGTCTTAATGTCGTCCCATTCAGTGAGATAGCAGTTAACCTGTACACCAAATTGCATATCGTGTCCTTATGTAGAGAGCGAGTACTGGAATTTCGCTACGGTGCTGATGTAGCTTGAGGTCCTAGTTTACTTTTGGAGTTCTCCAATTTGCACAACGTGTGAAGTTTCAATCTGCAAGCGACCCAACGAATATAAACACGATGCTTACGTCGCGCATAGTCCGTTGAATAAGGTTGTGGGTTGGATTTGAATTAACCCATTCACACGATGAGACGGACCTTTGGGTAAGTAAGTACTGACTTGGTGTCAAAGCGCTTGTTCACACGATAGTGCTTAACGCTAGGGTATCGCCGTTCATGTATTTCTGGATTAGATAGCTATTCAAGAACCGTCAGGGCTTGATCCTAAAAGTAGAACGTCAAGCTTTATTCGCCGATCGATTGAAGGCATGCGGGTCGACAGCGAACGCATGCGTCGCATCGAACCCGATAAAGTGCATTTCGCAGATATCGTCGGCATATTCCTGCGTGGTTGGCCATACATCCGACCAATGATCTGGCACGTCATTGGATTCGTCGGAATCAGCATCATCGCAACCGCTTGGAATACGTTCTGGGGAATCACGATCCTGACGATGATCTATCAGAACGTGATCTTAGATCAACCTGTTGCGGCAGTCTCGGCAACCATTCTGTTCCTTGATCATGATTTTTGGGTGCATGTCGAGGCGTTGACGGTCGACCAGCGTTTCCAGCTTGTTCCTCTGATCGTTATGCTGGCGGTCATGTTTAGTACGTTAGGCGCGATGATCGATAACGGTGGTGACTACTACCGCGTTTGGGTCATGCAGAACATCAATCAGAACCTGCGGATGCATCTCATGTCGCAGCTGCATCACTTGTCATTGAAGTTTCATGCGGATTCAAAGACGGGCGACGGAATCTATCGCCTATTCCAAGATAGCGCGATGGTCACGCAGATCATCCAATCGCTCGTGATCGACCCGCTGCTAATGAGCGTACGTTTCTTTATCGGCATTTTCGTCGTGATGTTCTTTAGTCCGCTTCTGGCTTTAGCGATCGTCTTTACCTGGGTTCCTCTTGTGGTGCTCGCTAACTTCATGTCGGTGAAGCTGCGTCACTTATTTCTTGAAGCAAGGATGCGAAATTCAAACCTCACTTCGACGATCCAAGAATCGATTGAAGGTATTCGAACCATCAAAGTGAACGGACTAGAACGTGAGCGGCAGACCCTATTCGAAAATGCCTCGGTTGACGCCTTCGTTGCGTCTCACAACGCTCGAGTGCGCCTTCTGCTTTATGGATTTATCGCATTTATGCTCGCCGCCTTGCCACTTGCTTTCATCGAGCTATATGCCGCTGTGTTAGCGTACGAGCAAGTACCTACATTCAGCAGCACGTTTCTCGCTTTGTTCGGTTTTGCCGTGTGGGGTTTTGGCGCCCAAGATGCAGTTCGAGTACGTGCGCGTGAGGGCGTATCGAACATCCAGTTCCTGTTCCTTCTCTGGGGGCGCGCACAAGATATGGCGATGGGCTTGAATCGCGTATACCAGATTCTTGATCTAGCCCCAGAGATTCAAAATCGTGACGATGCGGTACCACTCGAAGCGATTGAATCCGATATACGGTTTGTTGATCTGCAGTTCGCTTATCCCGAGCGTCGTGTCCTTGAAGGCATCACGTTCGATGCGAGACTTGGCGAAGTGACCGCAATCATGGGACCGACAGGTTCAGGTAAATCTACCCTGATGTTGTTGCTGCTTCGATTGTTCGAATATCAAGGGGGATCGATCCAGATCAACAATCAGGATATACGAAACTTCACATTCGAGTCGGTACGAGAAAAGATCACCCTTGCTACGCAAGAGAACATTCTTTTCTCTCTTAGCGTACGGGATAACATCGCATACGCACGTCAAGGCGCGACCTTCGAAGAGATTAAGGAAGCCGCGCGAATCGCGTGCGCGGACGAATTCATCGAGCAATTACCGGAAGGCTACGACACCTTTTTAGGCGAACGCGCGAGCAAGCTTTCGACTGGGCAAAGACAACGTCTGGTAATTGCCCGCGCTATCCTGAAGGACACGCCGATCTTGATCTTGGACGAACCGACTGCATCCTTAGATGCGGAGACGGAACGGCGCATCATGGCGAATCTAAAGGAATGGGCTCAGGCGCGCACTGTTTTTCTCGTCACCCATCGGCTGTCAACGATACGGCAAGCGGATCGAATCGCGTTTATTCGCGATGGCGCAATCGCAGCTTACGGCACGCACAATGAATTGATCGCAAAACCCACCGGTGAATACCAACGCTTCGTTGACGCCGAGCTCGCTACCGCACAGCAACTCGATGAATCCGCATGAGTGAGTCGATGATCAGTGGTCGCGTTGCAATTCAAACCGTCGTTCGGGCGTTGAAATACTCGTTGCGATATGACTTTGAATTAGCCGTAAAAGGAATGACGCAAGCAACCAGCATCTTCTGGATCTTGCTTCTACCCTTGACGGGCAAGGCGATCGTTGACTTCATCGTCGTGCGTGACATTAGTCCACCTAGTGACGCAAACGTCCCATTCTTTTTCTTACCGATCATCGACTTCATGTTGACGCTTTCGGTGTACGAGACGGCGTTCTTCCTTGGTGTTCTATTCATCACCATGCTCGTACTCGTCGGCGCATATGGCACCGATGGTGCGCAACGATCAAGTGCGGTAGCGGCGTTGGCTGAAGGCGAAGACATCGCAACTCGATCCGAGAATGCTGCCAACAGTATGCATTCGTTGGTTAGTGGGCTTTACGGCTTATTTGAGTCACTGTGGCACATTCGGGTTTCCCATCGCCTCAACCATACATTGCGAAGCGACATATTCCATCGTTTCAAGTCGCACAGTATCACTGAGCTTGCGAATCGAGCGAACGGTGATGTCGTCTATCGTGCGATGTATGACACACCCGGTGTATCGAACATCATCTTCAACCTTTGGGTCGGTCCAATCACCTCGTTCGTAAATCTTGTCACGACGATCCTAGTTATGTTCGTGATCTTCAGAAATGAACCAGTCGTGGTGTGGGGCGCTATCGCGGTTGGACCGCTCAATTTCGCGTTGATGCTTTATATCGCCAAACTCTCTCGCAAGTACGGCACGCTTGCTCGTGAAGCCGGATCAGAAGCGACGGCGGTAATTGAAGAAGGACTCGTCAACATGATGGCGGTGCAAGGTATCGGCAGCACTGACGTTTATGTCGAAAAGTTTCGGAAAGCGAGCTGGTTCTCATTCTCAAGGTTTAGACAGGTTGTCCTGGTCGGCATAAGTGGAAATTTCATCGGATTTGTGATAGGCGCGAACATGGTTTACATCGTGTTCTACTATCTCGCGGTGCCGTTTATCAATCAAGAGTATTCGCCCGGAGATTGGTTTGTCATCTGGGGGTATTACGGTGCAATCTCTGCTTCTGCAGGCTGGCTAGGAAGGTTGTGGCTGACGCTACAAGAGGGCATCGCCGGCATGCATCGTGTGTTCATGATTCTGGACAGCGAACTCGAGCATGTCGATCCAATCAGCCAACTGCAGGAATCTGATTCCACACTTACATTGACCGAGTCCATTCGCTTAGAGGACGTCTCGTACCGTTATCCAGAAGGTAGGGAAGTCCTCCGAGATATCAATCTTGAAGCGAATATCGGCGAGATGATTGCGATTTCAGGGCCAACCGGTGCCGGTAAAACCACCCTCGCATACTTGATTCCCGCGCTCATTTTGCCGACGAAAGGGCGTTTACTCGTTGATGGTGTCGAGCCAGGTCAAGGAGATTTGGTAAGACTGCGCGAGCAAGTTTCGTTCGTATTCCAAGAAACATCGGTCTTTAACGATACTATCTCGAACAATATTCGAATGGGTCGTCGTGATGCACCCCTCGCAGACGTACAGGAGGCAGCTCGAGTAGCGGGCGCGCATGAGTTCATCGACGCGTTACCGGAGGGCTACGACACAAACCTTGGAAAAGCTGGTGCGAAACTCTCCGTGGGTCAGAAACAACGGATCGCGATAGCTCGTGCTTTGGTTTCGAATAAACCTGTATTGATCCTCGATGAACCGACCGCGGCACTTGATCCACGTACTGAAAATGAGCTTGTACGAAACCTTCGATTAGCGCGTGACGGTAGGATCGTAATCGTGATAGCACATCGTCTCTCAACAATACGAGCCGCAGATCGGATTTACGTGATGGATGACGGCGCGATCGTTGAATCGGGCGATCACCAATCACTTATGGATCAGGACGGTATTTACGCCCGATTCGTTTCACTTCAGACTGCTTGAGGTCCATCATGGATGACTTTCAGAATACCGTCGAACCTCCCCGCCAACCATACGCGATGAAGGTCGTGGGAACTGGCGTGATTGTTTCGTGCTTACTGTTGTGCGTGCTATTCGCGTGGGGAATTTACTTGGATTTACAAAAACAGGATTGTCCACAGACCGTCACGATTGTCGACGATGCTCCTGAGGCATCGACTGATTTTTCGAGAGCGGAAGAAGGTTGAACTGGTCACATCCCGGGGTAGCGGGTCTGATTAGTTGCGTAATGGTCGTAGTGGCAATGATCTTCAGCGATGTGATCTTGGGTATGGGTGTCCTCGTCCCGATCCTAGAGCAATTCGTGGAAGCGCGGCGGATTACCGGTGAGAGTGTCGGATTTGTTGAGGCGGTTACCGTATTCATTCTTGTGATGGGCTATATGCTCATCATTACCGTACTTGTCG
>JAGWBO010000100.1 GCA_021295855.1 Pseudomonadales bacterium | reverse complement strand
CCGAGTCAGACCAAAGGGTCCAATATCTTGTGTCGTCCCCGTTCGCGAACGTATGAGAGATTCTCGGGATCGAACGGTTGCCTAACGCCGGTGCGGAAGATCCAGCCAAGAGACCCCGATGCGTCGTATCGTCAGATCTCGCATCGGGCGCCAGCGAACCCGTGCTTCGGGACATCACAGCGTCAAAAGTATGGCCATCCCTTTGCGCTTGCTTCGACCGTATGTCTGGCGGGCTTAGAGGTTCGCGTACGCGCGATCCAATGACCCCACTCACGCTACTCAATATCGCCCGTCCGTAGCCCGCGATTGCCTTAGAAGCAGCTTCGTTAAGGCGGTCTTCGTTCACGGTAATCTCAATTTTCGCGGTCGCCGACGCACCGTGTCGGTCAGTTGCGCGAAGTGACAATACCACCGCGCCTTTACGCATAGGTGAGACGATCAGATTCGATTCTTGTAGTCTCACTGCGACGAACCGATTTTCAGGTGAAAGTAACTCAAACCGCAACGCATGGCTATCTACGAAGACGTAGTTGAGGTCTTGGACCTGTGGTTCTTCGCCCACTTCGAGTGCCATAGAGTACTTCGACGCAGACACCTGTGGCGCTCGATTGGCGACACGAACGTTAAATTGAATCGCGTGGTGTTGCTCCTTCGTATCCGTCACGATGAGAACGAGCGTCGTAGAACCGATTTCCCGTCCCTGGATGCGAATGGTCTGTTGATCTCTGTCGAGGCTAACTTCGGCCAAGTCCTTCTGGCGAACCCGTACCGTTAACACGTTCAGGACCCCTTCTCTGCCGACGAGTTCCTGTATCGACCATGAGGTTATCTCATCAAGGTACACGACTCGCGCAGGTACTGACGCGGCAACTGCGGCGACCGTTGCTTCAACCGTCGCGGAGAAGGTCGCTGTAATCGTCGCGCCGCTCACGAACGTCGCGGTGACCGTGATCACGGCACTCCCCGTCGCGATTCCCTGCAACAAAATGTGATGGGCAGCCACGGCGCGAACGATTACCTTGTGTTGCAGACGCAATGTCGCGAAGTCCTGACAATATGGATTTGATGTGTCGGCAACGCCGGTGTCCCCGACGGCAGTAACCTTTTGAGTGCAATTTAGTGAGTGCCACCATGCAACCACGTCTGAATCGCCGGTGATAGCGTCTACGATCGACAGACGATCCGAGCTCACATCAAATGATTGCGGTTCATCCGTGTCGGTCGCGAACGCTTCAAACAAGCTCACAGCGCCATAGCGTTGCCCCAACCCGATGACTTGATCGGGAATGACAGCGTCGCTGACACTTGGTTCCTCAGATGTCACTCTGACGGTGAACGTATGCGTGGTCTCGTTGCCGGATGAGTCTCGAGCCAAAATACTGATTTCGGCTAGTCCGATCTTCCACGCATAAAGCACGAGCGTATCCGCTTCGTTTTTAGGGATGATCGCCCACAATACGTCCTCATCACTAGAAGTAACTTCGATGTCCGTTACTTCTCCATCTGGGTCAGAGAACAGCGCTGCCATTGATAGTTCGCGCAGCCCTACCTGCATGGTTTGATCGGGGATAGGTTGATTAACGACTGGTGGTTCGTTCGGTTCGACAACGATTGAGAAACGTTTCGCCGCGACGCCACCCAGTGTATCTGTCGCAAGCAGCGCTGCATCCGTTGTACCGTTGCGTTTAGCGTAGATCTCTACTTCGCCGTTCGTGCGGACGAAGATATCGACGATAGACGTATCGTATTGACCAATACTGAATTCGGGGACCTGACCGTCCTCGTCAAAGAAGTGCGCCTTTGCGTCTAGTGTTCGTACCGTGTCCACGCTCATACGTATGGGTGGAATCGGATCAGCTGTGGCTTGGACCGATTCGTCTGTGTTCGTCAAACTTACCCGTACTTCCGTGTCTACTGTTGCCACGTCATCGCTGACCGAAAGCGTCAGTATGTACTCACTCTGCGTCTCAAAATCAAGAGGCGCTCTTGTGACGAGCTGAATTTGATTGGTAGGCAGTCCCTCGGAGGTTAAACCAAAATGCGAATTCGGCTCTAAGCGGAAGGACAGCACATCACCAGGATCAGGATCCGACGCCATGAGTGGTCTGTTTAGTTTTGTGCCGATTAGCGCGCTTTCAGCTACGGTTAATCGGTAGTTCTCGTCAATCAGATCGAAGGACGGGGGATTGTTGTCATTCTTAACAATGACCGTTATCGACGAATAATGTGAGTTACCTGTCGCGCTAGACGCCCATACGTTTACAACGGTGCTACCTACTTTGTGCGCATTGATCGCTAGTACCGGGTCCGGTGCCTCGTTCACGGATACGATTAATGGCGCGTTACTAGTGGCACGAAACGTTAAGTTCTCACGATCTTCTGGATCCATGAAAAGATCGCTTAAATCGATGCGTTTTACAGGTGTCGTCGGCAAATGAATGCTAAGTGCGCTGGTTTTGAAACCCCCGGTTATTGGCTCATCGATATCCTCGACGCGCAACTCAAACCTGGCTTCCGCAATCGCGCCACGAGAGTCGATCGCTAGCAGTGTGAATCTTCCTACTGGATCCTCGCGCACCAGCTCATAGTCCAATTTACCGTCCAGGCTAACTAGCACCGAGACGGTAGACTCCAAACGAATGCACGTACCGGCGAAAGCTATGCCTGGCCTCGCCTGAATACTGGCGCACGCGCCTAAAGCTGACGCGTCAAGAAGTTCATAGGTAACGTATTCACCATCTGGATCTGTGGCGTCCCACGTGCCGAACTGAGGTTGTAACAGCCCTTCAAACCCTTCTCTAACGCTGATGGCGAAGCCGGTCGCGTTACCTGCCCATTGCGGTAATCGATTCGTACCTGTCTGTACGAGCACGGTGATTTTCGCGACCTTCTCCGCCGTAGCCGGATCCAGGCTGGGAAAACCCGCGGTAGGTCCTCTTTGGTCCCATCCGCGTATCCAGATCTCCGCCTTGCGGATGGACTCGCTTGTGCCTTTAAGCGGAGTGATTGAAATCGTCGTCCCGGTCACGCTCACTTGTACGATTCGACCATCCATAGACGGGGAGTTACCTGCAAGGAAGTTCGAGTCCAAGTCTGTGTCGCCGATCTTGACCGTGTACGTACCAAAGTTTGGTGAGACTCCCGCGAATTCACGAATCTCAATATCTTCTGAATTCGGTTTGAAGTAAAGAGGTTGACCTTCGGGGTCGAGGAAGAGACGATCACCGCTAAAACTTACCGTGCCATCCTTCTCATTCAATCGAAGCAAGTAGCCGCGTCGATGATTGGAGTCAGGATCGAATGCAGGCGATACGAGCGGCGGCTCATTAACATCGGTCACCGTGATCGTGATCGTTAGCGAGGATGGCGTACCGAGCATGTTTCGAGCGCTAAGGGCGTCGTCCACCTCTGAAGGGTGCACGAGTCGGCGTATGTCTGCTTCGCGTTTCGCCACCGCGTCTACGACGATGCTCAGTGTCTTCGATTGATTCAGCGCTTCGTAGTCGATGGAAGCAGAGGGCTTGAGCTGCAGCTCAAGTTCTTGCGAATAGTCGATAAGTTCCGTAGATGAAATGAAACGGCGTTCGCGATCCTTCAGTTCAAAGAGGGAACGATTAGCATCTCGTATTGAGTACGTCGCGAACCGCGCACCTTTACTACCTTTAGCCGACAAATACGTGTCGTTGAGCGCTTGTAGGTTCGTGGTGAGCTGATCGGGTGATTCGCTCCACGTTAGATTAAGGGAGGTTTGCGTAAATGCACGATCAGCCATCTCCGCGTCGATAGTTGACGCGAATAACCCGGCAAGAGCGAAACAAAATAGCGTCCCCACAATTCGGCAGTGGAAACGCATGCTAGAGTAAGTCGCTTTCAAGGAAAGCCGTTGAGCGTCTTCTCTAGCTGCGGTAAGCATGATTAGCTCCCCGAAGCAAACCCTCGTCGCCGCCTAATTTTAGCTCAACTTAGAGTCTTATTTCACCCAATTAAACGAGTCGCACTTACAAGTGAGATGAAATAGATATGTTGAAATCTTGCTAGGAATGAGGGGGCTCGGGCTGTAACGAACGTTCTTTGGGTGCGCCAGGTGAATGGCGCGATGTATTCAAAGATGGTCGAGAAACTCACAACCGTGTAGAGCCCGTCGTAACGTACAATCGTAAATTTCGTCTTGATCGGGTTGTGACAATCTTCTTCTGAGTACTCTTTAACAAGGCGAATATCAAGTGTGAGATTCTTCTCTTCATCACATGTTTCGAATCGTGATACCGTATTAGCTCTTGAGCTGTACGCCGATTTTCGGTTCAGTTGTCGAATTCCGGGATTGTCAGCAAGATTTTTGGTCGACGCAGCGGCAATAAAAAAACCCCGACACGCCTAGACGTGCCGGGGCTGGAGAAGAGATTTGCGGCGATCTAATCAGGACCGCCGCGTGGCGTAAACGACCTAGAACCGCAGG
>JAGWBO010000099.1:1890-9111 GCA_021295855.1 Pseudomonadales bacterium | reverse complement strand
CTCGATGACGAGGAGCAAGGCTATGAAAATGGCTTCGACTCTCTTACTTGAACTGTCCCCTAAAACGTGCGCAGTCCCAGCTTGATTTAGAGAGGCATAGAAGCGCGACTTAGTTTGTCGCGCGTCTGTCTCACTAGAAACGGGCTGCGCTACTCGGAAATCAACTATGAAATGACGGTACGTCGCAGCACTTCCTGGTAGATTTCACAGTGAGAGACATGGGAAGTAAACGTGCGAAACTGGGATAACTGCGCTGAATTAAACGAGATCTACCTTCACTGCTCGGTTTGTAATGTCTGATTTGAAATGCCCTAAGGTTCACGGCCTTATCGCCGAAACTCGAGAGTCTTTAGATTGTGATGTGCATGTCTCGCACCGGATAGTTCATAGAATAAATTCGGTCTTCAATGCAACCAAAAGAACCGAAGCATGCGTCATCAAGAGTATGTCGCAGAGGTAGTAGCTCTGATTGAGTTCTCCCGCGGACAGGACTACGAGATGTCGTCAAGCGAGGTTCTTAGCTCAAAGATCTAAGGTACGTAGTGCGTAAATCAATTGCTCTTTGTATTTTGTTAATTTCGACCGCTGTGATGGCGGAGTCAATACCCCTTTGGAAGTTCTTTGAACCATATGATCTGGCTCGTATAAGCATTTCGCCAACGGGCACGTATCTCGCGGCATCGATTCTGTATGGCGACGGTGCTGATCAGGACTGCAAGCTGCAAGTTGTGAATCGCGAAACCGGAGAAATCGAATTCACATTCGGGATGCCAGAGAAGAGGCGGATCTCAAGCATAAGGTGGATCGACGACGAAACAATACTGATCCGACCGTCTCGCAAGTATCCGAATGAAGACGCGTATTTCCCTACGTACGAATACATGAAAGTCTCTGTTAAGGACTGGAAAACGACGGATTTACCGGTTGGCTCAATCTTCAACGTACTCTATGAAGATCCAGATCATGCCTTGATAACGCGTGTAGATGGGAGATATCGTGACATATTCAAGATTCATATGCAGTCTGGTGCAAGATCGAAAATCGCCAGAGCCCCTGCACAAGGTAGTTCTTTCGTTCTGACGAAGGATCGGAAGGATGTTGCGTTTCATGTTGGGAGCGATGACGATGGATACACCGTTGTTCACGAGCGTCTCGGCAATGCGAAGTGGAAGCAACTTACCCGATATCGATTTGATCGCAACGGTTGGCGACCTCTTCATGCAGCCTTCAAGCCCGATGAGTTTTTTACGCGCGATTGGCGAAACGCAAAAGGTATCGAAGCTTTGGGAATCTACAACCGAGTCACAGGGGAGCACCGTGAGATCTTTCGCGATGAAATCTATGACATCGATTCTTTATTGGATGATAAATTTGGGAATGTATGGGGACTCACGATCTATCACCACTACCCAAGGGTCGTGTATCTCAATCCCAATCATGCCTTGGCTAAAGCACATAAGACGGTACAACAGCAATTCCCCGAGAGTAATGTCACGATCTGGGATTACACACACGACTATCGAACCGTCATAGCGCTAGTTAGCGCGGCACATACATTGTCCGAATACGTGATCCTGGACGCGAATACGGGATCTTTTGATCAAATCACTGATCGTATAAACGAGATCGGTCTGGACCGGAGTAAATTGGCGACTATGCAACCGTTCGGACTGAAGGCAAGGGACGGTACACCTGTATACGGCTATCTATCTTCGGTGAAAGAAACTCCTCGTCCCGGTCCGATGGTCGTTCTTGTTCACGGTGGTCCGCACTCGCGAGATTTCTGGGGGTGGGATGGCGAGGTGCAAGTACTAGCGACCAGCGGTTTCCATGTGATGCAGGTGAATTTCCGAGGATCGACGGGGTTTGGCCTCGATTTCGAAACCATGGGGTACAAGCAGTGGGGCGGAACGATGCAGGATGACGTGACGGATGCGACGAAGTGGGCTATAGACGAGGGGATTGCTGACGCAAACCGAATTTGCATCATGGGCGCGAGCTACGGCGCATATGCTGCACTCATGGGAGTTGCGAAGGAAGCTGACCTGTATCAGTGTGCCATCGGATATGCCGGAATCTATGACGTGACTGCGATCGAACGGATCGGCGATGTTGCACGCAGCAAAACCGGGATCGATCGATGGAAAATCACAATCGGCGCTAACCGAGAAGAACGCGAACCGATGTCAGTGCTAAATTACGCTGACAAGATCAAAGCGGCCGTCATGCTAATTCATGGCGGACAAGATCGACGAACGCCTCCCGAGCACTTCCATCGAATGAAACAAGCGTTTGAAGATATTGGTAAACCGGTCGAAACACTCTTCCGTGCGAATCAGGGACACGGTTTTTTCGGCCGAGACACCGTGATGTACATGTACGGTGAGCAACTTAAGTTTCTAAACAGACATATTGGGAAAAGAGGGGATCAAGACGAGATCGGGGTAGTCACCACCGGGAGTTAGGAAGTTCGCTTAACTCTGTAACCAATACACGGAAACCCGTGATGGGAAGCGTTACCGTACGAAATCACGAGACTGATGTCATCTCGAGTTTGATAGCTCAGGCGAAAGCAAATCACCGATCGCTTGAAAACGAGATTCGGTTCATATTGACTGAACAGGTAACTCGTCGATCTCAGTTAGAACAGTTTCGCGAGCTCTCGAAGCGTGTTGCGGACTCGACTACGGATACGCAGTGTTCCGATAGCATTGATCTCGTCCGTGAAGACCGCGATCGTTGAACCTTTTGGTCGACGCGAGCGCGTGGCTGAGCGGTTGTTCAACGAAACAGAGAGCCCGAACGCACGATCACTCTTAAGTCAAACCTAAACGCTTTTCGCTCCAGACTTAGTGCTGATAGGGGTCGCGAACGTCGTATGGAAGAAGCGTATGCGATCTGAGATTTGCGGGGTCATGGATCAGATTGAGGCACTTCATCGACTACCCAACGCGGTTGAGCTCATTAGATCAGCAGATTTCCTTGGAGAAGCAATCTACTTAGCGGTCGAACTTGAGCATCCAGTGTATGACTGTGTGTATCTAGCAGCCGCAACTGCGATCCGTATTCCTCTTGTCACGGCAGATAGCAGATTACGCGACCAAGCCATTGAAAGCACGCTTGATATTGACGTCATCGATCTGAACTCCGTTCCCGTTCACCAGTAGTTTTGGTTTCGCGTTAATGTAAATCCCTTTTTTCAGGTGCTAGTTTTCGACCGACATTCGATGGTTCTTTATTGACGTGAGCGAACCGTCAGTGTCCAGAATTCGGACAACTTTGTAAACCCTAGTCGGAGAACCCATCGTGAATGATCCACCGGCTACTTGCCACACACGCTGAAATCCGATAGTGATAGCCCAGGTTCCTCCTCCTGAGCCTCTCTCAAACTCGACTTCCTCTAATCCGATTTTTTCTATAGGCTCGTCCTGGTAGAGCTCACGGACAAACTCTTTCGCTTGCGCTATCGCGTCTTTTACTTCCATAGCAATAAATAAGTAGCTGTCTTGTCTTGAGATTCAAGTGTAGATATCGATTCTTAAGGCATGGATATTGAATTTGGTCTAGCTAGTCTTAGGTGACGAGAGATCTAGAAAAAGATGGCAGGCGGTTCGTGAGGTGGTAGTGCCTTGTCCAGTCCAGCGCCATGTAGCTGCTCGCGGATAAAGTTGAAAATCTCTTTAGAAGACTGCATGCGTAAGGCTCTGGCGACGATTCGTCGACAGTTTGTCATCGTTATGTTGCGAATCACCCATTTCACCCGAGGGATGTTAGTCGCGTTCATGGATAGGACGTCGTAGCCCATCCCAATGCACATCACGGCACCTTCAACAGTTCCAGCCAACTCGCCGCAAATCCCGATTGGTTTCCTGGCTTCGTGTGCAGTCTTCGCTAGCATCCTTAGTGCGTGGACCATAGACGGGTCAAATTCTTGGTAGAGCTCAGCGACTTGTGGATTTGTTCGTGACGCGGCCAACATGTATTGCGTGAGGTCGTTTGTGCCAACCGCAAGGAAGTCCACGAGCTTAACGACCTGCTGGCGCTGAAAGATCAGGGACGGAACCTCAATCATGACGCCAATCTGAGGTTGTTTGGCATTAACACCTTCTTCCGTGACTTCGCGGTACGCTTGCTCGATATAACGCTTCGCGATCTCGATCTCTTCGATGTTCGAAATCATCGGAAGCATGATGCGCAGGATGCCTTCAAGATCTGCATTTGCCTTGAACATCGCGCGCACTTGGCCGAGAAATATGTCAGGATGATCCAGCGTTACCCGAATGCCGCGCCAGCCGAGGAATGGGTTCTCCTCTTCGATCTTGAAGTAAGGTAGGTCTTTGTCGCCACCGATGTCTAGAGTCCGCATGGTCACTGGACGTGGGTCAAACGCTTGCATGTGCTCGCGATAGATGCGACGCTGTTCCTCCTCAGTCGGGAAACGGTTGCGGTTTGCGAACGGGACCTCCGTCCTGAACAACCCGATGCCTTCTGCGCCGAGGTCGAGCGAACGGGAAATCTCACTCACCAAACCGATATTCACCCAAACATTGATCCGTTCGCCGTCCAAGGTAACGCTGGGTAAATCCCGGAGTTCCTCTAACTCCGCTTGAAAGGATTCTTCGACGTGGACGAGTTCTTCGAAATGGGTTACGGTCGCAGGCGCTGGGTTGACGACGATTTCCCCATAAAACCCATCGACAATCAGCGATAGGTTATCGATATCAAGCAAGGGGATGTCTTTGGCGCCTATCACTGCGGGAAGGTTCAACGCACGTGCAAGAATCGTTACGTGAGAGTTCATAGACCCTTCGACGGAAACGACACCTATTAGGTTTTCCGCCGGTACTTCAGTAAGCATGGACGCGGAGACTTCCTGCGCCACCAGAATCGAGTTCGGTGGAATGTCGTTGTCAACATGATCCTGGCGCTGCATGGCTGCGAGGATCCGTTGACCGAGGTCCCTCAGATCCTGCCCGCGTTCCGCCAAATATGAACTTTCCGATCGTTCAAGTTCGCGGATGTGCCTGGAGAAAACACTGCTGACCGCTGTTTGAGACCACACGCACTCATTCATGACCGTCGTGCGAACTTCCTGCGGCAATGAGTCGTCGTCAAGCATGTGAAGGTACGCATCAAAAAGCGCCAACTCTTCAGCGCCTAACACAGACTGCATGCGTTCGCGTCCTTGATTTAGATCCTGGACGACGATCGCAAGCGCTTCGTTGAACTCCATGAGTTCGTGATCAATTTCGCTCGGTTCGATGACGCGATAGGTCACGTCTTCTAGCTGTGCATGAGGGTGGCGCAGGACGGCGGTGCCTGACGCAATACCTGGCGAGCCGGCGTAGCCTCTAAAGTGTTGTTCTTCACGCTGTTTCGGTGGAACCGAACTAAGTGCAATCTCGTTCGTCGCGATCGCATGCGACAAATGGGTGGCAAAAGACGTCGCAAGCGAGGTAAGAAATCCTTCATCATCCTCGCTGAATTCGTCGTATTCGCTTTGCGCGAGTAACACCCCAACGACTCTTCGTTGAGAGAGAATCGGCACCCCGAGGAAGTTCGGATACGCGTTTTCCTCATGTCCCTCGACGAAATAGACGTCGGGGTGCTCGTTCACGTTGGTCAGATTTAACGGTTCTTTGCGCTTCACGACCAAGCCGATGACACCGGTCTGCGGAGGAACGACAATCCGATTCGGTTCGATGTCTCGATACCCCTCGTTCGCGAGAAGCTGCAAGTTTTGTGTCTTACTGTCCAATACGAACAGGGAACAGACGTCGCAATTCAGGATGTTGGTGACCCGCGTGACCAACATCGCGGACGCACGACTAAAGCTGACGCCGCCGGAAAGATCAGAAATCAGGTCTTGGAGGGCGTCCTGCACCTAAGCAGCCTCGTGCCGAATGTGAGTCGATAGGTGTTCGAGCGCTTCTCGATAGACGTGATGCTTGAATCGCACAAAGTGGCGAGTGTGTTGCAGAGGCGCCCAAAAATCCACCCATTTCCAGCGCGCGAATTCGGTTTCCTCTGCTGACTGGCGTAGATCGATGGCATGGTCAGGCGAACGGAGTCGTAGCAAGAACCACCGTTGTTTTTGCCCGATCGCCGAAATCTCCCTCGGAATGCGACCGGCTGGCAAGCGATAACGCAGCCAACGAGGCGTTTGTGCGACCACGCTGACTTGGTAGGGGCGCAGACCGATCTCCTCATTCAACTCGCGATACATGGCTTCAAGGGGTGATTCCCCCTGATGCATGCCACCTTGCGGGAATTGCCACCCATTCCGCCCCTCGTTGCGCTGGGCGATCAGAACTTGGTTGGCGTCGTTGCACAACACCATACAGACGTTGAGGCGATAGCCATCTTCATAGATGTCGCGCTCTCCGTTTAACATAAATCGCTCAGGTTTTGAGAGGCATAAAGAGAGCCTGCACTGTGACGGCCTAACCGTTCACAGATGACACTCACCCTCCCTTCCATACATTTTAAAGTGTTTAGCCGGGGTCGCCGACACCCATCGTGAACCAGCTTGCATCGTCATCGAGTCCGTATTTAAGGCTCTTTTCCGATAGTCCTGTAGACTGGCACGAATACGACGATGACCTTCTAATACGAGCTCATGCGAGGCGGAAACCGGTGCATCTCTCGATTGGGCGAGCCCGAGCGCCACCTCCCACCGATCGCGCAACTTGAGGACGAAAACGTAGCTGAAGGACTCGTTGAAGCCCATGCCCCGGTCTAGTGCCACCTAGCGGTCGTGAACCCCCTGATGAGGGTGTTGAATGACCCGCAGGGCACATCGCCACGAAGACGGCGTCGAACTCAATCGGGTAGGTTTTACGCGCCATTCATTCCAAGGTTGTAGCCTTTGAGATGCGGGAACAACGCAGGTTGCCGTCGACATCATGAAAGGAGAACGTGGCAAAGGATGACTTCTAGAAAACCCAACGGTGAATGGTTCGTCGGGGTAAAAGGCAGACCTAACAATCCCAATCGGGACCACGCGATCAACCGTCGAGAAACCGAGGTGGGTGAAGGTTTGGACCGCACCGAGGTGGAGACTAACAGCGCCATCGAGTTCATGAAAAGGCAAGAAGGAGAGTCAGATGTTTGTATGATGCCGACCTTCAAGTAGCTGCGGATTCGGCCAATGCAGGGATGCGAAGGCGCAGTTGCGGAAGATTGGTAACTGGAGGAGAGGCCAATTGAAATTCTTCAATG
>JAGWBO010000099.1:1325-1671 GCA_021295855.1 Pseudomonadales bacterium | reverse complement strand
AATCGCATGGACAGGCGGTTGACTTTACAGTTTCGGCAGACGTGACGTATGCTGAGCAAGATGGCAATGGTGGAACGGCGGTTTTTGAAGGCGCCACTGATGCCGGTTCAATGGCGAATTTGAACAGCAGAATTCAGGATGCTCTGCCCTCTACTAGTGACGCTTACTGCTACCAGGTTAGCGGCGTTGATGAGTTGGAGCTGGACACATCCAGTGGCAGGTCTGACTGCCGGGCCGATGGAAAGTCAATTACAGCCACAGATACCGCAAACGGTCGGAGGGGAAGTATTTCGGTTCAACTGAAGACTGGAAGGCACCTTGACGCTGACCCGCTCACGGGTGGTTC
>JAGWBO010000099.1:0-1289 GCA_021295855.1 Pseudomonadales bacterium | reverse complement strand
GTCAATATCACGGTCACGCCGTTCGATGAACAGCCGTTATCTACTCAGAACACGACGACTAACCGTGCGCCAGTATGGTATCTAAGCAAAAACGATTCGAGATCTATTTTGATTTCGAGCGTGTTTATGGATCCGGAAGGTGCGCCGGTGTATTTCAATTCCGCTGCTGCGTCGACTGATGTCTATGTATGTGACAGTAACGAAGCAGGGGATCGGGCCCCCGCAATTTCGACGATAGGCGACAATGCCTATGCCTCAGCGCTGGATAGCGTTGCGACACCAACTGTTGCTGCCGCTACCGGTACAGCTAGGACTGCGTGCACGGTTTCCAATGAAGCTGACAGAAACGGTATTCCAGGCTCTGCTGGTAACCGAGTCGTGACTACGCGAAAGGTAGGTCCGATCCTTCATATTACCGGAGTTCTTGATGATCCAAACACCGACTTAGTTGACAGACCCAAAGGCACGTACACAGCGCACGTACTCTTTAGAGTTTGGTCGGGTCCAGCGGATGGTCCTCTCGTGTCTAGGGATTGGTCTGAGGCCACCGTGCATGTAAAAGTCGGCGCCAACAATCTACCGCAATTTGCGGGTGGTGCGACCGGTTACACAGCGGAAATGCCCGAATCGAACGAAGGTACCGGCACCGCGTTTACGACCGCTTGGTTGGCGGGTGACCTTGACGAAGGTGGCGTGAATAACGACACGCTTACGTATTCCTTGGAAGGTCAGTTTCAGATAGAACGTCGTGGCTACATGGCCGTTTCGCGAGCTGGTGGTCTTGTTGGGGTTAACGACCCCTCCGCCGCAGGTCTTTCGCTCTGGGGTAATGGCATCGACTACGAAACGGCCCAATCGTTTACGGTCAATCTTCAAGTTACGGATCATTGGTCAGATCCTATTTCAGTACCTATCACAGTGACCGTCAACAATGTCAACGAACTGGAGTTCGCGAAAGACGGACCAGAATATGGTGAACGGTCTGACGAGAACCTTTGATCTTGACGACTACTTCGTCGATCCGGAAGGCGACACCATCACGTACACCGCACATACGAACATCTATACGGACGTCGTTTCAATCGGTGAAGGCAATGTATTGACAGTTACCGGCGGCCACGCAACGGCAGGTGAAGATAGCGTCGTGACCGTCACGATCACCGCATCAGACGGTCAAGGTGAACAACTTACCCACACCTTTGTCGTGACGACCCGAGCCTCCAATGACGCACCGAAGATCACGCTCGTTGAGAGCGGTACGATCGCGGTGGGCGCGAGTGTCTTCGAAG